>JAFXFS010000016.1 GCA_017513445.1 Bacteroidales bacterium | reverse complement strand
AAGGGAACTTAGCTCGTTTCTAAATCGTTACCTGTAACAAATTTAAGTTCTGTAAGTCGTTTGTTTTCAGCGAGAAATAAGAAATACTATGTCTCAAGCAATGTAACGGTAGATTGAAGTTCTCCCGACACCTAATAATGCCGACACTTCGGTTGGTGCTAAGAACTCCTTTTCAGAATGAGGTTTTGCCTCTTCATCAAATTTGAGTTGAAACTCTTGTACTCTCTTTTTCCTTATTCTCTCCTTGTATGCAAGGTTTGCACACCTGTGAGAACAGTAGGCAGTAGAGGTTTTGTGTGCGGTAAAAATAACGCCGCACCACTCGCATTTCTTCTGAATGTCAATGTTACTAGCCATTTTAATTCTCTTTTTAGTTCGCCAAATCTGTTTCATCGCGTACCACAACGTACCAATGCGTACCAACTTCTCCGTCATCTGGCCAATGAAATTTCGCACTTCGGTTTGCGAGGTACACAGGAGGTACAAAAACAGGCGTAAAAAGGCTTAGCAACGATTAACAACGATGCTTGCACAAATAAAAATAGCACCCGTAAAGAGTGCTATATTAATCATTTATATTTGATTTAACTATTTAATAATCAACTACTTATTTCCCGATACAAAACCTCCCGAAAATATTTCCTAAAATTTCGTCGGTGGAGACTTCGCCGACAATTGAACCGAGGTGGTAGAGGGCTTCGCGGATGTCTTGGGCAACGAGATCGGTTGGGATTGAAGTGTTAAGGCCATCTTCTACACGATATAGAGCATTGTTGGCATCTTTCAGAGCTTCCCAGTGGCGCAAGTTTGTTACCAAAGTGCGATTTGCTGAGTATGCAAGTTCCTTCTGCGAATCAACCAAAACATCTCTCAAAGTCTCAAGTCCGAGATTTGATTTAGCCGAAATAGGGATAGTTGCGATAGGGGAGAGTCCTGCCTCTTTTACAACATCATCTACCATCTTCAACAACTCATCTTTGCTATATTTGTGACGTTTCAAAGCAACTCCATTTTCCTCTACAGCAAGTGATTCGTCAGAGTCTATTGCATCAATCTTATTTAGCAGAACCACAACGTTTTGCGTACTATTATCTATTCTTTTACTTAAATTAATTATAGAGTCATCGAAGTACTCTGGACGAGTTGCATCGAGCATCATTATTACCACAGATGCCTGTTTGATTTTTGAATATGTACGTTCAATGCCTATCATTTCGATAGTCTCTCCGGTAGAGCGAATACCTGCTGTATCAATAAATCTAAATAGTATTCCATTCAGATTTATAGTATCCTCGATTGAGTCGCGAGTTGTTCCGTGGATTGAAGATACGATTGCTCTCTCTTCTCCTAAAATGGCATTTAAAAGAGTACTTTTCCCAGTATTAGTTGCCCCCACAATTGCCACAGGTACACCGTTTTTGATGGCATTACCTAAACTAAAACTTGAAATAAGTTTCTCATTGTGTGCAATAACATCGGATAGGAGAGAACGCAATCTGCTACGGTCAGCAAACTCAACATCCTCTTCGCTAAAGTCTAGCTCAAGCTCCATAAGTGCAACAATATCTACCAGACTTTCTCGCATACTCTTCAACTCATTTGAGAATCCACCTTTCATTTGCTGCATTGCAACGCGATGTGCAGATGAGGTCTCAGAGGCAATCAGATCGGCAACAGATTCGGCCTGAGCCAAGTCCATTTTACCATTCATAAATGCACGCTTTGTGAACTCTCCTGGCTCTGCAAGTTTTGCTCCATTTTCCAGAAGCAGCATCACAATTTGTGAGGTAATATATGATGAGCCGTGACAAGAGATTTCAACACAATCTTCCCCTGTGTAAGAGGCAGGTGAACGATATAGCGAGACTAAAACTTCATCCAATAATTGACCATCTTTTATGATATCACCATAGAGTAGGGAGTACCCTTTTGCCTCCTCTAACTTGATGCCTTTTTTAGATTTAAAGATGGAAGAGACGATTGGAATTGCATCTTTTCCGCTAATTCTTACCACTGCGATAGCTCCTGATCCCTGAGGAGTCGCTAATGCGCATATTGTATTGATATTCAAGTCTTGAAACATTTTTGTTAAGTATTATTTTAATCCAAAAATGGATATTTTTTACTATTTTTTCTTCAAAAGCACCACATTTTCCACGTGATGAGTGTGAGGGAACATATCTACTGGTTGAACAGCTTCGATGCTATACAATGATGAGAAAATTGCAAGGTCTCTGGCTTGTGATGCAGGGTTACAACTCACATAAATTATATTAGTAGGGTAGGCCTCCATAAGCACCTTGGCAACATCAGGGTGGATACCTGCACGAGGAGGATCAAGTACTACTAAATCAGGTTTTCCATTCTCTTTAATGAACTCCTCATTCAGTACATCTTTCATATCACCGGCATAGAATTTTGAGTTCTCAATGCCATTGAAACGGGCATTGTTTTTGGCATCTTCAATTGCCTCAGGAACATACTCAACACCCACAACTTTTGACGCCAATTTTGATAAGAAAAGGGCAATAGTGCCTGTTCCTGTATATAGGTCATAAATTACAGGTTTTTCTCCATCTTGCGGAATGACTCTCTTTGCATAATCACGAACTACGCTATAAAGTCTATATGCCTGGTCGGAATTTGTCTGATAAAATGATTTAGGACCTATTTTGAATTTAAGATCCTCCATCTCTTCAAAAATAGCTTCGTTTCCACTATAAAGAATACACTTTTGATCAGAAATAGTATCATTACATTTTAGGTTAATAACATAATATAATGATGTGATAATAGGGAAGTTAGACTTTATTGCTTGAAGTAATTCTTCACGTTGCTCTTTATTCTCTTCACCAAATACAACAATCAACATAACCTCACCTGTAGATGATGTTCTTACAATCATTGTCCTTAAAAATCCCTGGTTAGCACGAAGATCATAGAAGCTATAACCGTGGTCAAAAGCGAACTCTCTAATGAAGTTTCTTATCTCATTTGATGGTTCAGGTTGCAGATAGCACTTCTTGATATCCAATACTTTATCAAAGAATCCACCAATGTGAAAACCTAATCCCATCCACTGTTGTGTAGTCAAGTTATCCGGCTCCTCATCACGCTCAATCCAACGACGATTCGAGAATGTGAATTCCAACTTATTTCTATAGAACTCACTCTTTTCAGAGCCCAGAATAGGGGATAGTTCTGGTAATTCCAAGTGGCCAATCCTGCGAAGTTGATCTTCTACCTGTTGTTGCTTATACTCTAATTGCATTTTATATGGAAGTGCCTGCCATTTACAGCCACCACAAGTTCCATAATGGCTACAGAAAGGTTCCAGACGCAAAGGAGATGGTTTAACCATATTAACAACCATACCCTCCATATAACCGCTTCTTTTGCGTGTCAATCTCACATCTACAACATCACCGGGAATGCAATGTGGTACAAAAAGTACCTTTCCATCAACTCTCGCAAGAGCATTTCCCTCAGCTGCAACAGACTCTATTTCAACATTGTACAAGACAATTTTATTTTTTCTTTTCATTTTTAATTAAAACTTATTGAAACAAATTTCAAAAGGATTGTAATTCATAGGGCAAAAATAACAAAATAATTAGTATTTTTGGACGAACATATATTTAGTATCCCCATTTTGGTGCTATTTAAGGGACTATTAATACTTATTTAAATACAAGATTGATTTAGAGATGAAAAAATTTTTCGCATTCGCAGTAATGATGCTTTTCAGTGCATCAATGGCCTTTGCCGGTCAATGGGTTAGAATTAATCAACTTGGATACCTTCCACAATCTATAAAGGTGGCGGTATTCATTAGTGAAGAGCCAGTGAATCTTTCAAAATTCCAATTAATTGATGCCAAAACTGGAAAAAAGGTTAAGACCATTAAAAATGTTCAGTCAACAGGGAAATATGGCACAATGAATAGCACATATCGCCTAAATTTTACTGAGTTTGAGAAGAGTGGAGAATATTATATTAAAGCAGGTGATGCTAAATCTCCTGTATTCCCAATCAACACATCAGTTTATGATGGTACAGCTGACTTCTTATTAAATTATATGCGTCAACAAAGATGTGGTTACAATCCTCACATTCAAGATAGTTGCCACACTCACGACGGATATATCCTTTATCACCCAACAAAAACAGGTCAACACATTGACGTTACAGGTGGTTGGCACGATGCTACTGACTATCTTCAATACACTACAACATCAGCAAATGCTATTTATCAAATGATGTTTGCTTATCAACAAAATCCTGAAGCATTTGGTGATGAGTACGATGCAAATGGCCACAAAGGTGCTAACGGTATTCCTGATATCATTGATGAAATTAAATGGGGTCTTGATTGGTTGAATAAGATGAATCCTGAGCCAGGTGAACTTTACAACCAGATTGCTGACGACCGTGACCACGCAGGTATGCGTCTTCCAAATGAGTGTAAAGTAGATTATGGATATGGTCCAGGAATGGGAAGACCTGTATATTTCTGTAGTGGTGAGCCACAAATTCAAGGTACATTTATGAACAAAACAACAGGAGCAGCAAGTACAGCAGGTAAATTTGCCTCTTGTTTCGCTTTAGGATCAAGAATACTTGAGCCATTCTATCCAGAATTTGCAGATCTTATCGGTTCGAAAGCAGAAGCTGCTTACCAAGTTGGTATTGACAAACCAGGTAACCACCAAACTGCCTCAGTATTAGCACCTTACATCTATGAAGAGGATAACTGGGTAGATGATATGGAGCTTGGTGCAATGGAACTTTATCAAATGACAGGTGACAAGAAATATCTTGAACAAGCAATTGAATATGCTCGTAGAGAGCCGGTTACACCTTGGATGGGAGCAGACAGTGCAAGACACTATCAATGGTATCCATTTATGAATATGGGACACTACCATCTTGCACAACTTGGCAACGATCGCGTAAAGAGTGAATTTGTTAGAAATATGCGTACAGGTATTCACAGAACTTACGAAAAGGCAGTTGAGAGTCCATATCTACACGGTATTCCTTATATCTGGTGTTCAAACAACCTTACAACAGCAATGCTTACACAATGCAGACTTTATAGAGAGTTAACAGGTGATAATAGATACGCGGAGATGGAAGCAAGTCTTCGTGACTGGTTATTTGGTTGCAATCCTTGGGGTACAAGTATGATTGTTGAGCTTCCTAAACACGGAGACTATCCAACACAACCACACTCATCATATTTGAATGCAGGTAAGGGTACTACAGTTGGTGGATTGGTTGACGGTCCTGTTTACGCAAATATTTTCAAACATTTGGAAGGTGTAAATATGGAAGGTATTCCTAACAGACCTGGTGAAGATTACGCACGTTTCCAACCAGATCTAATGGTTTATCACGATGCAATTGGTGACTACTCAACAAATGAGCCAACTATGGATGGTACAGCTTGTTTGACTTTCTATCTATCATCACTTGAAATGGATGGAGCTAAACAGGCAAAATCTAAGAAATAGTATTTTTGATATAATTTATATTATGTTAAATTGGTAAATTAGGATTCTCTCTCTGAATGAATGCAAATCCTCTTATCCCACTCCCTGAGCGAATGAGACCGAAGTCGCTTGATGAGTATGTTGGTCAGCAACATCTCGTTGGCAATGGTTCGGTACTTCGCAGAATGATTGAGTCAGGAAATATTT
Organism: Bacteroidales bacterium; assembly: GCA_017513445.1. Taxonomy (GTDB): domain Bacteria; phylum Bacteroidota; class Bacteroidia; order Bacteroidales; family UBA932; genus RGIG6374. The sequence goes on along the minus strand of JAFXFS010000016.1, from coordinate 153,672 downwards.
CCTCAATGATTCTTTGGGGTCCTCCGGGAATTGGCAAGACAACTCTCGCCAGGATTATTGCCTCTAATTTAGAGAGAGAATTTTTTACACTTTCGGCAATCAGTTCAGGTGTTAAGGATGTTCGTGAAGTTATTGACAAGGCCAAGAATAATATGCTCTTTGCGCAGGCCTCACCCATTCTTTTTATTGATGAGATCCACAGATTCAATAAATCTCAACAAGATGCACTATTAGGAGCTGTCGAAAGTGGAATAATTACCTTAATTGGTGCAACTACTGAAAACCCCTCGTTTGAGGTTATTACACCGCTTCTTTCCAGATGTCAGGTATTTGTCCTTAAATCGTTGGAAGTCAATGATTTAGATAAATTATTAACAAGAGCTCTGACTAAAGATAGTACTCTTAAAGAGTTGAATATCAATGTGTTAGAGAAAGAGGCACTTTTCCGTTTTTCAGGTGGAGATGCACGTAAGTTGTTGAATATCATAGAGATAATCATTAATTCCTTTGATGATAAGAGCGAAATCACAATCACTAATGAGATTGTAACAGAGCGTCTTCAGGAGAATATTGCACTTTATGATAAAAACGGTGAGCAACACTACGATCTAATCTCTGCATTTATAAAGAGTATGCGTGGTTCTGATCCCAATGGAGCAATCTATTGGATGGCACGAATGCTTGCAGGGGGCGAAGATCCCCTATTCATTGCTCGCAGAATGATTATTCTGGCATCTGAAGATGTTGGTTTGGCAAATCCTAATGCACTTCTTCTGGCACAATCCTGCTTTGATGCAGTTCATAAAATTGGAATGCCAGAAGCTCGAATCATCCTTGCTGAGACCTGTATATATTTAGCAACCTCGCCAAAGAGCAATAGTGCCTATATGGCTATAAATAATGCCCTTGACTTGATTGCTAAGGAGGGAACACAAGCCCCTGTTCCCCTACACCTTCGCAATGCTCCAACATCCCTGATGAAGGAGCTCGGCTATGCCAAAGATTATAAATATGCACACAGTTTTGAGGGCAATTTTGTAGATCAGGAGTTTCTGCCTGATAGATATAAAAATCTAAAACTTTATGAGCCCGGCAACAACCCTAAGGAGAATGAAATTCGCAAAAAATTGGGTTTGTTGTGGAGTAAATATAATTATTAATTAATTGAGTTACAATGGATTACACATTTACTTCCAAGGTAATTGTATCAGCTGAAAATGTTGCTGAAACTATGGGATCAGGAGATTTGCAAGTATTTGCAACACCTGCTATGGTTGCACTTATGGAGAATGCCGCAATGATGGCAGCAAAACAACTTTTGAAAGAGGGTGAGACCACTGTAGGAGGTAAAATTGATGCAACACATCTACGCCCCTCACCTATCGGCGAAGAGATTTCTGCTACAGCCCAACTAATTGAGCAGTCAGGTGCAAAGCTTACATTTGAAGTTTCTGCTAACGACTCAAAAGGAGTTATTGGCAAAGCCACCCATATCAGATTCATTGTAAATGTTGAGAAATTTCTCTCAAAGTTATAACTGATATTGCTCATAGTTGTCAGATATTTGATTTATAATGAAAAAAGAGAGATCAAAGGAGAATAGATTAGATTTGAATAGTGTTCAAAAAAGGGCACTTTTCAAACTTGCTTTAGATATTGTAAAGGCAGATAAGCAGATACATCTCAATGAGGTCTCTGTGCTGAATGACCTACAGGATTCTTGCGAGATTACCGACGAAGATATGACTCTTGTTCACTATATCTCTTTCCAACAGGCGATCTCTACTTTGAAACTCTTGGATCAATCTACAAGAAATGATGTTATTGAATTATTATCCTCTATAGTTGGAGCAGACAACGATGTTGATAGCAGAGAGAGTCGAATGATTGCAGCTATCAAACTTTCACTGACGGACGACTCATCTCAATGGACACATATAGTTTCAGCAGTTGGTGTGGAGTCTGAGGTCTCTTCTCGTCAGATTATTTATTTAGAGAAAAATATTATTGACAGAGATAATAATGGCCTTGTTATTTTTGATGATATATTTGATAATCTGTTGATAACCAAAGCGTTAAATGAGGTTGGTCTCCAATTGTTCTACCTGCCTAATGTCGTAGAGGAGTTGAGTAGTCATTGGGATTCATTGAATGATAATAACAATAAACTAAACCTTTTGCGTCGCTCTATGGAGTATATTGTTCCAGCTGGAGATAAATCTAAAATATCCAATTTGAGCAATATTCTTCGCAATATGAACTCTGAAACTTTCTACAAGGTAATAACCTCTTCATATAAAATTTACCCTGAGATTCTGCCATTCAATTCATTTCTGATGGTTAAGATTCACGATGGATATTTGCTTGATGATGATAGTAGAATAAATAGATGTGTAGATTTTCTATGTATCGATATGAGTAGTGACCAGAAGAGTCATATCTTGCAATTTGTAAACCTTATTGCTAAACCAACGTGTCTCCTCTCATACGAGGGTTATTATAAGATTCTTTATGACTATTTGAGTTCAGAATCACATATAATAAGTTCACTTATAATAGATCAGAAATATAACTTTATTCTTAAGGATTTAAATTCATATAAGTTGAAATTTGAATCTGCACCTCAAGCGAAGGCGTTATATATCCTGCTTTTAAAGTATGGTGTCAGTGGCGTGTCGCAACAATCTTTCGATAGAGCCCTGGAATATATTTATAACTCTCAGCCAGAGTCAAACTGGAGTGTTTCTGATTATCTTTTTGAGCTTATTAAGTTAGATACAGATTGGTCAAAACTGATATATAATCTAATAATCATCTATGATAATATCTCCACTAAAAAGATGGAAAAAGAGGGCTTCCTTAACTATATTTCCACTATTATCAAGTATAGAAGCACATTGAAAAACTATATAAATAATGGTTTTTCAGAAGTTTCACATCTTGCCAATAAGGAGATTTACAATATCCACTTCAATAATGAGACAAAATCCTATTTCATATCAATAGATAAAAATTTGGTTCACATTATTGAGGATGATCACTCTCAACCTATTTCCTTGGAAAAGAGTGCTTTGTGGGCTAATCTACTATAATAACCTCCACATCATTGCTGAACTTGATACAACATTTTAGTCATTGCTGAACTTGATACAACATTTTCGTCATTCCCGAACTTGATACATCATTTTAGTCATTCCCGAACTTGTTTCGGGAATCTGTTTCAACGGTATGCTCAACAGATTGCCGTGCTGACGCACAGCAATGACGAAATTTTCTTAGCCTGCAATAACGTTTTGTCATTCCTGCGACGATAGTCGCGGGAATCTATAAAATAGATTTTCCAATCGTTTGGATTCTTTCTATTTGAAATTTGATAATATCTAAATTCGCACTTCAAAATTTTGATAACTATATTGAATTTGATATGAAAAGAAAGAACAATTATATAGAAGAGGCACTCTATAATAACTCCAAGGAGGTTGTCTCAGGAGTTGGTAAGAATATTATTCCACCACCGGAAAAGGAGCCGTTATGGAGACAATATCTCGAAAAATTTAAAGATCCTATAATTATTGTACTGCTGGTTGTTTTTTTCTTCTCGACATTAGTGGCAGTCTATGAGGTTATCTTTATGGCTAAGGGGTGGTCAATACTGCTTGAACCATCTGGAGTTCTTACAGCTCTGCTTCTGGCTACTGGTGTTGGTTTTATCTTTGAGGTTAAAGCTGGTAAAGAGTTTGAAATTCTAAATAAAGTTAAGGATGATCGTCCTGTAAAGGTATATCGTAGAGATGACCAAAATAGTAAACCGAAGTTAGTCTATATTAAGAAATCTGATGTTGTTGTTGGAGATATTGTGAAGTTGGAGAGTGGAGATGAAATTCCAGCAGATGGTATTCTTTTGGAATCTACATCATTGCGTGTGGATGAGTCAAACTTTACAGGTGAGTTATATGCTAACAAGACTACAATTGAGGAGGATTTTGATAAAGATGCTACCTATCCTTCCAATGCCCTTTTGAGAGGTGCTACTATTATAGAAGGTAATGCACTATATAGAGTTACACATATTGGTATGGAGACAGAAGAGGGTAAAGGTGTAGCTCAAACACAAGAGGGTTCAGATGTGCAAACTCCTCTTAATCAGCAACTTGCACAACTTGGTAAGTGGATATCAAGAGCAAGTTTCATCGTTGCCTCATTAATAGTAATTGGCCGTCTGATCTATTTCTTCTTTACTGGTGGTTTTGATGGTGGACTAACATTTATAGAGATTGTCGAATTTATTCTCGCCTCTGTAATGATTGCGATCACTCTTATTGTCGTAGCTGTACCGGAAGGTCTGCCTATGAGTGTGACAGTGAGCTTAGCTTTGAGTATGAGGAGGATGTTAAAAGAGAATAACCTTGTCAGAAAGTTGCACGCTTGCGAAACAATGGGAGCTGCGACTGTAATATGTACGGACAAGACAGGTACTCTGACAAAGAACCAGATGAGTGTGATGGAGCACGATTTCTATGGTGGCGAGGTTGAATCCAAAATTATTATAAATAATATCTCTATAAATTCCACAGCAGAAATATCTCAAAATGAAGATGGTAAGTTTGAGGCAATAGGTAATCCTACCGAATCTGCACTCTTAAAATGGGTAATGGGACAAGGTATTGATTATCAAGAGATTAGACAAAGTGCTAATTTGTTATTACAGGTCCCATTCTCCACTCACACTAAATTTATGGAGAGTACTGCTCAACTATCAGATGAGGAGTATCCGATTAGATTTATCAAAGGTGCTCCAGAGATTGTTCTTGATATGTGTGATTCGATTGCCGGAAATAGAAGCAAAGAAGATATTCTGACTAAACTCTCAGATTACCAGAGTAAGGCAATGAGAACTCTTGCATTCGCATATCAAAGAGAGATACCGGGAGAAAAGGGAGAGTTGATATTTCTTGGTATTGTTGGTATTGCCGACCCTATTCGTGATGATGTGAAAGAGGCAATAGAGACTTGCAAAGATAGAGCAGGAGTTAGAGTTATTATTGTTACAGGAGATACACCGGGAACTGCAAATGAGATTGGCCGACAAATTGGTCTATTAAGCAGAGAAGATCCTCCTCAAACCATTACAGGTCCTGAATTTGCAGCAATGTCAGATGAAGATGCACGTAAACTCTTAAAGGATCCTACTTTCAAAATTATCTCCAGAGCTCGTCCTGAAGATAAGGCGAGACTTGTAACTCTATTACAGGCGAACGGAGAGGTTGTAGCTGTTACAGGAGATGGTACGAACGATGCGCCTGCCTTGAGTAAAGCACAAGTCGGTCTATCAATGGGTGATGGTACATCAAGGGCAAAAGAGGCAAGTGATATTACAATTATTGATAACTCATTTTCAAGTATCAATAAAGCGATTATGTGGGGACGTTCTCTTTACTTGAATATCAGAAGGTTTATAATTTTCCAGATGACAATTAATCTATGTGCCTGTCTGATAGTGCTTTTAGGCTCATTCATTGGTTTGGACTCCCCTCTTACAGTCACTCAGATGCTTTGGGTAAATCTTATTATGGATACATTTGCAGCAATGGCTCTTTCGTCACTTCCTGCGGATAGAAATGTATTAAACGAGAAACCACGCAATCCAAATAGTCATATTATTGATAAGAAGATGTTGGGACAGATTATTGGTACAGGTCTATTCTTCTTCTTACTATTGGCTGGTTTATGGCAACTTCTATGGCACAAAGATATTTCCAGTGTTAATGAGCTATTAACATTAGACTCTCTAAAGTCCTATTTTACAGGATTTATGAGTATTGAAAAGATTAAACCTCACTTGGGTGGATATGAAATGGGAATCTTCTTCTCAATCTTTGTTATGCTGCAGTTCTGGAATCTTTTCAATGCAAAATATTTTAGAACTAAGAGAAGTCTTTTGCAGGATTTGATAGATCTTTTCCGTAATCCTGTTAAAGTGAAAGAATCTTTCAGTCAAGGATTTATATGGATATCTCTTGTAATTGTCCTTGGACAGATACTAATTGTGACTTTTGCAGGTCAGATGTTTAGTGTAGAACCAATTTCCTTTATGGATTGGGTCTTGATAATATTGATAACCTCCCCTGTTTTAATAATTCCTGATCTTATTAGAGGTATAAAAAATTTGATTAAAGGAAGATAATTGTTAATTTGGGAAAAAATTCGAAGATGAAAGAGATCTATTTTGCGGGTGGATGTTTTTGGGGTACTGAGCACTATATAAGAATATTTGAAGGTGTGTACGAGACCTCCACAGGGTATGCAAACGGAAATATTCCCAATCCTACTTATGAACAGGTATATACAGATGCCACGGGATTTGTGGAGTGTGTCAAGGTTACCTATAATCCTGAGCAAATATCATTATCAACTCTGTGTCGCCTTTTCTTTAAATCAATAGATCCATTGATGAAGAATCGTCAGGGAAATGATATAGGTACTCGTTACAGAACAGGAATATACTGGAGTGATAATGAAGATAGGTTGATAGTTGAGGAGATATATTTTGAAGTACAGAGTCGATATAATGAGCCACTTGCAGTTGAAAAATTGCCATTAGAGTCATTCTATCTTGCCGAAAATTATCATCAGGATTATTTAATAAAGAATCCACAGGGGTATTGTCATCTTACCTTAAATACATTTACATTTGCTAAGGTTTATTCTCTGATAATCAATAAATTACGTAGTTATTATGATGAAGAGAAGAGATTGGTTTTACCACGATTTTTCAAGTGCGGCAAAGGTGAATATGGCGAGGGAGATAAGTTTATAGGTGTAGCTGTACCCAATATTCGCAAAGTTGCCAAGGAGTTCTCTGATACCTCTTTTGAAGTAATTGAAGCACTTCTTGAAAGTGAGTGGCACGAATGTAGAATGTGCGCACTTTTAATATTGGTAGAAAAGTTTAAAAATAAATCTGCTGCAGTTGTAGATTTCTATCTGAACCACACAAAAGGGATCAATAATTGGGATCTTGTGGATCTCTCATCTCCTTATATATTAGGTAGTTACCTGATTGGCAAAGAGGATAGGAGTATATTATACACATTGGCTGAATCTTCAAGTATGTGGGAGCAAAGAATTGCAGTTGTTGCAACACTTATGTTAATTCGCAATGGAGAGTTCGATGATACAATTAAGTTGGCCACTCTGCTTCTACATACAGAGTATAATCTTATGCAGAAAGCTGTAGGTTGGATGCTTCGTGAGGTTGGAAAGCGTGATCAATCTTTACTAATAGAGTTTCTTGATAGATATGCCTCCTCTATGCCACGTACAATGCTTCGCTATTCGATAGAGAAGTTTCCTCCAGAAAAAAGGATGCACTACTTGTCGCTACGATAGATTCCCGAGGCAAGCTCGGGAATGACGATGTGTAAACGATTCCCAATTCAAGCTCGGGAATGACGATGTGTAAACGATTCCCGAGACAAGCTCGGGAATGACGTTAATGTTGTGCAAACTTGGGAATGATAGAGTAGAACGTCATTGCTGGGCGCAGCCCGGCAATCTATTTGACGCAGCCGACAAATCCCCTATCTTAAATACTTAGAGAAGAACTTCCAAATCTCTTCAGCAGTATTGATATCGTAATTAAACCAAGAGTGTCCGGCTCCGACTACCTCATATAGCCAAACCTCTTTACCACTCTTCGCATCTACATATTTGTGCGAGATAACCTGATGAGAATCAGCAGATTTAAGAGGAAGAGTATCAACTATTTCCCTTTGGCATCCATTGCGTTCTACCCAATAATTCACAGCATCCGGGACAGAGATATACTCTCCCCAACCACCTTTGTTTTCGAGGTCACCACCCCACTCTGAAACTCTATCTTCAGTTCCGTGTATCTCAAATAGAGGAATAGGTCTTGTACGTTGATATACCTCAGGCATCCACTCCATAGTAAGTCCGGCAATTGGGGCTACAGCTTTAATCACATTTTGACGATTGTATGCTAAAAGGTAACACATTTCCCCACCGTTAGACATTCCCGTACAAAACACATTTTTGCGACTCAATTTATGCTCCTTTTGAAGTTTTCTGCTCAATTTAGATAGAAAAGAGATATCATCAACTGTCATATCCTCTTGAAATGGATAGCCAACATTCCAACAATTATGTCCACGCCCATCTTTGGATCCTTGCGGGTAACATACTGCAAATCCATATTTGTCGGCAACTTCGTTAAATCCCTGATCTTCAAGGTTATATGTTGCCCCATATCCGTGTAAAACAAATACTAATGGAGCATTCTTTTCAATGTTTTCAGGTAGATATAACTTGTAAGTTCTCTCAACACCATCAATAACTGTATTATAAATCTCACACTCCCTTCTCTCCTCACCAAATAGAGTTGTTGATGTAAGAGTGATAAGTGCTATAAACAAATACTTAAAATAGGATATGCGTTTCATAAATATATAATTTAATAGTAATTCAATTTGAAGTTGTTTACTCTGCAGAGACTCTCATTAAGACCTTTTCTCCTCTCTTTACTATAAGTTGTGGAGATAATATCTCATAAGAGCCATTGTAAATAACCATCTCATAATTAAGAATGTAGGAGTAACCACTATTATGGAATAGATACTCCTCTTTGAATGACTTCATACCTTTATCCCCATCAATAGGAGATTTTCGTATTCCATTATCTATTACAAGATCAGGTTGCTCAGAAATATCTCTGTTTTTCCAAGAAGAGTAGCGATATGAACCATTTGGCATTAAGTCTATTCTGATTTTCCAAGGACTCACATCCAGAGAGACAACATTGGCTGAGTAGTTTTTCAGTGGTGAGAAAATTCTCTCCTCTCTGTCAAAGTGAGCACCATTGTACCTGAAATGAGAGCCATCAAAGATATAGCTATTCAATCTTCCCGATGGATATGGGGCAGAGTATTTTTCACTCTCTTTTGCCTGGAAGGTAACAGGTATAATTATTTCACTACCACTTGCAGAGATAAAATTGTTGTAATTATTCCATCCTGGTAAGACACAATACTCTATAGTTGAGTCATAATCTCCACTCCCCTTCTCAAAGATATTTGCTTTTGAAATTAATCCATCATTAGAAATTTTAAATGCTGAGAGTAACTGATAATATCCATAAGTTTTATATAAGTAATTTATATAAAACAACACACCATCACTATCCCTCTTTAATGTATAGATGTTTTCTACCCCAAATGTGAGAGGAATGATATTATTATATGCCTCCTTATCTATTTCCTCAATAAAATCATCAGATTCTATATAGGTTGGAGAGATTGTAAAATATTCATTATCAATTACATAAGAAAACACTCCATCATATTTGTAATCCCTGATTGCTCCCCCTTCTCCATTATTCCAGGAGTATATTTTTATATCCTTTTCATCGGAATAGATCTCTGTAATATACTCAAATGAGAAGTCGTAATTGATACTCCGCTCATCGTGGAGAATCAAATCTTTGAACATCTCAAAAGGAAATGAAAAGAAACTCTCACCTCTCTCCTGGTGATATTCATACAACCTCTGTTCTGCCTCTTCTATAGTATTATAAAAGATTCTCTTTTCACCGTCAGACATTGATCTGACTTTTGGTTGCCCATAAGAATTTATTGTTATGCTAATAGATATAAGCAGAAAGAGGATGTATTTCATATCGCAATTAATTATCGTGCTAATAATTTAACAAGACAAATTTAACGATTTAGATAGAAAATATCCAATCATTTGTTAATTAGTCTATTTATATCTTTTCTATTATAATGATATAATTTTGTACAAGGTCTGTATGTATAAGGTTTATACTCATATAGTTGCATATATGCCTCTTTTCTGTTGTAATAGATTGTGAGCAGAAGAGCATCACCTTTATCTCTTAGAGTAACGTCAAAGTGACTTGGATCTGATAATCCATTGATAATAAAGTTCCTATCTTGTTTTGCAAAATTTATAATCTCTTTTTTGTATAAATGTCCATTTTCGGGATTTTTATAAGAGCTTTTTAATACAAAGAATAAAAATACTCCCACTGCCATTAGGAAAATTCCTATTGTGTTCACACTCTCAGAATATGAAAGTATTGCTAACAAAAGACCAAAGGCAATTATCGATACGACAACTAAAATATCAGCGACAGAGCGAACTCTGATAAATTTATTTTCCATAATAAATTAATTGGATTGTCTATAATTTTGATATTGATGGTATCTCCATCAATGAAACTTCAAATTATCGAACTTAAACGTCCTTAGTGAGTAAGTTGCTGATAATTAATTAAATAGTAAAGTGCAAAATCTATGCTAAACGATTAGAATGGTAAACCAATTCCAAAATGGAAGGCAGATCCTCCTGCTCCAAACCACTCACGAGGTTTCACCCACCTACCAATTGATGGATCAAATCCTTTGAAACCCCAATCCACCCTCACAAGAATTGAATTAAAATCTAATCTCAAACCAACGCCCCAACTACTTGCAAAACTCTTCGACAAGTTGTTGAAGTTGAACTCTCCTCGATACTCTTCGCTTACTTCAGTCTCAAAGAATCCTTCAAGTGATCGAGGGATATTCCATACATTTCCAAGATCGTAGAATAGTGCAGCACCCAATTTCCAGAATAGTGGGAATCTGAACTCGACGTTACCTTCAATTTTCATATCACCTGCCTGACTTGCAATTGTAAAAGTAGAGTCAGTTGGTGCCGTTCCAGGACCTACACTTCTTGTTTGCCATCCTCTCATACTATTGGCACCACCAGCATAGAATAGTCTTTCAAATGGTAGTGCAGTTGAATTTCCATAGGCATATCCAGCTCCTATATTTAATCTTGTGGCTAATGAGAATCTATTGTCAAATCCGAACTTATAGGTATAAACACCTGTCATTTCGCCCCTTATGAATTGAGAATATGGAACTCCCCAAATCAATTTTGCATTGCTCTGGTCACTATCCATATAGTTATTAAACAAACTTAACAGATTTCCAGCCATATCTAATTGACATCTGAAATAGAAGTATGAATTACTTGGATTAATACTGTTATCTGTTGTATAGTAGAGGGTTCCTCCCAATCCTAAATCAAGGTGATTCTTATACGAGTAATGAAGTAATGGATCCTTTAAATTATCGAAGAATGATTGATCGATATTGAAAAGTCTCACCATATTCAACTGAATTGGGTAAATTTGATAATAGAATCTCTTGTTTACATCAAATCTATATCCAAATGAGGTGGAGATAATATTTCTTGTATATTCAGGTCTGTCCTGATAGTTGTAAGAGATATTAAACTCAGTTTGAGGAAGATTTCCAGGGAATAATCTCTCCGGTAAACCTAAAAATTCAGGGAAACTCAATCCTGCAGATACACCAAACTCATTTGATCTAACCTTATCATTAAATTTAAACTGGAAGTTGCCCATAAATCCCAAAGACAACATCTCTCCTGAACCAAATATGTTTTTGTGTGTATAAGATAGAGATGGAGATACACCAAGAAGTGCATTTGAGTTAATTGAGGACTCCAGATTAAACTTTACTCCCTGTAATTTAGCCGGTGTCAATCTAATATTACACTCAACTTGTGCAGAGTCTATCTCTGATAGTTGAACATTGACATTGCTGAATAGAGGGACGCTACTAAATCTTCCGTATGTATTTGCAACGGCAGATTCATCGTATAGACTTCCTGCACTCAATCTGTTAATCTGTGATAGGAAGTTATCATTAACCTTCAGATTGTTCTGAGGGCGTATATTTACCTGAGAAATGCGATATTGCGCGTGCTCTTTTGAATTTTGCGAAGATTCATTTCTTGTATAATTCTCAAGCTTTACAAGCAGATTGGCCTTATCTTTTACCTTTGTGGTATCTGCAAAGTAGAAGAAGTAGTTTTTGGTAAATCCATAGTAACCATTATTCCTTAGAAGTTGAGCCATACGCTCTGATTCAGATTCCAAGGCACTTTCAGAGAGCATCTTGCCTTTGTGAATCTCAATACTTGCAGAATCTTTACTGATAATAGATGCCATCACAGTATCTGGTATAATGTAGTTGATTTCGTTCAATGGATACTGTTTACCAAGTGTCACATTATACTTTACAGTGGCATTTCTATTCTTATAAATAACTGTGTCTGAAACAGTTGAATTGTAATATCCGAGATATTCAAGGTGTGATATCATCGCCTCTTTACTACTCTCTATTTTGGTTGAATCAAAAATAACCGGCTCCTCGCCTATTCTTCTAACAAACTTATCCCATCCACTGTTGGATCCATCGCCCCAATTGTAGATATAAAGGCGTGGATTCCATTTCAGAAAGTAGTAGTTATTTGGAGATTGTTTAACATATGATTTAAGGTCAGAAGCGGGATAATCCTTTGAATTTGTGATGTTTATGATATTTTCACGCAATCTGTACTCTCCTTGTGGTACAAGCTTGGTTGTACTGCAAGATACCAAGAAACAAACGATTACCAGTTTGAATATTGTATGTATATAATTGCGCTTCATCCCGTTCAAAACTATCTATTCTCTTACAAATATAATTTTTTTAATAATAATTGATACTTATTTTACAAAAATTAAATAATAATCACTTTTTTCCTTAATTTTGAAGTCACTTATGACCATATCAAAAAACGAAATAAAATTCATAAAATCGCTCTCACAGAAGAAATTCAGAGAGCAATATTCTCTCTTTGTTGTAGAAGGTGAGAAGCTTGTTCAAGAGGCACTCAACTCTCGCTTTAATGTGAGAAATCTCTACAAAATTGATGATATTGGTGAGGATAATATGGCAAAAATATCTAATCTTGCCACTCCTTCACCTGCGCTTGCTGTTGTTGAGATGCCAGAGCCAACTTCTATTGAGGAGATCTCCGAGATAATAGACCAACATCCCCTTGCATTAGGTCTTGATGCAGTAAGAGATCCAGGTAATCTTGGCACAATTCTTCGTATTGCTGACTGGTTTGGAGTAGATGTAATATTTGCATCAAAAGATTGTGTCGATATCTACAATCCCAAGGCACTTCAAGCCACAATGGGGGCTATTTTCCGTAAAAGAGTAATCTATTCAGATTTAGGTGAAATCTGCGATAAATTCAGAGGTGCCGGACTACAAGTTTATGGCACATTCTTGGATGGTCAAATTATTCATAATCAAACACTTACAAAAGATGGCCTTATTGTTATGGGAAATGAGGCAAATGGTATCTCAAAGGAGATTGAGAGAAAGGTTACTTCAAAATTGTTTATACCATCATACACAAAAGATGGCTCTACAAGTGAATCGTTGAATGTAGCAATTGCAACTGCAATCACCTGTTATGAATTCAGAAGACAATAAATATCAAAATCTACAATAATGAAAAAAACTTTATCACTACTTCTTGTTATTCTATTAATGCTTCCTATGGCTGGATACTCACAAAATGTTGATGAGCAACAAGTTAAGGAGATTACAACAGAAGATCTATTTCAGCCAGTGGCAGACTCCATTACTATTTATTTAAAGGATAAGGCCAGTATCAATGGCAAAATAAAGGTAAATCAAATCGTTACTGAGAAGAAAAGAGTACTAAAAATTAACTTATCATCACTTCTTGGCGATTATCCAATCAGAGATAATGATGTCGAGGCAATCTACTCGATAGCAAACGCACTTATCCCAGAGGATTACAAAAATTTCAAGAGAGTAGAGATCTACTCGGGTGATATTAAAATTGAAGATTTAAGTTCTCCTTCAATGAGTGGTCACGAAGTTAAAAAGGCACCAAAAGCAAGAAAAGCACAACCATTGGTAAGAGCAGAGTCAAGACCTTACGAAATTACTAATGGATTGAGCGGTAAAAATTTAGCTGTTTGGCAAAGTCACGGTTGGTATTATGAACAATCATTACAAAGATGGGAGTGGCAAAGAGCTCGTATCTTTCTGACTGTAGAGGACCTATATACTCAAAGTTATGTACTTCCTTTCCTTGTTCCAATGTTGGAGAATGCAGGAGCTAATGTTCTTCTTCCACGCGAAAGAGATTATCAAATCAACGAGGTGATTGTTGACAATGATACACAAGAATCTGGTTATAGCGAAACAAATGGAACATTTGCTTGGGAAGTTGCTCAAAATCAAGGATTTGCGGATAATCAAGAGTATTATCTTTATGGAGAAAATCCATTTGAAATGGGTAGTGCAAGAGTTGTCCAAAGTGTAAGAACAAATGTGAAGAAACCTCAGCAAGAGAGTTTTGCATACTGGCATCCAAATATTCCGGAATCAGGAGATTATGCAGTATATGTATCATATCAGACACTTCCTAAGAGTACAGAGAATGCTAAATATACTGTTATGCACAATGGAGGTGAAACTAAATTTACTGTAAATCAAAAGATGGGTGGTGGTACCTGGATCTATCTTGGTACATTCTCGTTTGATAAAGGCAAAACTGAAACACAGGGTGTAAAATTGTCTAATCTAACTGAAAAGAATAAAGAGTTAGTAACTGCCGATGGTGTTAAATTCGGTGGAGGTATGGGTAATATTGCTCGCAAACCATCTGAAGTTGATGATGAAGGTAATCCAAAAGAGCTTCCATTTAGTGTTGAAGAGACAATTTCAGGTTATCCTCGCTTTACTGAGGGTGCAAGATACTGGTTGCAATATGCCGGTTTTGCAGACTCTGTTTACTCTTATACAAAGAATCAGAACGACTACACAGATGACTATCAATCACGTGGTTTGTGGGTTAATGCTTTGAATAATGGTTCAGAGAATAATCCAAAAGCAGAGGGTAAATTTAAAATTCCAATTGATCTCTCATTTGCTTTCCATACAGATGCTGGAACTACTATAAATGACTCTATTATCGGTACTTTAGCAATCTTTACAAGAACTCGTGAGGGCTCTACAGAGCTTCCTAATGGCAAAGACAGATTGACATCAAGAGATTATACCGATTTGGTGCAAACTGCGATTGTAGAGGATATTAGAGCTACTTATGAGCCAAATTGGTCAAGAAGAGGACTTTGGAATCGTTCATATTCTGAGTCTCGACACCCTCAAGTTCCTGCAATGCTTCTTGAGTTGCTTTCTCACCAGAATCTTGCAGATATGAGATATGGTCTTGACCCATCTTTCAGATTTGTAGTTTCCAGAGCAATCTATAAAGGAATGCTTAAATATTTAGCATATAATAATGATTATCAATATGTTGTGCAACCACTTCCTGTAAATAGCTTCTCAGCTACACTTCTTTCTCAAAGAGGTCAAACTTATGCTCAACTATCTTGGAAACCTACAGTTGATAAGTTGGAAGCTACAGCAAATCCTACTAAATATGTGGTTTATACAAGCATAGAGGATAAAGGTTGGGATAATGGAGTTGTTGTAGATGGTACAACTTGCGAACTTCCAATTGAGATGGACAAAATCTATAATTTCAAAGTGGTAGCTATAAATGATGGTGGAGCTTCATTCCCATCAGAGACACTATCGGTTGCTGCATCTAAGTTGTCAAAGGGTACAGTGTTGATTATCAATGGCTTTGATAGAGTTAGTGCACCTGTAAGTTTTGCTACAAAAGATAGTACGAGAGCAGGTTTCCAATTAGCGGTAGATAATGGTGTTCCTTATGGAAATGATATCTCATTCATTGGCGATCAACACGAATATCGCAGACATATTCCTTGGATGGATGATGATTCTCCAGGATTTGGTGCATCATACAGCGACTTTGAGAGCAAAGTTGTAGCTGGTAACACTTTTGATTATCCAAAGAGACACGGTAAGGCATTCCTAAAACTTGGATACTCATTCGTATCATCAAGCAGAGATGCTGTAACTGCTGGAGAGGTTAAAATGAGTGATTACGATATGGTTGATATCATCTTCGGAAAACAATTAACAACAATGGTTGGTAGAGAGGGTGCTTCTCAACTTAAATATCAGGTATTTTCTAAGGACTTACAAACTACCATTACAAATTACTGTAATGATAATGGTAAGTTGTTGATATCTGGAAGTAATATAGCAACAGATATTTGGGATAAGGTCTTTGACTTCCCTATCGACTCTGCAAGAGTAGCTGACGTAGTAGCTCCATCCAAAGAGTTTGCACAAAATGTACTTCATTGGAGATGGATGACAAACTATGCTGCTAAAAATGGAAAAGTAAAAGCAGCTCCTTCTCCATACGACTTCAATGGAACATACGATTTCTACACCGAAATGAATGAAGAGGTTTATAGCGCAGAATCTCCTGATGCAATCAATCCAGTTGGAGAGGGTGCCTATACAATCTTCCGTTATGCCGATAACAATATCTCTGCCGGTGTGGCTTATGATGGTGATTATAAGGTAGTTACCTTAGGTTTCCCAATTGAGACAATTAAGAGCGAAGATGCTCAACTTGAAATTATTAAAGAGGTTTGTAACTTCTTTGAGAAATAAAATATAATTTCAAAAAAAGAACTACTTTTTTAAAAAGAGATAATCTTTTTTCGATAAAGAAAAATTGCCCTTCTGCTATTGCAAAAGGGCTTTTTTGATTTATATATTTGCATTCACAATTGAGTCGCCTCCTCTCTTATTTACGACTCAAAGGCATCCATCACGATGTCAGAGAGATAACATCTCTCCTCTAAATCATTAGAGAACTTATATACAATATACAATGAAAAAAATGGCACTTGTGGCACTCGTGCTGTTTATATCAATAATCACATCGAGTGCCCAAAAATTTTCACTATCAACAAACATTTTAGAGTTAATCAACTTTGGCACTCTCAATATTGAAGCAGAGTATGCATTGAGCCAAAAGCTCAGCGCAGATTTTAAGTTTCAATATAATCCCTGGCAGTTCCATACTGAGAAGAGAGGATATTTCCAAAATAGAGAACAGAGTTATGCTCTGGGAATTAAATATTGGCTATGGCATATTAACTCAGGATGGTTTACCGGCAGTAATATTCAATATAGTCAATATAACAGAGGTGGGATAATCAATCCCAAAACTCGCCAAGCAGATGATTTCGGATTATCGCTCTCTGCAGGATATGCCTATATGCTTACAAGTAGATTAAATCTCTTGATTGGTTGCAGTGGTTGGGGTGGATATGAGCAATATACCATCTTCTCAGCTCCAAAATGCGGAGATATTGTTGAGCAATCCTATACTTGGTTCCTGCGTCTGAATGAAATAATGCTTCAGCTGACATATATTTTTTAATTATTAACAATTCAACATTTAATTATGAAGAAATTATGGTTGAGCTTCGCACTGCTCGGTTCAATTATGTGCGCAACATCCTGTAAGGATAATGAGGTCGAAGAGCTTGAATTGAAAGCGATTGAGACAGATGTAACAATTCACTTGAATGGAGAATATATCTCTACTCGCTCAACGGCTACACCAACAGAGACAAGTGATAGTAAGATTAATGATCTTACAGTTCTGGTTTTCAGGGATGATAATAGTGAGAATTCCGTTGATGTAATCGAAACGCTCAAATCGCCATCACTAAGTGATGCAATCAAACTCAAAGCAACTACAGGAAAGAGGATTTTCTACATTGTGGCAAATATTCACGAAACATCACTTTCAGGCATTAACAATGAGGGAGATTTCCTTGAAAAATTATCAGACTTAAAGTGTGAAAATGAGGGTGATTTCACAATGATCGGAACTCTGGAAAAGGAGCTTGTAGCAGGTGATAATGAATTGAATATCAGTTTAAAACGCCTTGTAAGCAGGATTGTCGTCTCTGAGATTGATGCAGATTTTACAGGTACCTCCTACGAGGGTTATAAATTGTGCGATGCAGAGCTATTTATTACAAATGTACAGAGTCAGAAGTACCTTAAAGATGGCGTTACATCACCAGAGGATTGCTACATTATCAATGAAGGGAATTATAAAGCTTCGGACTCCCCTACTTCCGGATTAACAAATATCTTCTATGATAAGATTACACAGGAGGTAGGAACAGGTAGTAATTCCCACACTACAAAGCACTTTTTTTATGCTTATGAGAATCTTATCAGTGATGAGAGTTCTCAACCATTCACCCGTTTGGTCTTAAAAGGAAGTATCAATGGTCTGACATATTACTGGCCGATCAACATCAATCAAGAGGGTTTTAAAGGTGCTGCTACAACTGATCACGATGGCGTTAAGGCCAATACCACTTATGAGTATAAAATCAAAATTACCCGCCCCGGAAGTAGTTCTGCAGAGGATATTATAAAATTCTCAAACTATAATCTTTCATTAACAATTGAACCTTGGATTGAAACCGATCCAGTAAATACAGAATTTTAATTATGAAAAAAAGAAGAATCAACAACACTGCTGTTACCTTTCTATGCTTGCTTATCTTAATATCTTCTTTAATAACAAGTTGCATAAAGGAGAATAGGTGTAATTGCCCATATTATTTGACACTGATAAATTCTTCTGAGTTCTTGGCAACTTCAGGTAACACGGTGTTGTGGTTCTTTGATAAAAGTACAATAGAAGATTTTTATCAACTCGAAAAGATGGAAAAAGACTCCTCTTATCTCTTTACGGTAAGCAGAAGATGTGATGCACTTCATATCTGGAGTAATGTGAGTCAGAGAAGTTATGTTGATGAAGATCGAGCTGTTTTGGTATGTAACGGCCAGGAGATGGATCCCCTTTATTATGCAACATCTCCTTTGACCAGATATATTGAGAGTGATACAGTAGAGGTTTGTTTTGAACGAATGTATGCAAAATTGATAGTAGATATCGCTGGTGGTGATAGTGAAAACTATCCTGTTTCAATCATTGTAACCGGCTCAAATTCAGGTTATTATGCAGATTGTAGTCTGGTTGATGAAAAACTTGTAATAGAGAAGAGATCAGAAGTAAAATCTATTGGAGAGAGCAGAAGATTTACAGTAAATATTGGGAAACAGAGATCTATTGAGGAACTTAAATTGAATGTGATTATGGCTGATGGCAGTGAGAGAGTCTATAATCTTGGCCAGTTACTTTTAGAGAGTGGAATTAAATCATCGGATGATGAGAATTTTTTGAATGACATCTATATCTTCATTGATTTAGAGGAGTATGAAATCAAAATAGAGATAGATTCTTGGCAAAACGAAGATTATGTGGAAATTGAATATTAAAATGAAAAGTCTTAAAAATATAAGGATAGTCTGTGCAGTAACATCTCTATTTGCCTTGACATCCTGCTTGGAGTTGAACATAAATACTGGAATAGATACTTTAAGGAGTGTAAGAATCAATCTACTCTTTACAGGCGCCTTTCAGACTAAGGGTTTTATTGTGGATGAGACAAAGATAGATGATCTGAATATATTCCTTTTTGATAGCAGAGGTGGATTGCAATATAGTTTTTTTGGTACTAGCAGCACAATTTCAGCTGATTTGTGGAGTAATGAGAGGTACTATATCTATGTGATTGCAAATGCCGGATATGAGATAAAAGATGTCTTGAATATTGATGATCTTGTAGGTAGAGAACATCAACTGTCATCAATAGATGGTATGGTAAATAGTGGCTCGCTGCTAATGAGTGGCAAGAGCGACTTGATAACTCTATTTGATGGGCAGAGTGTACGGATAAATTTAGTCAAGTGCTTCAGTAAAATTAACCTTAAAATTGACACATCATATTTAGATGAATGTGAGATTAAATTTAGTAAAGTTACACTGAAAAATGTACCATCAAAAATCGGTTATTTTGCTCATAGTCAAATAGATATGACTGATTATATCTTTGAGGTTGGGGATACTAAAAGCGGTGATGAACTTAATGGTATTACTACCACAGGAGTAAACTTTTATACCTATGAAAATATTCAGGGAGAACTGCTACCATACAACACTTCCGACTCTATGAAGGTTCTGACAGGGCTAAATGCTAAGTTGTGTACCTATCTTGAGATAGAGGGTGAGTATAAAAATAGTACACATCAGGGAAAGATTCTTTATCGATTGTACCTTGGAGCTAACTCTACTTCGAACTTTGATATTGAGAGAAATCATCTCTATTGTGTGAGAATTATCATATCAGGAGATGGTTGCAACGAGACTTCCTGGAGAGTTGATAAATCGAGAATCGAGAGGATTCCACCATCTGTAGGAGATTTTTTATACTCAGATACTACCTATTCATCTACCTATTACGGTGATAAAAATTGTGTTGGAGTTTTTTATGATGTTGATACAACCAGAGCTGTGGGGAAACAGTATCTCGTAGCATCATTGTACTCTTTTAACAATTTGCAATGGAGCAGTGTTTGCACAACAGATATTTCAACTATCCCAAATATCAGTAATGAATACTCTTTGAGGGAATATAGAGATGGCAAAAGCTATACATACTCTTTAACATATTTAAGTGATTATTCCAAGAGTAATTATCCTGTGCCCTATTTGTGTACTAGCTATTCAGTTGATGGTTTTGGAGCAGGAAATTGGTTTCTTGGCACCTATTATCAAATGAGTCTTCTCTATGATTTGCCAGGTGGTAAGCAATCAACTCCTCCAGCAGGAACTGTAGCTTATGCAATAAAAATAGCGGGAGGATCACCCCTTGTTGATGAGATGTATGGTAAAATATGGACTATAACGGAGAGTGATGTAGCTCAGATTTATTGTTATGTTGTTCAAACCGGTCTCTATTATCCATATAATAAAAACTATTCAAACAGTGCCCTATATGTTAGACCAATTATGGAGTTGTAGATTTTTCATAGCATCGCTGCTAATACTCACCCTATTTGAATCCTGTCGAACTGCCCAACCTTTACTGAGACTAAATGAGCTGGAACCGGTTATGAATGTTGGTATCCCTGAACTTATGAAGAGAGATTTAGAGGATATTACTGATCAGGATTTGAATAAGAGAGTTGATTGCAGCGATACTTTGATAATCAATGGTAATAATAACTTTCTGATGCGAGCAATTAAAAGCGAGTGTGATGGCGAAATGATTGCTAATCAGACACTTACCCCAGCAAGTGTGACTGCTGATTTTAAAAATGTCGCAGAGAGAGGTGGTAAGGTTAATATTTCTTTCGATTTGAGAATCACAAAGGAGATGTTTACGCGTGATTGGCAAATAAGACTCTATCCTACTCTATATCTATCAAAAGATACCATTCATTTAGATAAAATTTTCATAACAGGAGATAGATACCGTTCCAGACAATTGAGGGGTTACGAGTTATATGAGAAGTTTTTATCTACAATTCTTGATGAAGGTGATGAGTATTTCAAAAATTTTGTAGATCAGCGAAATCTTGAAATATTCATTGAAAGAAATCTTCCGGAGTTATTTAAATTGAAGAGCGACTCTGCCCTTATTGAGATTGATAATAGATTCATTAGCGACCTTGGAGTAACATATAATGATGTGCTTGACCACTATACAAAATGGCGGAAGTTAAATAGGAACAGAGAGAGGCGAAATTCTGTTGATGAAAAATTTGCAGAGTATGTTAAATCACCAATACAGAGTGATAATATACGGTTGGATACTCTTCTTAATAGAGTTGATGAGAGCTTCTCATATCGTTATAAAGAGGTTATATCTATCAAAGGTAGAGAGAAGAAAATTGTATTGAAAATTGATGGAGATATATGGCTGGATGATAGTAGAATATACACCATTCCGTCATCAGCTCCACTCACCTACTATGTCTCCTCACTCTCATCGTTAATTGATGATAATTTGTTGAAAATCAATCATATAAATGATAGTTTATACTTTTATGGAATTCGCTCTCTTGAGTTAAATAACTATAAAGATGCTATCAACGCACTGAAAGATTACAAAGACTATAATACAGCTTTGGCATATCTCTCTCTTGAATATAATCAGAGTGCTGAATCAATACTTAAGGTTACGCCACGAAGTGACAAAGTGCACTATCTTCTCGCAATAGTCTATGCACGTTTGGGAAAAGAGACTCTCTCAAAATCTCACTTTTGGAGAGCTGTAGAGATAAATCCATCTCTTAAATTTAGAGCAAATCTCGATCCTGAACTATCAGAAATTGTTAGCAGCGAGAATTGATGTTATAACATTTATTGAATATCTTTGTTATGTTAAAACGTGAAATAGTTATGAAAAGAAAAATCGTTATTCTTTCGGGCGCTGGTATAAGTGCTGAAAGTGGAATAAAGACCTTCCGAGATAGTAATGGATTATGGGAAGAGTATAGAGTTGAGGATGTAGCTTCAATTGATGGCTGGTACAGAAATCCAGAAATTGTTCAGGAATTTTACAATCAGAGGCGAGTTCAACTATCTACAGTAGAGCCAAATAGAGCACATAAACTGATTGCCCAGTTAGAGAGAGACAATGATGTTGTAGTTATTACCCAGAATGTTGATAATCTGCACGAAAGAGCTGGTAGTAGTAGAATAATTCATCTTCACGGAGAATTAACAAAAATAACACCTGAAGACAAGAATGGAGATGTCTATGATATTGGTTATCAGCAAATTAAAATTGGAGATTGTGATTCAAGGGGTGTTCAGTTAAGACCTTATATCGTTTGGTTTGGAGAGGATGTTCCTGAAATTAATAGAGCAGCTGAAGAGGTTGCGACTGCAGATATTCTTTTGATAATTGGTACCTCTTTAAATGTCTATCCTGCAGCAGGTCTTATCTATTATGCAAAGAAAGATGCTCAGATTTATCTGATTGATCCAAAAGATGTCAATGTGCAATTAGCCAACGTTGTTCACATCAAGGATAAGGCTACCTCCGGTATGGAAAAATTTATAGAGCAGGTATCGGCTTAATGCCAATCCTGCTCTATTGCTATTCAATATCAATTATTTAATACTTTACTAAATCATCAATAAAATCTGGTAAAGGAAGAAGGCTAAGTAGTTTCCGACAGCATAGCCAGCAATACCATTTGTGATACCTACAATTATCACATCTTTATTCTTCATTGTAGCGGCAATCATAGGAACACAAATTGGTGAATTGATAAGTGTATCTGATGTAATTACAGCATTATCTGCATCTACCTTTATAAATTTAGCAAGTATGATTGTCAAGAATAATGATCCAAATACGATTATTGTCTGGAAGAGAAGAATGTTGATACTACTAATCAAATCTATTTTGCTTAAATCGGCCATAGATGCCATTACAAAGCAGAAAATATAGATTAGATACATTCCTAAATCGTAACTTTTATCCCAACTCTTAATCCTCTTGTTAAATGATAATAGAAGACTTATTGTTGTAAGAGTCAAGATCATAATAATCATAAAGTAATCCTCTTTGAAGAGCTTTCCGATACCAAGTGAAGCAACTGTAACCAAAGCGGCAACTCCAAATATCTTCAAGAGTTGTATCAAGACTCTCTTTTTGCCAAAATCACGATATGGGTTATCATCAACATAGTCCGATGTATTTACAATATCACTATGTCGCTTTTGTTTGCCACCAATAATTCTTCTTGCTAACTGTACTCCCCCACTCATCAAAAACATCAGATAGAAGAATGAAACAATCAAATTACAGGTTGACAATAGAATGAAAGTGGTATTATCAAGATTTAACATCATCTTGACTGCGGCGAGATTTCCTGCACCTCCGGTATATTGTCCAGTAAGAGCCGCTCCCATAATAGCTCCCTCCTCTCCGAGTCCATTTCCAATGATAAAATAGCCGACAACCACCATTACAACTACAGAGAAAATACCTATAATGAATGATTTAAGTGTCTGTTTAACGGAGAAATTCTTAAAGTTGCAGGCGAATAACATCATCGGAATTGCAAGTGGAACAAGTATGCTTGAGAGTGCGTCTTGTACACCGGCGGCACTTTCTGGAATGATATTGATATTCGCTACAATCACACCAAGAAAATATAGTACTAAAACAGGGCCTATTTTGCCGAAAATCTTAGACTTACGACAAATCCATAATACACCTGCTGGTGCTACTAAATAGAATATTATAAGTAGTATATTCGCTAACATTTTTACTTCGTTTAGGTTTTACAATGCTAATATAGGAAATTTCCTTAATAATGTTCTATTCTATCTGTTGCCCAAATGGAATGAGAGCCAGTTTTGCCAACTTAAAATGTTGGAGACCAAATGGAATTCCAATTATTGTTACGCAGAAAACAATACCCAATCCCATATGAAGTATTGCAAGTTCAATGCCTCCGAAAATAATCCAGATTATATTTAAACCTACATTTAGACAACCCATTGGAAGTTTGGAGAACTCTATGTTGTGACCAAATGGAAACATAGCCATAACCCCTATTTTCATCAATTGGTAACCCCAAGGAGCAGCAATGATTGTAATGCAGAAAAGCAGACCTATAACGATGTAGATCAATCCAAGGATAAGTCCACCTAAAAGGAACCATAGTATATTGCCAAGTATAGACATTGTGTTAAACTTTTTTGTGTGATATTTTGTTGATAATCAATGCAATAGCTCCATCTCCTGTAACGTTGCAGGCAGTGCCGAAACTATCCATTGCAATATAAAGTGCAATCATAAGTGCCTGAGTCTCGGGATCGAATCCAAAGATTGCTTCAAGCACACCAAGAGCAGCCATAATTGCACCTCCAGGTACACCAGGAGCTGCAACCATTGTAATACCCAATAGAGCAATAAATCCTAAATAGAGGGAGAAATCGTATGGCATACCCTTCATAATCATTATGGCGAGGGCGCAAGCTACGATCTTCAACGTACTTCCGGACATATGTATTGTAGCGCATAGAGGAACTGTGAATCCGGCAACAGATTCAGACACTCCATTTTTAACAGATTGTTTGAGTGTAACAGGAATTGTTGCTACTGACGATTGTGTCCCCAAAGCAGTAAAATATGCAGGTAACATATTGTAGAGGAGTTTAAAGGGATTCTTTTTAGTAAAAATGCCTGCAATTGCAAATTGTATAACAAGAATAAAAATGTGTATCGCAAAGATTACAAGTATGATTTTAATGAATACTGAAATTACACTTGCAACCTCCCCTTCGTATGTCATATTTAAGAAGATACCAAAGATATAGATTGGAAGTAATGGTATGATAATGACTGTTATAATCTTCTCTATAATATCTTTGAATTCATCAGCAATACCTCGCAGCAGACTCTTCTCTGATGTGGCAATTCCTAACCCCAAAACAAATGCTAAAATTAAGGCACTCATTACATTCATAAGAGGAGGAATATCCAGAGTGAAGTATGGTGTTAGTTTATTAACTGTTGATGTTATCTCTGCAGGAGCATTTGAGGTAATCATCGATGGGAATAGTGCAGCTCCAGTCAGATATGAGACGATACCGGCAAAAACTGTAGATCCATACGCTATTAGCACTGTAAGAAATAGCATTTTGCTTGCCGAACGACCTACTCCAGAGATTGCTGAGATAATAAAACCCAATATAATAAGAGGGACAGCAAAACCAAGGAATTGACTAAATATATAATTGAAAGTGAGGCAGATACGCACCAAGAAACCCGGTGTAACCAAACCAATTACGATACCTAAAGCAATGGCTATTAGAATTTTTGCTAAAAGTCCTATTCTTATCTTTCTCATAATAAAAGTGGATTATATTCACTGTGTCACGAATATAATCCACTTTTACTACTTTTCCAAATTAATAGCGTTTGTTTAAATAGAATTCATCCATAAATTGTGGCTCGTACAATAGAGCATCTGTAATTACTGTTACTAACAACCCTGAAATGAGATGTCATTGCTGGGCAATCTATTTGCTCTTCACGTCATTGCTGGCGCAGCCGGCAATCTGAATATTCTTCGTCATTGCTGGCGCAGCCGGCAATCTATTTATTCGATAATTATAAATGGAAACAGATTCCCGAAGCAAGTTCGGGAATGACTAATAAGATAAACTACCGAGCAAGCTCGGGAATGATGTGGTCTGAAAGATTTAATCTTCCAGATAGTATGTGATAGATGTTACAACTCTCACCTTCTTAATGTGTGGAGTGTTGCTATCTCTATCGCTGATTGAAAATGTACCCTGATTTGCACTCTTAATCTTACCTAATCTGCTGTTAGAGTCTTTAGCAAACTTTTCTGCTGTTTCTCTTGCATTTTTTGTTGCCTCTTCAATCATCTCTGGCTTGATATCGTTCAAACCATTATAACTGAACTCAACAGGGTTCTCCCATTTGTTGCCACCGGTAACTATACCTTTCTTTAATAGCTCTGATTGTTTAGACATTAATTCCAGTACTAAATCTACCTTCCCGGTACATACAGTGATAATGTTTGTAGCAATATATCTATATGCTCTATCGTTACCACCATACTCATTTGCAAATTTGTCAGAGATCGATGGAATTGTAACAGAGATTTCTGATTCATCCAAGCCACCCTTTTTCAAGAAGGCAATAATAGCATCATTATTATAATCAGTCTGATCATAAACCTCCTGAATATTGTTGGCCATTACTTTATAGACAACAGGCCAGATTACTTTGTCCGCTTTTACCTCTCTTTCGCATAATCCCTTGACATCTACACTTCTTTCAAATGAACGGAAATTATTCACCGCTTTAGGAATCATCATTCCCAAAACAATAAGACCCACCATAATAGCAAGTCCACTATAAAATTTACCCTTATCCATAATAATTGTTCTTATAGTTAATTTTTACGCAATATAGCAAAAAATGTGCTAATTATTGAATTAATATAAAATGGAATTGTCAAAAATCACAAGAAATGTCTTTAAAGGATACAATAAAGAGTAAATCTCTTATGAAGTGAAGTCATTTTTGTAATACATTATAAAATGTGATAAAGATTTGAAAGGAAAAGATGTGTAGCAAGCAAATTTAAATTATTAACTTCATAGAGGTTGAGAGTTATTTTCAACCTCTATTTTTATAGTTACGCCTTTACATTTTACCTATATATCACTATATTTGCCCAGTATCTATAGTAATAGAATTATTTATGATTAAAGTCGCTTGCGTCGGAGATAGTATTACAAAGGGCTTTACACTATTGAATCCTCGTAAATATAGTTATCCATCTCTGCTTCAGAGTTGGTTAGGAGATCAATATGAGGTTAGGAATTTTGGTGTCAATAATGCAGCAGCAAGATTTGACTCCGATACTCCATACATAAAGACAAAATCATACAAAAAGAGTCTGGAATGGGGCCCTGAAATTATACTCTTAATGCTCGGTTCCAACGATACCAAACGTAGTAATTGGAACAGAGGCATCTTTGAAAAAGATTATAAGAGTATTGTGGAGTCATATCTGGCACTCCCCTCTCCTCCAAAGATTTATCTCCTTGCTCCGATTCAGATTCATTTGATTAAAGGTATTCCGCTTATGGGTCTCTATCCTGAAACTATGGAGGGAGGTGTCCGACCTACAATAAAGCGCATAGCAGATGATTTCTCACTACCATTTATAGATTTGAAAGAGCTCTTCCCGGATAGTCGCTATGCTTTTGATGGTGTCCATCCTCAGAAAGAGGGAACGCGCTTGATGGCTGAATTTATTTACAATTCCATTTTTACGAAATAGTTTATCAAGTTTAAGATATGCAAAAATTGATTTTTATAGATTCCTGTATGAGAGAGGAATCTCGCACAAAAAGGATTGCTACTCCGATAATTGCAGAATTATCAAAGAGATATGAGGTTGAACGAATTGCTTTGGAAGGTGCATCTTATCCGGCAGTTGACTCAAAAACACTTCAAGATAGAAATAATGGCATTGTGCCTGAACATTTTGTAGATCTTGCAAAAAAGGTTGCAGCAGCTGATCGAATAGTTATTGCTGCCCCATTTTGGGATATGAGTTTCCCTGCAATTCTCAAATTGTTTATAGAGAATCTTTCCCTTTTTGGAGTCACTTTCAATAGTGATGACAAAACTTGTTATGGCTTGTGTAGATGTCAAAAACTTCTCTATATCACTACTCGTGGTATGAACATATCCACTGGTGATCCTTTGGAGCAGGCAACACCATACCTCAAAGCACTCAGTTTCCTTTGGGGACTTGGTGAGATAGTAACCATCTCTGCACAGAATTTGGATTACAGCTCTCCGGAAGAGATTGAAGATAAAATATCTCTTGCAATCGAAAGTGGGTTGAATTTGTGTAAAGATTTCTAAATCAGGTAGTTATAACAAAAACAGCTTTGAAATATGATTGATATTCCTTCTAATGGCTTTCAAAATGGTCAATCTATTTATTCGATAATTATAAGTGTAAACAGATTCCCGAAACAAGTTCGGGAATGACGAATAAGATAAACTACCGAGTAAACTCGGGAATGACGAATGGAATAGATTCCCGCGACTGGCGTCGCAGGAATGACAAAATCAAAACGTCATTGCCGGGCGTGAGCCCGGCAATCTACCATTCTTACTGTACAGGTACAATCTTCACAACCAACCTTTGTGGTTCAGAGGTCAATACTTTATATTTATCGTATGTCTCAGCTCCCCAAGAGTTATCTCCTCCGACTCCTGTCATTCTGGAATCTATACATACCTCAGTAAAATCACGTGCTGAGATATCGGAAACGTGAGTCTGTTTCTTCATAACATTACGGGCACGACCAATATCGTGAGGATCATTCTCAACGAAGTTGTTCCACTGGTATGGAGCATCTGATTCTTCGCAATCAAAATCCTCTACGGAGTTGTGTAAAGTGTTGAATTCAAAGTAGTTATCCCCTTTTTTTGAATTTTCTTTTCCACTCATTGCATAGATTACAAGACCTTTTCCTTTATCATTTAGAATCTCTAACCATTGAACATCAACTCTATGGCCATTCTCTTGTGGTCTGACGTATGGGACATACATATCCTTTACATCGCAGGAGTAGATGCTCATCATAGCACCATCCTTTCTGTCACAATAATTCTCCCAAGGTCCTCTTCCATAATATCTAATGTTGCTGAATTCACTATCCATTCTCCATCTGATACCATATCGCGGTGCCTCATCAATAGTTGCTTGAGACATCAATGTCTCAATTGTTAAAGCTCCGTTTGATTCTAAGGTGTAGGTAATAACATTTGCACATTTAATATCTTCCATTAAATATGTAACAGTGACAACTCGGTTTCCATCTACCATTTTATCACTGACGTGAGTCGCTTCCTCAGCTTTTCCATATACTTTCCAAGGTTGCCATTTAGCTGGAGATCCATTACCATAGTCATTGTCAATAGGTGCTCTCCAGTAATTAGGACGAAATCCGAACTTATTTGATATATAATCAACACCATTGACGCTATACTTTTCTACTATACCACTTTCAAGATTTACCTCAAACTCCACTTTTGCTTTTTTTAACGAGTTTTTAATTGCGGTATCACCTTCATCACTATTCAATTTGTATTGATTCCAACTATTGTCTCCTTCAAAATTGACATAATAGTCATATCCATCCTTAATTGCAATCTCCGGCAATTCAATAGAAATTGTATCATCTGCAGGAATAATTACATTCACCTTTTCGCTATGTACAATTTTCTCTTTTGCCTTCTTAGAGTAATTTGCCGGAATGGCGATGATTTCATAGCTATATCCATCTAACTCTTTGAAATAGTTACGGTTAATGGCAATAAAATCTCCATCTTCAGAGGGTTCAATCCATAGATTTTGGTAGATGTGCTTAATTTCGTGCATTGCTGGATGTGGTTTTCTGTCAGGACCTAGAACGCCATTACACAAGAAGTTACCATCACTTGGAGCATCCACGCCGAAATCTCCACCGTAAGCCCAGAACTCTCTCCCCTCTTCGTTAACTTGTAAAATTCCCTGATCTACCCAGTCCCAGATAAATCCACCCTGGAGATTGTCTGCAGCATAAATTACATCCCATATATCCTTAAAGTTACCTGTGCTGTTACCCATTGCGTGAGCATATTCACTTAAGATATATGGTCTGTCAGTCTCCTCTGTAGCCCACTCTGCCAATTTGAATGCACTTGGATATTGTGGACAATAAATCTCAGTATTCCACTCTAGAATTGCTCTTTCGTGTTGAACAGGGCGAACTTTATCTAAATCTTTTAAGTAAAGAAATGTTTCATAAAAGTTATATCCATTACCTGCTTCATTGCCCATTGACCAATAGATGATGCTTGTATAGTTTTTATTACGCCAATACATATTTTTTACTCTGGCCATATGAGCATTATAGAATCTAAGGTCATTACCAAGTGTACCACCCTTGCGAAGATTGTAGTACATACCGTGAGATTCAATATTTGCCTCATCACAAACATAAATACCATATTCATCACATAACTCATAGAAGTATGCAGGTTGCGGATAATGGCTACATCTTACTGCGTTAAAATTGTTCTCTTTCATCAATTTGATGTCAGTTTCAGCAATTTCACGACTAATTACGTGGCCTGTATATTGGTTGTGTTCGTGAAGATTAACACCCTTGATTTTAATGGCTTTTCCATTTACAAGTAGTTGATTACCAATTATTTCTACTTTTCTTGGAGCAAATCTGAATTCTACTTTTTCAGACTCTTTGCCATTGTTGTAAATTGCAATTTTTCCATCATAAAGGTTAGGTATCTCTGCACTCCACAATTTCCAATTATCAAAAGCAATAGAGATACTCTCGGTAATTTCACTATTAGCAGGAATTGTTATAGATTTTTGACCACCATCAGAGAGTCCCTTTTCAAATGCTAAATCTACCTTTGCATCAACATCTGAACCATTCTTTAGAGTTACCTCCAATTCAAATTTACCACTTCCTGTTAGACCATTATCTGCCAATTCTTCAACTATAGGAGTGATTTTATAGTCAAAAATATGAACTTTTGGCTGAGCCAATAAATAGACATCCCTCTCGATGCCACTAAGTCTCCAAAAGTCCTGACATTCGAGGTAACTACCTGTACTCCAACGATATATCTTCAAAGCTATTAAGTTTTCTCCCTCTCTTAAATATGGTGTTAGATTATACTCAGCACTATTTTTTGAATCTTCGTTGTATCCGATCTCTTTCCCATTTACATAGATGTAGCATCCACTCTTTGCTCCACCAATGTTAAGATATACCTCTCTATCTTCCCAATTCTCAGGAAGATTGATTACCTTACGATAGATGCCAATAGCATTCTCTTCAGGGAGATGAGGAGGTTGTGGTTTATAGGGTTTAAATTCATATCCGTGATTGGTATAAATAGCTGTACCATAGCCATTTAATTCCCAGTTAGCAGGTACTGCAATTTTATTCCAGTTGCTGCTGTTAAAATCAGTGGATATAAACTCTTCTCTATAATTCTTATCACTTTCGCTCCACCAGAAATCCCATTCGCCATTAAGACTTAATACAAACTCCTGAGGATATCTCTCACCTTGAGCTCCGGCAAGTTGTGTTCTTGGTGCTACCTTACCAATCTCAACTATCTCTGCAGTAAGATGTGGAATATCACCATTTTTACTTGTACCATCAGCTTTACCTATTATCGATACCAATGAGAATAGTATTGGTAGAGTTATTCTTATTAGCTTCATAAATAATATTTATTTTACTTCAAATTTGTAGATACAGATATGAGTGTAAGTATCTCCAGGATTCAATAATGTAGAAGGGAAATTATTATGGTGAGGTGTGTCTGGGAATTTTTGAGTCTCAAGTGCAATTGATTCACGGAAGCGAAGTTCTCTATCATACTTTCCTTTGGTTGTTCCATCAAAGAAGTTTCCACTATAGAACTGCATACCCGGTTGATCTGTATAAACTGACATAAATCTACCTGAATTAGCTTCATAAACGGAAGCAGCAAATTCTACTCCATCTCCCTTACGGTCAAGCACCCAGTTATGGTCATAACCTTTGCCGAAGTTAAGTTGCTCATTATCAGCATTTATCCTCTCTCCAATAAGATGTGGCTCACGGAAATCAAAAGGAGTGCCGGTAACATCAGCAATTTCGCCTGATGGAATAAGTACCTCATTTACAGGTGTAGTTGCAGATGCATTGATAACCATCTCCAAATCTTCAATTGTACCATTACCCTCTCCCTTTAGGTTAAAGAATGAGTGGTGAGAGATATTCACGTGAGTCGCCTTATCTGTAGTTGCTGAATAATCTACCTTAAACTCATTTTCAGGAGTAAGAGTATAAGTCATTGTTATTGAGAGGTTTCCAGGCATCCCATCTTGTCCGTCAGGACGAAGATAGAATAGTTCTATTGAATTTTCATTTACAGATTTTACATCCCAAACAACCATATCAAGACCTTTCAAACCACCGTGAAGTGTTTGACCATTATTGTTTTTTGGAAAATTATAAACCTCTTCTCCGATAGTGTATGTGCCATCGGCTATTCTGTTTGCATAAGGTCCTACAACTGCACCAAGGAATCTCTCTCCTGGATTATTGACATAGTTCTCTATATTATTGTAACCCAATACAATATCCTCTAATTTGCCATCTCTGTCCGGTGTCCATAGGGCCACAACGCGACCACCGAAATTGGTCACTTGCATAGTAATATCACCAGCTTTTAGTGTGTACAGAGAGACCTCTTTGCCATCAACTGTAGTTTCAAAATTCTCTTTTGGGAAAAGTGCTGGTGCATCGTTTTTAACGCACGATGCCATAAGTGTTGTTGCTAAAGCCATAACAATTAGTTTTTTCATATATCTATAATTATTTTGTTTATTCCAGTTCGCATCCTGTAAAGCCGAAATCACTTTCTGATTTCTCTTTTGAGAAACAAAAATATCTCATTTCACAGATAGAACAGATTTCTCCATTATGAGAAAGTGTTACCTCTATGAAGGCAAAATTGCGTTTGAACTCCTTGATTTGCCCTCTAAGTTCAATTTTGACATTATCCCCGGTAGGTACAGGGCGACGATATCTCATTTTGAGGTCAGTTGTCATACCTGCCACCTGTAGCTTTCTGTTTACTAACCATCCGCCTAACTCATCCATAAGTGTTGCCTGTATTCCTCCGTGAAGAGTTTTTAGCCAACCTTGATAGTTATCGGATGAATTCCAGATAGAGACTACATAATCTCCATCTTCATAAAACTCCATTTTTAGTCCGTACGGATTGCTTGGGCAACAGGCAAAACAGTTGTATCCCTGATCTTCAAAACCTTTATATGGATTCTTTATTTTATTCATACGATTATTTAATTGAGTTGATCCAATTTGCAATATCTTTCAATACCTCAGGAGATATTGTCTCCTCATTCTTCCAATAGTTCAACGCATCAGCATAGTTACAATGTTGGAAGAGATGGTTCAATGATGGATACTCTTTTATAAGATTTTTACTATTTGGTTCTAAATTATCTTCCAAAACTTTGAGGTTACTTTTGCTGATAACCTGAAGATCTAAATCTCCATTAATGGCCATTACGGGAACTTTAATCTTCTTAATAGCTTCAG
The DNA here is from genome assembly GCA_017513445.1 of Bacteroidales bacterium. Classification (GTDB taxonomy): domain Bacteria; phylum Bacteroidota; class Bacteroidia; order Bacteroidales; family UBA932; genus RGIG6374. The sequence continues at coordinate 120,192 of JAFXFS010000016.1, read as the reverse complement.
CAGGGTCGTATGCCAAAAACCAATCAAGCCATATCCCACCAAATGTTATGAAATTGCTCAATGATGACTGAATCTCTGTTGGTAGAACTATTGAATTCTTTGCACAAATTTCACTGATATATTTCTCATTATCAGTCACTTGTACTTTGTTTATACGATCTTCGAATATTGCCCTCAGGACAGTGCTGTGACTATTCGCAAGATCTTTATTCAATCCTCTCTGTTCAAGTTGTACTCTATTCTGATCTACAAGAATATCAATTCCTTTGACTGCAGCTCCAGCAAGTGATACAATAAAATCAACACAATTATCACCACCCAACATAAATGCTATTGTTCCACCTTCACTATGACCTAAAACACCAACTTTACCAAACTCATTAAGACTTTTCAAGTAGTTAACTGCTGCCTCTGCATCAGATTTAATATTTAGTGTTGTCATATTATAAGTAGGTCCAGTGGATTCTCCAACTCCTCTGTCATCATATCTTAGTGATGCAATTCCACATTTCGCAAGGTAGTCGGCAATTACCAGAAATGGTTTATGATCAAATAGCTCTTCATCTCTATTTTGTCCACCACTTCCCGTAACCATAACAACTACAGGAATGCTCCCTTTGGCATATCTATACTCTAACATTGGATAAGTAAGCGTTCCTTTGAGTGTAGCACCCTCTGCTTCATTATAGAAGGTTACCTCTTCACTCCTGTATAGGTATGGTTTCTTAGGAGTTTGTGGTCTGTTTGCTTTTAATTTTCCAGGATTGAGAATCAATGGGAGTTCTATTCCGTGTTGAGAGAATGTTCCCTCTATTATGTCAGATGATTTTCTAAATCCTTTGTATTTTAATCCCAAAGTGGGAACATAGATCTCTATCTCCTTATCTGTTAAGATAACCAGTTCTGTAGGTATGCCAACACCTCCCTGCTCAGGTACATCCAAAGTACAAATTGTTTTATCTGATTCATTAATTATATTAAAGCATAGTCCTAATGAATTGATACCCATACTTAACTTTCCTGACCAACTTCCATCAATCTTATCGAACTCTTTTTCAAGCAGAACTACTTGATTATTCTCAGTTTCCTGTCCCATTAAAGATATGGCAGTAAGTGATAACAAAAACAGTGTTAAAACTCTTTTCATATTAAATAATAACTTATCCTTAATACTACAAAGTTAATAAATTATTGTCACTTTGAAATTTAATGATTATTTTTAAACTCTAAATTCAAATTAATTCTATGAAACGACTAATATTAATTCTTTCAATAACACTTTTATCTCTCAACTTACAGGCGCAGAGAATTCAGAATAATAGTACTTGGTTTGATGGTGAAGTGCTTTACAGAGCTACTGTAGATGGCGATGCTGTATATATGCAGGGTAAATCGGAATATAGGGATGACTATCAGTTTACTATGACACGCAATCCTGAAAAAGAGGGTTTCTATACTATTGATTATGATGATCCCCAACTTTTGAAGAGGATACTTCGCGTAGAGCCGGATTGGGAAGTTCAATATATTCGTCAGGAAGGGATGTACTTTCTATTGTTCTTCAATGATAAGAATGAACCGGTTTGGTTAATGTATTTAACACCTGATTCATTGGAACATAATGTTAAATTTCAACGAGATATCGAGAAATATCCACCTGACGGTATAACATCAGATTGTCTATTGAATATTCACTATTTTGATAATTATGATGTTCAAACTCTGGCACTTATGCGAAATGAAATTTATGCCAGAAATGGTTACAATTTCTCAAATAGAGAATTAAAAGAGTACTTTGAAAACTACTCTTGGTATTCACCTGTAGAAGATAACAGTACTATCCAGCTATCGATAATTGAACAGGCAAATATTGCTCTGATTCAGAGTGAAGAGAAATTTAAATCTTTGAATTCTCCTGAACAGGAGCAGATTATTGAAGTAAGTAATGAGTATGAATTCTTATCATCTTTGGGTAGCAACAGGACAATTGTCATCAAGGAGAATACACATCTAAACTTCTCTAATTTACTTAATATGCCTAATATCCTAAGAGATTGCAATATAGGTTTTGCTGATTATGTGGATAATAGTTTCTTTTACCATCCTAATACAATTTTGAGTGAAGAGGTTTTTGATGGAAGACAACTTACGATGATTGGTATTAATAATCTTAAAATTGTTGGAGAGTACCCATCTTCAATCGTTGTGGATCCACGTTATGCTGTAACTCTTAATTTTTTGAAATGTGAGAATATAACTATCCAAAATCTTACAGTCGGACACACTGAAACAGGCAATTGTATAGGTTCAGTTATCTCATTGAGAAATTGTAAAGATGTCAATATCTTAAATTGCGATCTTTTCGGTTGTGGAACTTGGGGTATTGAGGCCTACAATGTAACAAATTTGATTATGGACTCATCGATTATAAGAGATTGCTCTCACGGTATAATGGTCTTGAATAGTGTTAATTCTGCAAAATTCTTCCATTCAGACTTTTATCGCAACAATGGAGCTGTGGTTGCAGATTATAGCACTCGTGGTATCCATTTTGATAGTTGTCGATTTACACAGAATGGTTCACACCTTTTCATTGAGTTATATGATTTAGCATTAAGTAATTGTGATATTCATTATTCAAGTGAATTTAACCTGGATGTAGATGAATCAATACTTCAACATTCCAGAGTTTATTACGATAATGCAGATTTGGATTATCGCCCAGTGGGACCAACATCCACCAATGACTGATCAGATCATCTATAACTTCATTTCTGGGTAATATAGCCCAGCAATGACGTGTAAGAGGAGTACATTGCCAGCAATGACGTTACATTTTCCGTCATTCCCGAGCTTGTCTCGGGAATCTGTTTCACGCTTCTAATGTATTACTGCTCAATAGATTGCCGTGCTAGCGCCCAGCAATGACGTTCAGATGTGTCTCCAGCAATAACGAGTTGTAATAGATTGCAAATAAGCTTGCTATTTTACGGCCATAATGATGTGTCGTTTACCAGGAGGACCTGCTACTCTTGATACATTAAAACCTGCTTTGCGAAGTCTCTCTTTGACGATACCTTTGCAGCAGTATGTTGATAGTATCGACCCTTCTGGCGTTCCGTTAGCAATTTCTACAAATATCTCCTCTGCCCATAATTCAGGTTGTGTGGCTGGGGAAAATGTGTCGTAGAAAATTGCAGCTAATCCCCCATTTATCATCCTATTTATGTAGAACTCATCCTTTAAATCTGCAATATCGCATCTATTCTTAATGAGTTTAAAGTTTGTAGATATTTCGCACACCTCCTCCCAGGGAGAGTGGTGAATTTTAATAAATAAATCTCTTAACTTATTCAGAGGTATATTATAGTATTCAGATATTTTATCACAATAGTTAAATTGCTCAATTTCAGATAGTTGTATCGGATATTTCTCAATTCCACAATAGAGAATATCTCCACTTCCATCTCTTCTGGATATATGCCAAGCCAATGATAATATTGCATTAAGTGCACTTCCAAATCCTACATCAAAAATTGTCAAATTCTCAATAGATGAGAGCTTTTCCAGACAATTATCTATGTAGATATGTTGTGCTTCAGTGAATGCTCCATTTATTGAGTGATATGCCTCATCAAATTGCTCTAACTGAAGTGAAGTTGATCCATCTGCACTTGTAATTATATGGTGTTTCATTACTCTTTCGGATTATAACCTATTGCTATTCAAAAATATTCAATTATTTTTACAAATTAACTCAAAAATGATTATTATGGGAAAATATTTAGTTGCAATAGTTTTATCAACACTAATATTACACTCCTGTTCAATGGATAATAGAGACAAAATTGCACAAGATAGACTTGACCAATTCTTTCAAGAGCTCTATCCTGCCGATGAGCCAGGTGCAGCGGTATTGATATTGAAAGGTGATAAAGTTATGTATGACAAGGGTTTTGGTCTGGCTGATCTTAACACAAAGGAGAAGATTGATGGCAATACATTTTTCAATATAGCATCAGTATCTAAACAATTTACAGCTGTTGCAATGCTTAAACTTGCTAATGAAGGAAAAATATCTCTTGATGATCCTGTGAAAAAATATTTCCCACACTTCAAAGGTGAATTCTATAACGATATAAAAATCTCTCATCTCCTATCTCATACCTCTGGAATTGGAGATTATCGTCCGAGAGACAATAGAGAGTTTGTGCTCTATGCGACAGATGAAGATTGTATTCTTTATATGGAAAATCTGGAGAAACTTCATTTTGAGCCAGGTACACAATACCAATATATGAATCCTACTTTCCAATTGTGTTATAGTATTATTCAACAAGTTACAGGAAAATCATTCGAGGAGTATATGAGAGAAAATATACATCTCCCTGCCGGTATGGACCAAACACTCTACTTCTCTCCTGATAAAGAGATTCCAAATATGGCTCACGGATATATTCCTGTTGACGAGAGTGAAACTTTAGCGGCCGACTCAGATAGAACTCCAGAGGCACAAGCTGCTGCCAAAAGAGAGCAAGAGAAGGCCCCTGTAATTGGAAGTTGGCGTGAATATGATTATGGTGAAGAGACATTCTTCGCTACAAAAGCAGATGGAGGTATCTATACATCTACCCATCAATTTGCCAAATGGGAAAAAGCACTTCGTAACTCTTTGATTATTGATCTGGAAACTCTGCAACTTGCTCATACTGAAAAGATAAAAGTGACTGGTTCTACTTTCAGTTCTTATCAGAACAGACCATTTACCTCATACGGTTATGGCTGGTTTATTGAGGAGAATCCAGATTTTACCAAAAGAGTCTATCACACAGGAGATAATGGAGGATTTCAAATTTATGCAGGTCGCTATCCTGAATCTGAATGTCTGCTCCTTATCTTCTCTAATCGTAATGATTATGACAGATGGCAAAATGTTACAAAAGTAGATTCAATTCTTGTCGATGCAGGTTGGATAGAATTAGATAATTAATTGATTATTAATAATTTATAAAAATTATATTATGAGAGCAGCAATTTATGGTGCCGGTTCATTAGGAACAATATTAGGCGCTTACATCACAAAAAATTGTGGAGAAATTGAATTGATTAATAGAAATAAAGCCCATATTGAAGCACTTCAAAATAATGGTGCTACAGTAGTTGGGACTATTTACTTTAATCAAAAGGTAACTGCATATACACCTGATCAGATGTCAGGTAAATATGATATAATCTTCTTGATGACCAAACAGCAACACAATAGAGAAGTTGTCACTTTTCTTAAAGATTTTATTGCTGAGGATGGCGTAATTGTTACTCTTCAAAACGGTATTCCTGAGTTAGAAATCGCTGAGATTGTAGGTGAAGATAGAGTTCTTGGTTGTACAGTTGCCTGGGGAGCAACAATGAAAGATCCCGGTGTTTGTGAATTGACAAGTGCTGTAGATAGTCTGACATTCTCAATAGGTTCTCTCTCCCCTAATCCAAATCACCATCTTAATGAAGTCAAGAGACTTTTGGAGATGATGGGACCCGTGGATTATGATAAAAATTTTATTGGTACAAGATGGAGTAAACTGCTTATCAATTCTGCTTTCTCTGGTATGAGTGCTGTTTTGGGTTCAACATTTGGAGAGGCAGCAAAAGAGAAGAGATCTCGTCGAATAGTTCAAGCTCTCATTAAAGAGTGTATAGATGTTTGTGCAAAAGGTGGAATAAAAATAGAACCTGTGCAAGGTAAAGATATTGTCAAGTTGCTGGATTATAAAAACTCCTTCAAAAAGGCGATTTCATTCTTTATCATACCGATAGCAATAAAGAAACACGCACTTCTCAAGGCAAGTATGTTGCAGGATTTGGAAAAGGGTAAAAAGAGTGAGGTTGATGCTATCAATGGAGTTGTTTCAGCTTTCGGAAAGAAGGTTGGTTTCCCTACCCCAATGAATGACAAAGTGGTAGAGATTATTCATCAAATAGAGGATGGTAAACTTACACCATCATTCAAAAATATTGAATTTTTTAACTAATTGATATATGGTTGATATTTTTTGTAAAAACTGCGGCACGACAAAGAGTTTTGTTGAAGGTACCTCTCTTAAAAGTATTGCTACAGAGTTTGGCTTCAATGAGCCATATAAAATAGTTAGTGCAAGAGTTAATAATGTCTCAGAAGGGCTGACTTATAAGGTATTTAATAGCAAAAGTGTTGAATTTTTGGACTATTCAAGTTACGATGGTAGAAATGTATATTGTCGTTCTATCTGTTTTCTTCTATGTAAAGCTACACAAGAGCTATTTCCAAATTGTAAAATTGTAATAAGAAGACCTATTTCCAAGGGATTCTACTGCACTATCGAGAGGGATGATTCTACTGCTGTTTCTCACGACGAAGTTGATGCTATTCGCTTGAGAATGAGAGAGATAGTGGCACAAGACCTCCCTTTCATAAGACATCACGTACTTACTGAAGAGGCCGTAAAACTCTTTAAATCACTTGGTTACACTGATAAAGTAAAATTGTTGGAGAGTTGTGGTGACCTATATATTACCTACTATACACTTGGTGATTGTGCAGATTACTACTATAATGCTTTGGTGCCAAGTTCTGCTTATCTTAAAGTGTGGGATATAATGCCATACCGAGGTGGTATATTGATTCGTGTTCCAAATCGTCATAAACCTGATGAATTGGCACCATTCATAGATCAAAATAAAACCTTTGAAATTCTTGATGAGTCACTCAGATGGAATAAAATTATGGGACTTAATAATGTTGGTGATGTCAATATTGCCTGTCAAAAGGGTATGGCTCCAGATCTTATTCAAGTAGCTGAGGCACTTCAGGAGAAGAAGATTGTGCAGATTGCTGAGGAGATAGAGAGACGCTATAACTCTCCTGAGAAGGTAAAAATTGTCCTAATTACCGGACCTACAAGTAGTGGAAAGAGTACATTCTGTAAGAGACTTTCAGTGCAATTAAAGGCCTGTGGTCTCCGTCCTATATCATTCTCTACAGATGACTATTTTGTTAATAGAGTTGATACTCCAAAACTTCCTGATGGTTCTTACGATTTTGATAATTTTGAGACAGTAGATCATAAATATCTTCAAAGCGACCTCCTAAAACTTATGAATGGAGAAGAGGTGGAAGTCCCTGAATATAACTTCGTTACAGGTCTTAGAGAGTTCAACGGAAAGAAATTGAAAATCACTGATGGATCTATTTTGCTCATCGAAGGAATTCACGCACTTAATCCAAGATTAACGGATAAAGTAAGCGAAAATGAGAAGTTCCGTATTTTTATCAATACTATCACAAGTGTATCGCTTGACAATCACAACTCAATTCCTACAAGTGATAACAGACTATTGAGAAGAATTATCAGAGATTACAATAAAGGTGCATTTACTGCAAGAGAGACTATCTCTGCCTGGCCAAATGTCCGTCGTTCGGAAGTACAATGGATTTATCCTTTCCAAGAGGATGCGGATGTCCTTTTTAACTCTACATATCTGATTGAATTTGCAGTTCTACGTACAAGTGCAGAGAAAATTTTAGCAACTGTCCCTAAGAATTGTCCAGAGTATAGTGAAGCATATCGTCTTAAACAGTTCTTGCACTACTTTACTCCAGTATCAGAGAAGGAGATTCCAACTACATCTATTATGAAAAGTTTTGTCTAATATAATTATGATTAAGTTTAAATTCCTTTTATTACCACTAATTATGCTCTTCTCATCTTGCGAAGAGCCAACTCCTCCTGCTGAGGAACCAAAGTTACTATCATTTTCAATCACACAAGAATATAATGAGTCTATTTTTGAAGATGTTATCTTTCAAGACATTGATTATCAGGTGTTTAGCTATACGTTTAAGTCACCTGTTAATTTAACAAGTCTAAGAGCAACTTTTACTGCCTCTGAAGGTGCCATTGTTACTGTAAATGGCGTCGAACAGAAGAGTGGACTATCATATAATGATTTCTCATCACCTGTAGAGTATCTGGTTACAAATGCTGACGGTATCTCTACTACCTATACAGTTACTCTAAATTCTGAACAGACCGCCTTTACATCTCTTCCTATAATTTATATTAACACAGAGAATAGTATGCCAATTGTTGATAAAGAGAATTGGATACTTGCAGATCTCTCTATTTTGGGAAAAGATAACAATTATTTAGTAGAAGGATTAGTGACTGAGATACGTGGACGTGGTAATACAACCTGGAATAATCCTAAAAAACCGTATGCTCTAAAACTTGATAAGAAAAATGAATTGTTTGGTATGCCAAAGCACAAACGATGGGTTTTATTGGCTGCTTACAATGATAAATCAATGATTCGTACAGATTTGGCATTCTACTTGGCAGAAGAATTCTCAAACTTGCGTTGGAAACAGGGCGGAGAGCTTGTAGAGCTTGTTTTGAATGGTAAATTCCTTGGTAATTATTACCTATGTGAACATATTAAAATTGATGAGAATCGTGTCTCAGATGGATATATCCTTGAAATTGATGTTCGTGCAAAAGAGGCAAATGGTGATATCTTCTTTACAGCAAAGAACTCAGGTTTGAAGTATGTAATTAAGGATCCTGATGTTATCAAGGGTAGTACAGAATTTAAATATGTCGAGGATTATATCAACAAATTAGAGAGTGATCTTAAGAATTTTGATGTTGAGAGTTATTCACAATACATTGATATGGAGAGTATGGTTGATTGGTACTTGAATAGTGAACTTACAAATAATCCAGATGCCGACTTCTTTATTAGTGTATATATGAATTTAAGTGATGATGGCAAACTCTATATGGGACCACTTTGGGATTACGATTTGTCCTTTGGAAATCAGATATATGATGATGGAGAAGGTAGTGATAATGGCTATGAGGGCTTTCCAATCCGTGATGGAGATCGCTCAAAGATATGGTTAAAAGCTATGTTTGCAAATGAGGAGTTTGTTACACTGCTTAAACAAAAAATGAGAGTTATTGCTGATAATGAGGCGCAAATTATGGCTTATATTGATGCAAAACATCGAGAACTCACTACTTCAGCTCTATGCAATGACAGATTGTGGGGACTTCTTACTCCGAAAGGGACATCTTCTGCCAAAATCATCGAAGCCTATGATAAAGAAATCAAATCCTTGAAAGATTGGCTACACGGCAGAATAGGTTGGCTGAGTACAAATATTGAGGCATTATAGATTGCCGGCTCCGCCAGCAATGACGTTCCGTATTACGTCATTCCTGCGACGCCACTTCACATATTACGTCATTCCTGCGACGCCAGTCGCGGGAATCTCTTTCAATGGTAATACACTTTAATCCATTATACGGATACTCTCCTCTTTAACTCGGAAAAAGTTATTTACACCGCTATCGATAAGTCTGTATTCACTGTGGTTACCCCAGAATGCAGGCTTATCTTCTATTATCATATCTTCACCTGTGTCGTTTGAAACGAATTTCGATATTTTATTCTGCCAATATTGGATGCGTTTTATACTAGCATTCATATCAAAGAGCTCATTTTCAGGATCTACCAACTCTAAAAGTGCATCTTTGTATATCTTTCTGAACTCTTCAAATTTCATCAATCTCTCCATTAACAAACCTTTCTCTCCCCAGTCGTATGGATTATGTCTTCCTGAGTCATTGATGTTTTCGCAATTTGATGATGTCCCCAATGAGTTATCGTAATCATAAGGGATAAAGAATACTTTATAGTTGTATAAATCGTACGAGTTGAAGTAGATATAGAAGTTATTTCCATTATTCCAATGGTCGTCCCACATTCCAACTGCTACATTAACTGCGTATGTTTTAAGAAGAAATTCCACATCACATACCTCTTTTATCCATTTATAGAAACTCTCATCAGATTTTCCTTGTAGCTTTAGCATAAAATCTTTCAACTGAGCTACAGCACCATCATAATCCTCTTCATCACCCTTGTACTCATATACATAATCTATCCCCTTATCTTCATCTAGTCCGATTGAGGCATTTATATCCCTGAAAGTTGCAGGATATCCACATTTCCAAAGGTTACCATCTTCACTTCCAAAGTACTCTTTACGTTTACTTATAAATTTACTATCTACTGGCTCAATCATTTGATATACACCAAAATATGCCTCCTTAGAATCACCCTCTACGTGGATCCACAATCTGCAATAGGTATCATTTGCTGCAGTCCAGATATTGTATCTTCTGAATAGGTCATAACAGTACAACTCTCTTACATAGCAGGGATCATCTTTGAACCATTTCAAATTTATCTTTCTGATTCCCTTCAATTCGTGCTCATCATCCTTGTTGAATTTCCTGAAATTTAGACCAAAGTGGCAGTGGTGCCAATCTGCATTATCCTTTTTGTGTGCCTCTCCACTTACACCTTCGGGTCTGCGTCTCGACGTGTTGCCTCTCATTCTCACACCTGCATCCTCTATTGTAATCTTTTCACCACCCTTGATATAATCTACATCACAATGGAAGTACTCAACATTATGGTTATTCTTATCATACTCTTTCAATAGTTTATTCCATTCATCAAGTGATATCGATATATGTATTTCAGGAATAACACTCTCGTCCCATATATATTCAACTCCTTCGTGTCCAAATGTAAAATCTATACTCTCTTCAATGATAGGTTGATCGGGAATATCAGGAACTATGTTTGTGTTTCCGGTTTTGCAACTTGTTGATATAGAGATAATTATTAGTATAAGTATGTATTTAAATCTATTCATTATTCAAATTTTTATATTTGGTGCAAAGATAAAACATTATATAAAATTGTAGATATTTCATTTCCAATTTAATCGATAAATGATTTATATATTCTATCTTTGTCAACGATTAAAATTAATTATTATGGAGAACAAATCTAAGGTTTATTACACTAATCTTAATACAAGACCCGGCCTGAATCTTTTGAAAAAATTGAAAAGAATGGTTGTAGCTGCGGGTATTGAGAATATTGACTTCAAAAATCAATACACAGCAATCAAAGTTCACTTCGGCGAACCAGGCAATATGGCATATATTCGCCCAAACTATGTAGCAACAATTGTAGATTTACTTAATTCTCTTGGTGCAAAGTGCTATTTGACAGATAGTAATACTTTGTATAAAGGTTTGAGAGACAATGCAGTAGATCATCTTGATTCAGCAGTAAAAAATGGTTTTAATCCACTTCAAATCAATTGTAATGTAATTATTGCAGATGGTGTTAAAGGTACAGATTATACAGCAATCCCATTAGAGGGTGCTCAGTATTGTCCTGCCCCAAAAATTGGTAGAGCTATTGCGGATTCTGATATTTTCATCTCAATCTCTCACTTCAAAGGACACGAGCAGGCAGGTTTTGGTGGTGCATTGAAAAATATTGGAATGGGTAGTGCGAGTATTGCCGGTAAACTTGAGCTTCATTCATCATCTCAACCGAAAGTAGATGCAGAGAATTGTATTGGCTGTAAGATTTGTGAAAAGAACTGTAATCACGGAGCAATCAAGGTTGGTGAAGATAAAAAAGCAGTTATTGACTATGATAAATGTGTAGGTTGCGGACAATGTGTGGCTCTATGTCAATACTCTGCTGCAGTTTTGGCAACATACAACACTTCAGAAGAGTTGAATTATAAGATAGATGAGTATTGTAAAGCTATTCTGAAAGATCGTCCAAACTTCCATATTTCATTGATAATGAATGTTTCTCCAGAGTGTGACTGCTGGTCTCACAATGCTCCGGCAATAGTTCCTGATTTGGGAATGATGTGTTCATTTGACCCTGTTGCACTTGATCAAGCTTGTGCTGATTTAGTTAATCAATCTCCTGCATTGAATATGTGTAGCTGCCACGAGCATCATCAAGGTGAGGATAAGTTCAAATTCTGCCATCCTGATACAGATTGGGAAGCTGGTTTGAGATATGCCGAAGAGATTGGAATTGGAAGTAGAGAATATGAACTTGTTGAAATTTAATAATATGTTGAATATCAAGAAATTATCCTTAATTATTCTTCTGACTCTATTTATATTTCCACTATCCGCAGAGAACTATAACATTATTCCTGAACCAACAAAAATTACAAAAGTCGGAGAAGAGGTTTATCAACTCCCTTATGAGTTTTCCATATCTTTCAGTGAAAAAGAGTTAGAGTTCTCGGCAAATTATCTTTCAGATTATATTTATGACAACCTTGGTTTCAAATCTGAAGTGATAAAAGGATCAAAATTTAGAGCCGACATTAATCTTATAAATTTGGCAAATGGTTCAACACCAGGAGGTTATCGCATCAATATCGATGCCCCCTATGGTATTACGATAGAGGGAAATGATGATGCCGGTGTATTCTATGGAGTTCAGACACTCATTCAACTTCTACCTGTAAATGCAGCAGTCTTACCTCAGTTTGATGAAATTCTTATAGAGGATGAACCTGCATTGCAATATCGTGGTCTATTGTTAGATGTAGTGCGTCACTTCCTTCCTGTATCCTACATCAAAAAATTCATTGACTATATGGCTCTCCATAAACTCAATTATTTCCATTGGCACTTGACTGATGATCAGGCGTGGAGAATTGAGATGAAAAGTCATCCAGAATTGACTGAGATAGGTTCATATCGCGAAGGTGAGATAGTTGGTTTCTTCCCTGGCGAATATAAAGAACTTCCTTACAAAGCATATTATACTCAAGATGAGATAAGAGAGGTTGTTGAGTATGCAGCTGATCGTCATATTACAGTAATTCCAGAATTGGATATTCCTGGTCACTGTATGGCTGTTTTGGCAACATATCCACACTTTGCTACAGATTATGGTATAGATTCAATACCACCAAGAAAAACTGCACAGACTTGGGGCATCTATAACAGACAAAATAATGTCCTTGCCCCTACTCCTGAAGTATTTGCTTTTCTAAAGGATGTTTTTGAAGAAGTATGTAATCTTTTCCCTGCTCAATATGTCCATTTCGGAGGCGATGAATGTGCTAAAAAGTGGTGGGAGCAATCTCCTAAGACACAGCAGTTTATGAAAGAGAATTCTCTTGCGGATGAAAAGGCACTTCAAAGTTATTTTGTAGATTATGTTCAAAAAGTTATTTCATCTCAAGGTAAAATTGCAATTGGTTGGGATGAAATCATTGAAGGTAATATCTCTAAAGAGAGTGTAATTATGAATTGGCACAGACCATCAGTTGGTGTAGAGGCCTTAAAGAGTGGACACAAGGTGGTTTTTGCGTCATCTCAATTCTTCTATTTCAATAGAAAAGAGAGTCGTTCTCAGAGTGAAATTGGCCATAGAGGTCCTTTATCACTTGAAAATGTCTATAACTTTGAGATACCTTCAGAGGGACTTACTCAAGAGGAGAAGAATAATATAATTGGAGTTCAGGCCTGTCTATGGACAGAGTATCTTCCAACTACCTGGAAACTTGAATACTTCCTTTTCCCACGTATCTCCGCGTTATCTGAGGTTTGTTGGTCAAAAAGTGAAAACAAGAGCTGGAATAATTTCAAAAAGAAAATGGTCCATCAATTCGACAGGTATGACCTTTGGGGTATCAGATATAATGATGCCTTCTTCAGACTCAATGATATTGTTAGATCAAGGTAAGTTTAGCTAGATAGTCATAATGCTCCCCTTTTTCCAATATATCGGTGGAGAATCCTGACATTTCAGCATACATAGATAGGGTGTAAAAATCGATGTATAACCAGTCGAATTTTGCACCCTTTTTCCCTCTATATTCCATCTGGTAATCTACCTCTCCATAGTAGTTTGAATTTAGGTCAATATCAACGCTACCATCCTCATTTTCATATAGATAGATAAGGTCGCTTGAATCCATAAGTATCATTCCTCCCGGATTAAGCAACTCCTTAATTCTGTTTAGAAAATTTGGGATATTGGATATCTTACCAATAATGCCGCTTCCATTCATAAGGAGAAGAATTGTGTCAAACTTCTCATTAAGTGCAGATTTATCATACAAATTGAGACACTCAGCATCCTTCACTCCCCTTTTCTTCATTACCTCTACTGAGAGTGGTGATATATCTATTGCTTTGACACTTTTACCATCTTCCTGAAGGATTAGAGAGTGTCTGCCACTACCTGCTCCAACATCAAGAATTCTCCCTTTCGCCTCCATCAATGCCTTTTTCTCAATCTCAGAGAGCTCTTTTCTTGATTTAAAGAGTTCAGAAACACTCATTGTATCATCATCAAACATTGATGAATATACCTTAATTTGAGATGCTTTCCCCTCTGTAAAATAGTCATATATTGCCTGACCCATTGGATCATTCTCAATTTTCAAAATATTATCTCCCATATTACTCTCGATTTTCTTCTCTATAATAATATTAGTAACTCTAAATCTTCGCAAAAGTAAATAAAAATTGTAAATTTGTTGTTTACTTATGAATGACTCTATGAACAGGAATGTTGAATTTGCATTAAGCAGAGCGACAGATACAAAATATTTACTTGTTAAATGTGGTGCAATAGAGAGTGTTGCAGATGCATTTATTTCTCAGTTCCACGATTCTGAGGCAATTATAATATCCGAAGAATTATTGTTGGAGTATGTAGAAAAAGTATTGCAACAGTTTGATAATAAAGGAGTTAAACACAATACTTCCATTATATTTGAAAATAAGGATCTCTATGCTCATTGGGGATATATTGAGAAGTTAGATGAGATTCTATCAAATACAGATGCAATACCTGTGGCTATAGGTTCAGGCACTATCAACGATCTAGTAAAATTATCATCACATCATAACAACCGTAACTATTTAATTGTAGCAACGGCTGCATCAATGGATGGTTATACAGCATTTGGTGCCTCAATTACCAAAGATGGCTCTAAAGAGACCTTCTCCTGTCCTGCACCGAGAGTCCTTATTGCTGATATTGACATTATAGCATCAGCTCCCTCATCTATGACTGCAAGTGGATATGCCGATCTATTTGCAAAAGTTGCCTCAGGAGCAGATTGGATATTGGCAGATGCAATGGGTGTCGAAGCTATCGATCCAGTATCTTTCTCTATAGTACAGAATGGATTACACCAAGCATTAAGTGATCCAAATAGGATAAATAGTGGAGATAAAGTTGCTATTCAACACCTAATTGAGGGGTTGATATTAAGTGGTTTTGCAATGCAATCACATAAATCATCACGGCCGGCAAGTGGTGCAGAACACCAATTCAGCCATTTATGGAATATGCAACACCACACAATGGAGGATGGCTCAACTCCATCCCACGGTTTTCAGGTAAGTATTGGGACTTTGGTATCTCTTGCCCTTTACGAAGAGTTATTAAAGTTTAATTTCCAAGAGTTTGATATTGATAAAGTAATAGATAAATGGCCATCTAAGGAGTCACAAATTGAGAAAGCTTTGAGCAGTTTCAAAGGTACAGATTTTCCTACTATAGGTGCCACTGAAGTTGCTGCAAAATATAATACAAAAGAGGAGATAAGAGAGCAGTTTATCAGATTAAAAGAGAATTGGCCAGAGACAAGAGAGCGTCTTAAAAATCAGTTAATTCCGCTTGATAAAACTGTGGAGATGCTAAAAGTGGTAGGAGCCCCTACTCATCCATCGCAGATTGGTGTCTCAATGGAAAAATTGAGAGAGAGTGTAACACTTGCTCAGATGATTAGACGCAGATTTACTATCCTTGATCTTGCTTTGAGGGCAGATCTTTTGGATAGTTGGTTAGATAATGTTTTTAATAATCCTATTTGGAATAACTAATTGATTATGAGAAAGATAGTTTCGATATTTTTTGCTTTTGTTTTAGGAGTTACTCTCCTAAACGGACAAACATTCAATGTTGGTTTAGATACTCCTATTGATATTCCGGATTCAATTGTTGTAAAGAATCAACCATTCCACGTTCAAGGATTTGAAGTCGATAGATCAAATGGGTTTATCTATCTTTCATTTACCAACAGAATTGTAAAGAGTGATATGAGAGGAAGAATTTTGGGTAGTGTTGTAGATCTTCACGGTCATCTTGGAGATGTAGCATACGATCCAAAAACTAATTTGATATATGCCTCTCTTGAGTGTAAAGATGATGAAATTGGCACCTCGATATCTCGCCAAATGGAGTTGACCCCAGTTGATAGTGGGACATCATCTTTCTATGTTGCAGTTATCGACGCCTCTAAAATTACAAAACAGAACCTAACGCCTGAAGAGGTCGGAATGAAGCGTATCTACCTTACCGAAGTTCGCCAGGATTACTATATGACTGCTAAGGTCAAAGGTAAACGTTTTGATCATAAATTTGGTTGTTCTGGAATTGATGGAATTACTATTGCTCCTAAAATAGGAGTAGATAGTACAGATAGAGAGTTAAATTCACTCTATATCGCTTATGGAATATATCAGGATCTCGAGAGAGATGATAATGATTATCAGATTCTGTTAAGATATGATCTTGACTATATCTCTGATATTTTGAATGTTGAAGATTTTGATGTAGTTATGGCCGGAGTTCCTGACAAGTATTATATCTATACAGGAAATACCCGCTATGGTGTACAGAATCTCGATTACGACCCATTTACAAATCGCCTCTATATGGCAGTTTATAAAGGAGCTAAACCTCAATTTCCCAACTACTCTCTTTATGCTGTAGATGTTAATCAACTTCCTGAGTATAAATCACTTAAAGGCGGTGATAAGAAACACAAATTCTGGAATTTGATACTTTCTCAAGATGGAAAAGAAGATATAAGCGGTATTACAGGATGGGATTTCCAATATGGAAGTTGTGGCTTTAAATCCCTCGATAATGGGTATTATTTAGTAGCTGAACCATCAAAAAATGGAGATAAACATAGTTGTAAAGCGAGACTATACAAATGGAATAATGATAAAGAAACACCTTTTGTAAAAGTTAACAGGAGTGGAGCAGATTGGGCCAAGTATTCAAGATATTGGCATAAAAATGAGGCAGTTGAAGCTAAACCAAAAGCTGTTTTTATGGGCAATTCCATTACTGATATGTGGGAATCTAAGCATCCTCAATTTTTTATAGAAAATAATTTTTTAGGAAGAGGAATTAGTGGACAAACAACATATCAGATGCTTGCAAGAATGCAGAGAGATGTTGTTGATTTAGCACCCGAATATCTATTTATATTGGCTGGAATCAATGACATAGCAGAAAATAGCGGCTATATCAGATTGCTTGATGTGATGAAAAATATCAAATCTATGTGTGAAATTGCCAAGGCAAATGGTATAATTCCGGTAGTATGTTCTGTTATTCCTTGTGATAGATTGAATTGGCGTAAAGATCTGAAACCGGCAGAGAGTGTTAAAGAGTTGAATAGATTACTCAAAGAGTACACAGCTTCTGCTTCTGTTTACTACCTTGATTACTATACACTTATGGATAATGGTAAAGGTGGATTATCAATTGAGAATGCGGCAGATGGATGCCACCCTACCCTTCAAGGATATTCAATAATGGAAAAAGCAGTTTTAGATTTTTTAAATAAATGTGAATCAGAAAAATAATAATTAAAAACACTATAATATGAAAAAATTTATCTCGATTGCACTTTTGATTTTTTCGACCTTAATAATCAAGGCTGAAAATCCGCTATGGTTGCGTTTTGTCCAAATTTCACCAGATGGTGAGCAGATAGTCTTCTCATATAAGGGCGACATCTATGTTGTAGATGCTGAAGGTGGTGAAGCTACACAGTTAACTACTCAAATGTCGTACGAAGCAAATCCAATTTGGTCTCCTGATAGCAAGAGTATTGCATTTACAAGCGACAGAAATGGAAACTTTGATATTTACACTGTTTCTGTTAAGGGAGGTTCAGCAAAGCGTGTTACTTACAATTCCACTAAAGAGATACCATACGCATTTACAAATGATGGTAAATATATTCTCTTCTCTGCAACTATTCAGGACCCTGCTTCAAGTGCACTCTTCCCTGCTTCAAGTATGTTAGAGTTGTATCAAGTGCCTGTAAATGGAGGTAGAGTTAAAAGAGTTCTTGCCACTCCTGCAGAGTATATCAACTGGAGCAAAGATGGAGAGTTTTTCCTTTATCAAGATAAAAAAGGAGGCGAAGATGAGTATCGTAAACACCATACATCATCAATAACAAGAGATATCTGGCGTTATGATGTTGAGAGTAAAAAACATACTAATCTAACAAACATTGCTGGAGAGGATAGAAATCCAGTTCTATCTCCTGATGGAAAGAGTTTTTACTTCTTGAGTGAAAGAGATGGAAAGTCATTCAATGTTTATAATGCGAAATTGGATAACCCTGCTGAAATTCAGCAAGTTACATCATTTAAGACACATCCTGTCAGATTCCTTTCAATTGATAAAAATGGAACACTTTGCTATACATACAATGGTGAAATCTACACTCAAAAAGCTGGTTCCAAAGGTAAGAAAGTGGATATTTCTATTGTAAGAGATGATGAGAATCTTCCTATTGAGCTTAAAGTTGCGAGAGCACAAAGTTCTGCAATATCTCCAGATGGAAAACAACTTGCATTTGTCTATAGAGGTGAGGTATTTGTTACATCGACAGACTATTCAACTACAAAGCAGATTACTCACACAGCAGCTGCTGAAAAATCACCAACTTGGGGCGACAATCGCACTTTGGTTTATACTAGCGAAAGAAGCGGTATCTCACAATTAATTAAAGCATCAATTGTAAGAGATGAGGATTTGAATTTCCCAAATGCAACTTCGATTAAGGAAGAGGAACTCCTTTCATCAAAAACTGATGAGAGAACATATCCTTCATTCTCACCTGATGGTAAAGAGTTGGCATTCATCGAGAATAGAAATAAATTGATGGTCTATAATCTTGAAACAAAGAAGGTAAGAGAGGTAACAGATGGTTCTAACTGGTATAATACAGGTGGTGGTTTCAGTTATGAATGGTCACCGGACTCTAAATGGTTCGCTATTGAACTTATTTCAAGAAAACACGAGCCATACACTGATGTAGCCATTGTAAATGCTCAGGGTGGCGAAATTTACAATATTACAAATAGTGGATACTTCAGTGAATCTCCTACTTGGGTAATGGAGGGTAATGCAATTCTATTCCTTACTGACCGTTACGGTATGCGTAGCCACGCCTCTTGGGGCTCTCTTTCTGATGCTATGATTGTATTCCTTAATCAGGAGACATACGACGAATTCAGACTATCGAAAGAGGAGAAAGAGTATAGAAAAGAGCTTGAAAAATTGGCTAAAAAGGATGAAAAATCAGATGACAAATCTGACAAGAAAGAGGATAAAAAGGGAGATAAGGATTCTAAGAAGGGAGTTAAGGATATCGTTGTAGAGATTGATGGTCTCGAAGATAGAGTAGTTAGACTTACTCCAACCTCTTCAAATATGGCATCAGCAATGATTACAAATGATGGTCAGACTCTATACTACATTGCTAGTTATCAGGCGGGTTATGAGTTATGGAAAATGAGTAAGAATCGTGAGACTAAACTTATCTCAAAGAATAGCGGTGTTGGTTCAATGGAGATGAGTAAAGATGGAAAATCTATCTATATTTTAGGATCTTCTCCTAAAAAACTCACAATTGCCGGAGATAAATTAACAAATATTTCAACCTCTGCAGATATGCAACTTGACCTTGCTGCTGAAAGAGAGTATATGTTCAATGTAGTTTGTAGAGAAGAGAGCCGTCGTTTCTATACAGAAGATATGCACGGAGTTGATTGGCCTGCTTTAACCAAAAACTATCGTCAATTCCTTCCACATATCAATAATAACTATGACTTTGCAAATATGTTGAGTGAACTTCTTGGTGAGTTGAATGTTTCTCACACAGGAGGTCGCTACTCTCCAAGATTACCGGGTGTTGTAACAGCAGATTTAGGTCTCTTCTTTGATTGGGAGTACCAAGGTAGTGGTCTTAGAGTAGAAGAGGTAATCGAAGGCAGTCCACTCGATATCAAAGATAGTAAAGTTGAGAAGGGTGTAATTATTGAGAAAATTGATGGAGTTGAAATCACTCCAGATATGGATTATACTACTCTTATCAATGATAAAGCAAATGTAAAAACACTCCTTTCTCTGTATAATCCATTTAATGGAGAGAGATGGGAAGAGGTTACAAAACCAGTATCTAAGTCTGTGATTAACAATCTATTATACGATCGTTGGATAAAGAATCGTGCAGCTGATGTAGAGAGATTGTCAAATGGTAGATTGGGTTATGTTCACATCAAATCAATGAATGATGGAAGCTTCCGTGATGTTTACTCAGACATTTTGGGTAAATACAATGATAAAGAGGGTATCGTAATTGACACTCGCTTTAATGGTGGTGGACGTCTTCACGAAGATGTTGAGATTCTTTTCAGTGGTAAGAAGTATCTTACTCAAGTAATCAGAGGTCGTGAATCTTGTGATATGCCAAGCCGCAGATATAACAAACCAAGTATTATGATTCAGTGCGAAGCAAACTATAGTAATGCACACGGTACACCTTGGGTTTACAGAGAGGTTGGATTAGGAAAACTTGTTGGTATGCCAGTACCGGGAACTATGACAAGTGTATCCTGGACAACACTTCAAGATCCTACATTAGTATTTGGTATTCCAATCGTTGGTTACAGAACTAATAGAGGCAACTATTTAGAAAATTCACAACTTGAACCGGACTTCAAAGTGGCAAACTCACCTGAAACAATCATTTATGGTGTAGATTCACAATTAAAAGTTGCTGTTGAAGAACTTCTTAAACAAATTGATAGTCAAAAATAATAACTGAATATTTTAAATATAGATTTATGAAAAAGATAATTTTAATGCTCTCTATCTTCTTTTCGTTAACACTATCTGCACAGACAGAGGTAATAACGATAACTTCAAAAATGAGTCAGGAGAGTCTTGATTCACTCAATTATTTGAATCCGACATTTCAAAATGGATTTGTATATTTTAATGATAATACACGCGAATCTGGCAAATTGAATATTAATACCGTATCTCAGAAGATTAACTTTATCTCTCCTACTGATGGACAGATTTTAGAGTTGGCTAATGATGATCAAGTATATCAGGTTCTTATTGGCAATAAGATGTTCATTAAAATCCGCAAAGATTATTACGAAGTTGTAGATATGCACTCTGAGATTCTACTTTGCGTTTTAACAAAGCTGGAATTTGTTGATAATCAAAAGTATGGAGCATTCGGCATGGAATCTTCTACTACAAGTATTTCTACAGCATCTACTTATAACGAATCGGGTTCAAGAGAGTATAATCTTTCAAGTAATATCAATAAAAAGTATAAATACTCTAAAGAGGCATTTCTTGTTAAACACGGTAAGGCTTACTCTATCACTAAAAAGAATTTGAGAAAGTTCTTCCCAAAGAAGAGTGCTGAGATTGATACTTATCTAAAAGAGAATGATGTTAACTTCGAATATATTGACTCAGTCAGACCACTCTTCCTTATGTTAGCAGAATAGTATTCTAAATATGAAACATACACTAAGCCAAAAAGTATATATTCTATTAGTTTCAATAATTGGAGGAGTACTCATTTTGAGTTTGTTCCCGCTTTTAGAACCTTATACTGGATGGATGTCACCACCAATTGCTCTATTCTTAGGTCTTGTTTTTGCTCTTGCCTTTGGAGAAGCATTTCCTAAGTTTAATAAAAAAGCATCGAAACTGTTGCTTCAATATTCGGTTGTAGGCTTGGGATTCGGAATGAATCTCCAAGCCTCCCTGCAATCGGGTAAAGAGGGAATGCTATTTACTATTGTATCAGTATTCGGCACATTGCTAATAGGTTGGTTTATAGGAAAAAAACTTCTAAAAATGGATAGTAAGACCTCCTATCTGATAAGTTCAGGAACTGCTATTTGTGGTGGAAGTGCCATAGCAGCTGTGGCTCCTGTAATAAAGGCAAAAGATGAACAGATATCTATTGCATTGGGAACTGTATTTATTCTCAATGCAATTGCACTATTCATCTTCCCTCCTATTGGAGAGTGGTTAGGTTTGACTCAACAACAATTTGGAACTTGGGCAGCAATTGCGATTCACGACACATCTTCTGTGGTAGGAGCAGGTCAGGCATTTGGTGAAGAGGCACTCAGTGTTGCAACAACAATTAAATTGACAAGAGCTCTCTGGATAATTCCAGTAGCCCTTCTCACCTCTCTCCTATTCAAAACTAAAGGGCAAAAGATCAATATTCCTTGGTTTATTCTATTCTTTGTTTTAGCAATGATTTTCAATACTTACGTTTTGGAACAATTTGAAATTGGTAAAACTATTGGTGTCACAATTAATAGCATTGCACGTAAAACATTGACATTAACCCTCTTCTTTATCGGAGCTTCTCTTTCAAAGTCCTCTCTTAAAGCTGTTGGTGTTAAACCATTAATTCAAGGTATCCTTTTGTGGATTATTATTACTCTTGTATCTCTGTTTGTAATACTATTATAAAAATGAACTACAAAATTGTTAAAGCAACAATAGAGGATATTCCACTCATTAATAAATTGGGGAATATCATATTCAGAGAAACATATACTCAACTGCTCTCACCTGAACAGATTGAGTATATGCTGAATATGATGTATTCTGAGGAGTCTCTAACTAAACAGATTACACAGGAAAAACATACCTATTTTATTTTGTATCTTGCTGTAAATGAGGAAGATACTCTTCAACCAGTTGGCTACTTTTCTGTACAAGAAGAGGCTGACTCCACCTTTCATCTTCAGAAGCTTTACATCTCAAATGAATACAGAGGTTTCGGCTTAGGGAAGATTATGATGGAGGCAGCCAAGGAATTTGTAATAACTTTCAATAAACCATCTTCTCGACTAATTCTCAATGTTAACCGTTACAATACCAGAGCTGTTGAGTTCTATAAACATCTCGGTTTTGAAATTATCTATACCGGCGACTTTGAGATTGGAGAGGGATATCTTATGACAGATTATATTATGTCATTGAATATTAATTAGTTATATTCGATATAAATCCTCTCTACGTGCTCTTTCTTTACTTTGTCTAATGGGTGATTTTGATAATTTATTCTGCCAAAATCAATTTCATTCAAATCAATTGACCTAATCAAACTATTCTCTGCAGTTTTGTAGTAAATAATTAAATTTGTTTGATCCGAAACACAGGTCCATTGTGTAGCACTTGGAAAATCGGGAACTTTACCTGCCGGGTGTTGTATTCCCATTGGAATATCGAAATTATTCAAGATGTGGAATGCTTGAGCTACTGTCTCAAAAGCACTATCCAATTTAGGTGCTGTGTTTCTGTAAAATGCCGCTCTTACAAATCTTGAAGGTGATGTTGCATCTCCAGGTAAACCCAAGAAACCACTATTTCCACTTATTGGAGATAATTTCATGCTGCCAAGCGAATTATTTGGAGCTGCTCCTGGATGGAGATTTACATAGTTATTAAGATTTGTAAGGTGCCAGTTAAAGTCTGGTGAGTTTGTAAGTACACCTACCTTATTTTCGTAGAAGTGTGGTACTCCATCAATAAATTCCAGTACCACTACCCTACCTCCTCTCTCGGCAATTCTCCAGTGAACAGTTGATGTCATTCCATCTGGATTAAGACCTACAACTTTAATATCATTTAATGCCTCCTTAACTTCATCAATAGTTGCAAACTGAGTCAACACCCAATTAACAAATTGTAAATCGATTAAGCTCTTTTCTTGATACTTAGGATTGTAATCTTCATACTTTCCATAACCGGGGAAATAAAATAATCCGGCAGACAGACCCTTTTCATTCATACCCTCTGCTATAAATACATTTGTAGCAACAGTCAATCCTACTGTGCCATATTTAGCTGTGAAAGTAAGCCCCTCTTTTCCGTCAGGTGTGTATGAGAACATCTTTTCTCCTCTTGGAATAATGACATAACTGCTCTCTAGAATTCCGTTAGCCCATTCTATTGTACGAGCTTGAATAGAACTGCCATCTTTTGATTTTAGTGAAATGCCTGTGCAGGCAAATCCGGGAATAGCCACTGCTATGAGTAGCACTACTCCAATAATTGATCTCTTTTTCATAATATTTAAATAATTAACTAATTATATAACTGCATTATCTGTGCCAATGACCTACTTTTTTAAAACTATTTTACAAGTGAGACATATACTTTACCTCTTAATGAGTTATCTTTGTTTTATGAAAAAGATACTTTTTATAACAATTATTACATTATCTGCCATATTTCATCTATCGGCACAAAATGTAGCAGGAGGAGTGGTTAAAAATGCTCAATATGAGAATTTGAAGTCACACCTATACTATCTTGCATCAGATTCATTACAGGGCAGAGCTACCAGTACAGATGGGAACAGAGCCGCTGCCGAATATATTTGTGAACGTTTTGCAGAGATTGGTTTGAAACCATTTAAAGAGAATGGTTTTATCTCTGAACATAAATATAGTGGAGACCGAATTGCAAGAAATGTGATTGCCCTTCTTGAAGGTTCAGATCCTCATTTGAAGAGCCAATATATTGTTGTAGGTGCTCATTATGACCATCTTCCTGTTAAATATGGTGTTAGTAATGAGGATAATATCTATAATGGAGCAGATGATAATGCATCAGGAGTATCTTCTTTGATTGAAATTGCACGCAATATCCAATCAATGTCACCACCAAAGAGATCAATACTATTTGTAGCTTTTGATGCAGAGGAGATTGGTCTGGTTGGATCTTCTCTTATGGTCAGAGACTCTCTTCCACCTCATAGTCAAATAAACTCTATGTTAAGCATAGATATGGTTGGCTGGTACTCGACAAGTGAATATCTGCAACTCACAGGTCTTGCTACGATTTCTAATTATGAAGAGTTACTGATTATGGCAAACGAGGAGTATGCTTATGGAGGTATCAGAAAACCACTAAATATTAAAGAGAAGATGTTTGAAACATCAATAATGGGTGCAACTGATACTCAACCATATGCAGAGGTCGGAATTCCTACGCTATATGTAACAACTGGTCTTGAATCTCCATATCACAAAGTTGGAGATCACGCTGATTTAATAGACTATGAAGGATTGAATAATATTACAGATTATTTAGCTTTTCTAATATATGAAATGGCTGATAATGAGCAATTTACATCATCTGGTAAAATTTCTGAAATTCATAAGCCGAAGTTTTCAAAACTCTCTTTTGGTTTCACATTTGCAGCAGGACACTCTAAGTTCAACTATCCAGAGGGTGCATTTAATGGCAAGCCTGCTTTTGATCTCAATTTAGGTCTATCACTCAATTATCGTGTTGGAAGTTGGAATTTCAATCCTGAACTACTTTTTGATATGCCAAATGTTAAATATGCAGAGCATCTCGAATCTAAAGATAATTTGAATCTATCTCTATATTCCCTTCTTATTCCTCTCAATATCAAATATGATTTTCCTTCTGTTATGGACTCTCCGTTTGGAGTTAGTTTCTTCATCTCGCCATATTACAGACATATTTTTGGGGCAAGAAACTCGAATGAAGAGTTCAGTTTCCACAATAATTTCAAAAATTATGATTATGGAATTGGATTTGGTATAGGTTTTAGATTTGGAAATTTGCTTATTGAGTCAAGGCACTTAAATGGTTTTAATTCTATTAGCAGAGGTCAAAATCCGATAAAAATTGTAACAAACACACTCTCTTTTTCCTATTTTTTGTAATTATATAATTTTATTGCTAAATTTATATGTTTCTAAAAAGTTAAACTAAAATTATATTATTATGAAAAAGTACTTGGCGGAGGCTATTGGAACCATGGTATTAGTACTTCTTGGTTGTGGTAGTGCAGTTTTCAATGGTGGTTGTGCAACAACTGCCCAAGTTTTAACAGTTGCATTTGCATTTGGTCTCTCTGTAGTAGCTATGGCTTATGCTATAGGTAGCATCTCTGGATGTCATATTAATCCAGCTATTACATTAGGATGTATGATCAGCGGCAGAATGGGCGTTAAAGAGGGTGTTGGTTATATGATTTCTCAAGTAGTAGGAGCGATTGTTGGTTCTGCAATAATCTTTGTATTACTTCAAGGAATCGAAGTAACAGCAACAACTACAGGTGCTAATAGTTACACCTGCTCTACATTAACTGCTTTCTTGGCAGAGGCAATCTTTACATTTATCTTTGTTTTGGTTGTGCTTGGTGTTACAGATGCAAATAAAGGAAACTCATCTTTAGCTGGTTTGGCAATTGGTTTGACATTAGTTCTTATCCACATTGTATGTATTCCTATCACAGGAACATCAGTAAATCCTGCTCGTAGTATTGGCCCTGCACTATTCGAAGGTGGTCAAGCTCTATCTCAATTATGGTTGTTCATCGTTGCTCCATTTGTAGGTGCGGCAATTGCAGCTATTGTTTGGAAATGCTTTACTTGCGAAAAATGCAAGAAATAGTGTAAACATACTAAAAAAGAACCTCCGAACTCTCTTCTGAGTCCGGAGGTTTTTTATTGAGTTACTCTTAAACTTACTCTCTCGGAGGAAATCTTCCGATTGTGTGAGCTAAGGTAATTTCTTGATTATCAGACAGATGAAGTTTCTTAGATAGAGCTTCTTT
Organism: Bacteroidales bacterium; assembly: GCA_017513445.1. Classification (GTDB taxonomy): domain Bacteria; phylum Bacteroidota; class Bacteroidia; order Bacteroidales; family UBA932; genus RGIG6374. The sequence continues at coordinate 93,533 of JAFXFS010000016.1, read as the reverse complement.
ATCAATCATTGCTCTAACTACATTGGCAAGTGATTCACTCGCACAATAGAGGTAGATGTTTTGAGATATAAAGCCGGTATCAACATAGATTGTCTCTGTAACACCTCTCTCATCTTTACCCTTGATTTTGTCTCTGTTGGCTACAAAAATAATTGTAAGTGGAGCAGATGCCACAAAGTCTTGAAGACCGCACCAAGCTCTTAAATCTTCATCAAACTTCAATTCTAAGGAGTGATCTTCCGGGTTATAGAGATATGTACCCTTTTCTATTGCAACATAGAGGTCAAACTCTTGACTATTATGCGAAGAAGGAGCAGTTCTCCTACCCTCTCTATTATAGCCATAAGCACACCATAAAATGTTGGATAGCTCTTCCATCGACAAATCCTGAGTTGCGATTTTTCTGCAAGACTTTCTATTTGTAAGAGTTTCATACAGAGGCATCCCTCCTCTCTTTATTGGTTCCGGTAGTTTTATTATTGTCATAACTCCTTAAAATAACTACTTATACATAAATCTTCTGATACTCTTCTTTGGTGTTTTTTCAAACTCCTCTTGACGAATCTCAATTTTGGCTATCTGAGAATAACTTGATAGTTTTCCATTAACCTTTTTACGACTCTCTTCCATCAATTCTGCCAAACCACTCTCGTCAATGCCATTTTCTTTAAGTTTAGCAAAATCAGGATAGATAAGAGCAACCAGAATTTTATTTCTTTCAACAAGTAGTGACTCAATTACGTATGGTAGGTTGTTCAATTTATCCTCAATCTCCTCAGGATAGATATTTTGTCCATTAGAGGTAAGAATCATATTTTTACTTCTACCTTTAATAAATACATTACCCTTTTCGTCAATAATACCTAAGTCTCCAGTACGCAACCAACCATCTTTTGTAAAGGTGGCTTCGGTAGCTTCCGGATTCTTATAGTATCCTAACATTACATTTGCTCCCTTAACTTGAATCTCGCCGATAACCTCTTTAGGATCGGAAGAATCAATTCTTAATTCCATTCTCTCAATGCATTTTCCGCACGATCCTGGAACAAATGATTTATGCTCTTCGTATGCCAACAAAGGTGCACATTCAGTCATACCGTAACCTACTGTGTATGGTAATCTGATGCGTTTCATCCACTTTTCAACCTCCTGATTGATAGCAGCACCACCTAAAATCAACTCGTGAAGATTACCACCAAATGCATTGATAAGTTTAGCTCTGATTTTGTTTTGGATAATTAAATTAATACCAGGAATTGCCAATAGCACCTTCATCGCAGGTTTGCTTACAATAGGAATGACATTATTTTTGATAATTTTCTCAATTACAAGAGGAACTGTTATCAAAATGTATGGTTTAACACTCTTTAAAGCTTGAAGCAATACTTTTGGAGTAGGAGTTTTTCCTAAGAAGTAGATTTGGTAACCACTTGCAATTGGGTATAGGAACTCAAAAGCCATTCCATACATATGAGCTAATGGCAACATTGAAACAAGTGTACTTCCAGGAGGGCAAGGTATATGTTCGCATGCAAATTGAATGTTGGAACTAACATTTCGGTATGTCAACATAACTCCCTTTGGTGAGCTTGTTGTACCCGAAGTGTAATTTATAAGAGCCAATTTATCAAAGTTATCGGTTGGATACTTGATATCATCCGGCTTAATACCATTTGGATACTTCTTATTGAATTCTTCCTCCAAAGTTGCATATACTTCACTGATATTACTTCCGTTATCATAAACTACTGAGAAGTCAGGTAGCTCTATAATACCCTTAATAATAGGCATTTCAGATACTTCCAATTTGTCAAAAATATCCTTCTCAGTAACAAGTAAAGTGCTTTCTGAGTGGTTAGTTAAGTCTTTAACCTCCTCAGCGGTAAATCCATTTAATAGTGGGACTACAACAGCTTCGTATGATGTAACTGCGAGGAAGGTAATTCCCCATTCAGCTGTATTTCCTGCACAAAGTGCAATTTTGTCACCTTTTTTTACACCTATTTTTTCAAACAGAATGTGCAATTTTGCAATCTCCTTGGCCATATCAGCATAGCTGTATTTTTTGCCTTTATAATTGCAAAGGGCATCTTTGTCCCAATACTTTTGCATACTTTCTTGCAAGTATGTTAAATAATGTTTCATAAGATAATAATTTAGTTTTTAATACATTAGGTTTATTTAAACACAAAGTAAACCGCTAAAATCAGACATAAAAAAGCAAGCAGATGATTGACTTTTAACGGTTCTCCTTTAAAAAATAGTGTCGTAAAAATTACAAATATTACAAGGGTAATTACCTCTTGAATAATTTTTAACTGTAGTAGTGAGAAGGGACCTCCAAATTGGTTAAAACCTAATCTGTTTGCCGGAACTTGTGCGCAATATTCAAAAAATGCAATTAACCAACTCATAACTATTACTCCAAACATTCCCCAGTTGGATAGAAGCTTTGGAGTGCCGAACTTTAGGTGTCCGTACCAAGCAAATGTCATAAAGCTATTGGATAAAATCAATAGCAAAATTGTTGATAATCCTCTTCCCATTTTAATAAACAAAAACATCGCAAGATAATAATTTTTTGTATTTTTGAAGAAATTTTGAATTATTTATGAGTAAAAAGAAACCTATTGTTGCCTTGATTTACGATTTCGATGGCACACTATCACCAGGGAATATGCAGGAATTTGGCTTCATTCAAGCAATTGGAAAAACACCTGAAGAATTTTGGAAAATGTCCGATGAAATATCGTTGGGACAAGATGCAAGCCATATTTTATGCTATATGAAATTGATGATTGATCAAGCAAAAGAGGCACACGTAGAGCTTAAACGTGAATCATTTGTAAGATTTGGTCACGAAATCGAACTTTTTAATGGTGTTAAAGAGTGGTTCAAACTCATAAATAATTATGGCAAAGAGCAAGGTGTAAAGGTTGAACACTATATAAACTCATCAGGACTTACTGAGATGATAGAGGGCTCACCAATTGCAAAAGAGTTCAAAAAGATTTTTGCCTGCTCTTTTATGTACGATTCTCAAGGAGTTGCAGTGTGGCCAGCTGTGGCAGTCGATTATACAGGAAAGACACAATTTATCTTCAAAATTAATAAGGGTATTATGAGTATTCGTGATACAGTAAAGGTAAATGAGAGCCAGGCAGAAGATCGCAAAAGAATTCCGTTCGAAAATATGATTTACTTCGGAGACGGACAGACTGATATCCCTTGTATGAAGATTGTTAAAATGTTCGGTGGAAATTCAGTAGCAGTCTATCCTCCTGATAATCAACGCAAAAGCGTGATGGCGGAAAAATTACTAAAACAGAATCGTGTCAATTTTATATGTCCTGCTGATTATAGAAAAGATGGAGATATCTACAATGTAGTTACTGCAATAATTGATAAAATTAAAGCAGAAAACAATGTTAAAAATATTAGAAGAAAGGTAAATAAATAGTTATCTGCCTTTATACATCTTGTCGTAATAATTTTTGTAATCACCAGAGGTTACCTGATCCAGCCACTCTTGATTGTTAAGATACCACTCTATACATTTGCGGATACCATCATCGAATGTGTAAGATGGTTGCCATCCAAGTTCTCTCTCCAATTTGGTGCAGTCAATTGCATATCTCAAATCGTGTCCTGGACGATCTGTTACGAACTTTATTAGTTTTAGTGATGCACCACTCTCTCTTCCGAGTAGTTCATCGGTGATTGAGATAACTCTCTTAATAATATCAATATTCTTCCACTCATTCTTTCCACCAATGCAATAGGTTTCGCCTATTTTACCTTTATGGAATATAAGGTCTATAGCAGAGACGTGATCTTCTACATAGAGCCAATCTCTGACATTCTCTCCCTTTCCATATACAGGAAGCTCTCTGTTATGTCTGATATTATTGATAAATAGAGGAATTAACTTTTCGGGGAATTGATTAGGACCATAATTATTTGAGCAGTTAGAAATCACTATTGGCATTTTGTATGTATCATAAAAAGACCTCACAAAGTGGTCTGATGATGCCTTTGATGCAGAATATGGTGAGTGAGGTTCATATTTGCAATCTTCAGTAAAGTATCCGCCATCAAGATCAAGGGATCCAAATACCTCATCAGTAGAGACGTGGTAGAATAGTTTACCCTCATAATTATCCTTTTGCCAGAACTCTTTTGCTACTTGAAGAAGTGTAAGTGTGCCAATTACATTGGTCTTTACAAATTCCAATGGATCATTGACACTTCTGTCAACGTGTGTTTCGGCAGCGAGATGGATAACAGAATCAATTCCGTATTTTTCAAATAGTTTCTTAAGAGTATCTCTATCACAAATATCTCCCTTGATAAATGTGTAGTTTGGAGCATTCTCGATATCTTTAAGATTCTCTAAATTACCTGCATAGGTAAGTTTATCTAAATTAAAGATTGAATAGTTTGGATACTTATTTACAAAGTATCTTACAAGGTGAGAACCAATAAAACCAGCTCCTCCTGTGATTAAAATACTCTTTTCTGCCATATCAGATAATTTGTTATACTCTTACAAAGATAACTTATAATTTGATTATTAAGTAGTCGTAAGAAGCAATTTTACAAGATATTTTATCACGAGAGTTAAATTTATCACTCTCCTTAAGATTTAGATATTCAAATGCGTGAAGTGGTATATTTACTTGGATATCAGCAGGTTGGCTATCAAAGTTAATTACTACTAAGGCACCTTTGCCCTTATATGACCTCAAAAATGCAAATTGTTTTTCGGGATTAAAGTATTCACTATGCGGATTTACATATCCGAGATCGAAACTCTCTCCATAACTGAAGATTGATGTGGTTGCACTCTTTAATATCTCCTTATACTTTTTATAGATTGACTTCTCCTCTTTTGTTAATTTGCCATTGAGAAAACGATTTATTGATGGTACTAAGGTGTAGTCAAAGATAGATGTTCTGCCATCTTTCCCGCTAAATCCCTCTTCGAGCATACCACTTTCTCCAAATTCCTGTCCGAAATAGAGCATAAATGGAGCTTTATTAAAGAGTGCGGAGAATGCTACTGCAGGAATCGCTTTCATACCATCTCTTACCATAAATTCGCTTGAAATTCTCTGTTCATCGTGGTTCTCAAGGAAGTTTAACATAGAGGACTGCATCTGACCAAGTCTCTTCCAACCTTCACTTAGAACTGATGCTCCCTTGTATCCCTTTATTACTTCAATTAAGGTGTCGTAATAGATTGATTTATCGTAAAGTAAGTCAAATTTTCCTAACTCTAAATATCTTTGATAATTATCAATTTGATATGCCTCACCAATGAATAATGCATCCGGATATCTCTCTTTTACTCTACTGATAGCCCAACCAAAAAACTCTGCAGGAACAAGTTCAATCATATCACATCTGAAACCATCAACACCTTTTGATAACCAGAAGAGTAATATTCTTAACATCTTCTCCCAAGTATCTTTATTCTCATAATTCAATTTTATTGTTTCATACCAATCATTGATTTGAGGATATGGTGAGAAGCAGTTGTTTCCAGTTGCTTTTGCAGGATTCTCGTAGTACTCTCCACCTAATGATTCAGGCAGGTGTAATTGATCGCTAAGCAGATAGAAATTTTCATCAGAGAAATTATCAGTTTTAGATTTATATTCTCTGAAAACGTGATTAGGGATAAAATCTATAATTACCTTTAATCCAGCGTTATGTGTACGTTCAATTAAAGCATCAAATTCACTAAATCTATTATCAATATCCTCTGCAAGTTCGGGTGCAAGATCATAGTAATCTCTTATAGCGTAAGGTGAGCCGGCCTCTCCTTTAATAATTGATTTATTACCTTGATAAATGCCATCCACCTCACTCTTGGATCCGTGAGCAATAACACCTGTGTACCATACAGCAGAAACAGATAATTTTTTTAACTCCAAAATTCTATCTTCAGTAACATTATTGAACTTACCGCAAGAGTTGAAGTCACATCTGTAATTCTCTAATAATAAAGAGCTTTCAGGAAGATTACTCTTAGAAAAAGCCCTTAAAAACATTTGATAAATTATAAATTTTCCCATTAAAATATTATCAAAAAGAGGATGATCTAACGACCATCCTCAATTTATATCCAGTATTAATTATTACCAGTTCAAAATCTTCTTAAAGTCGTAATCTTCAGGATTTGAAACATACTTCTTAGCAGCTTCATAATCTGCAGGAGTAATGTAGTGAACAAGGTGTTTGTAGATTCCTTGGGCCATATCACCTTCGATATCAACTTTACGAGGAGGAATTTTTCCTGTCTCAGGATCTTGAAGATCTTTTAGGTAAAGAGGTCTACACTCACCTTGAGTGTCAACATAAACCATACAACCTGTTTCGCCCTTAGAGAATAGTTCGTAAACACCGAAACCTAATTGAGAGCAATACATTAAGTCATAAGAGATAGGAGATTGACATCTAATATCATAACCAATCTCAATTGGACGAGTTTTAACCTTCATACCCAACTCTTTAAGCTTAATTTCCATAATGTCATTGAACAATTGAGCTTTAGAGATTTTACCCAATTCTGGGTGGCCGTGTTCGTCATAAGTAAACTTAACACCAGTTGCAACCAATTCATCTTGATCCAATTCGTGGAATACACCTTCAGAGATCATAATACCACCGTAAGGGATACCCATAATTTTTCTCTTAATGATTGAAGAGATAGATAGTTTGATGATTTTATCTACAGTGATAGTTGATTTATTGAACATCTCTGGGATAATAATCATTGGATAGTGGCAAGAAGCACCAATACCTAATGCAAGGTGACCTGCACTACGACCCATTGCAGCAACTAAGAACCAGTTACCTGATGTACGAGCATCTTCGTAAACAGTAGTAGCGATACGAGTACCCTCTGCTTTTGCTGAATTGTAACCAAATGTTGGTGTATTCATAGGTAGAGGAAGGTCGTTATCAATAGTCTTAGGAACGTGAATATTGCGAATTGGATAGTGTTTCTCTTGAAGGAATTTAGCAACACGGTTAGCAGTAGAAGCTGTATCGTCACCACCAACAGTTACCAGAAGTTTGATATTGTTATCTTCGAATAGTTTTAGATTGAAATTCTTTTCGAAATCTTCAGCAGTTGGTTTGTAACGGCTCATCATAAGGTATGAACCACCTCTGTTGAAAATTGAGTCAGCCATTACGAAATCCAATTCACAGTAATTAGGATTTGGACAGAAAAGACCTGAGTAACCTCCGTGCAAACCTAAAACACGGTAACCTTGTGCAATAAATGCTTTAGCAATAGAACCAACAACAGTGTTCATTCCTGGAGCTGGACCACCACCTGTCAAAATGATAATTGATTGTTTCATTTTTCTTTCTTAAATATTTTGTTAATTGTATTTTCAATTCGAACCGCAAATTTAGCATTTTTCGGCAAAAAATTGTTACTTTTGTTAAATTGTAGTAATGATTTCTAAAACCTTTTGATGTGGCAAAGATTTCTAAAAAAGATGCAAAGAGCAGAATAGAACAATTATCCAACGAACTTCGAGAACATAATCATAACTATTATGTAAATAATTCCCCTACAATCAGCGACTTTGAATATGACCTGATGATGCAGGAATTAAGTGAACTGGAGAGACGTTTCCCTGAATTTCTTTTGCCTGATTCGCCTACGCAAGTGGTTGGAAGTGATATAGTTAAGAGTGATGTCTCTTCACCAAAATCTTTCAAACAAGCGAAACATAAATACCCTATGTTGTCTCTTGGAAATACATACAATATGGAGGAAATTTATGCCTTTGATCAGAGAATATCCTCTGCTCTGGATAGCGATTATTCCTACTCTTGCGAATTAAAATTTGATGGAACAGCAATCTGTCTTACATATAAAAATGGAGAGTTGGTCCAGGCACTTACACGAGGTGATGGTCAAATTGGTGATGATGTTATTCAAAATGTCTTGACAATTCCATCTATACCAAAACATCTTAAAGGAGATGATTTTCCTGTTGAATTTGAAATCAGAGGTGAAATTTTTATGCCCTACTCTGCTTTTGATCAGCTAAACAGCGAGAGAGCCGAAATTGGAGAACCACTCTTTGCCAATCCACGCAATGCAGCAGCTGGTTCGTTGAAACTTCTTGATAGTGAAGAGGTTAGAAGTCGTAAGTTAGATGCAGTTTTTTACCATCTTTTAGGTGAAAATTTACCTTACACTACTCATTATGAGCAACTTGAGGCAGTTAAGAGTTGGGGACTTCCTGTTTCTGAACATTCTCAGATATGCCACTCAATTGATCAAGTTGAGAGCTATCTTGTCAAGTGGGATAGTGCCAGAAAGGAGCTTCCTTATGCGACAGATGGTGTTGTAATAAAGTTAAATCAGATTGAACCTCGTGAGAGTTTGGGTTATACCTCAAAGTCGCCACGCTGGGCAACTGCATATAAATTCAAAGCAGAGAGAGCATTAACAAAGATCTTATCAGTTGATTATCAAATTGGTAGAACTGGTGTTATCACTCCTGTTGCTAATCTTGAACCTGTTTTATTATCTGGAACAGTAGTTAAGAGAGCTACTCTGCACAATGAGGATCAGATGAATATACTCGATATCCACGAAGGAGATTCAGTTTATATTGAGAAAGGTGGAGAAATAATTCCGAAAATTATTGAGGTTGAACTTTCACAGAGAGTTCCAAATGCTCAGAAGGTTACCTTCCCTACCCTTTGTCCTGATTGTGAAACTCCCCTTGTTAAGGAAGAGGATGATGCTCGATATTTCTGTCCAAACAGCGATGGTTGCTATTCTCAAATTAAAGAGAGATTTGTCCATTTTGCATCTCGAAAAGCAATGAATATTCTGGCTGGGGACTCTACTTTTGAACAACTTATTAAGAAATTGAATGTCAAACAGTTATCTGATTTGTATCATTTGACAAAAGAGCAATTGCTTACCCTTGATTCCTGGAAAGATCGCTCTGCTGAGAGATTTTTGAAGAGTATAGAAGAATCTAAAGATAGAGAGTTTTATAGAGTTCTTTACTCATTAGGTATCAGACAGATAGGAGAATCTACTGCCAAGTTGCTTACATCTCACTTCAAAACAATAGATGCGATAGCAGCTGCCTCTTTGGAGGAGTTGGTCGAAATAGACGAAATTGGTGATATTGTTGCACAAAGTATAATCGATTATTTCTCGAACGATAAAAATATCAAACTGATAACTGCTCTGAAAGAGATTGGCTTACAATTTGAAGAGAAAAATAGTGCAGAAAAAGTCCTCTCAGAGGCATTATTAGGCAAAAATATTGTAATTTCGGGCAATTTTTCAAAACCGCGCGAGGAGATGAAAAAATTGATTGTTTTACACGGTGGAAAGAGTCTCTCTTCGATAAGCAGTAAGACAGATTATCTCTTGAGTGGAACAAAAAGCGGTCCCGAAAAATTAAGAAAAGCAGAACAACTTGGTATAGAAATTATTACTGAAACCCAATTTTTTGAAATGATAAAATAATGGCAAACATTCGCATAAAAATGATAAAAGAGACTTATAGAAATATTATAAAGTTTCTCTCGCACGACATCTGGGTTGGAGACTTCACAGAGGTCAGCAAAGCTATGCGAAGAGCTATCCGTTATTTGAAAGTTTTTATCACCACAACAAAAGAATTTTTTAACCGTAAAATAGGTCTTCACGCGATAAATCTTACCTACTTTACTATCTTGGCAATTGTTCCCTTAGTGGCAATAGGCATCTTTGTTACGAACAGATTTGGTTTAGATGCATACCTTTCAACAGCGTTGTATGATACATTTGCCAATCAAAAATATGTTATAGATGTAATATTAAGTTCAGCTAACAATATAATAAACACCACAAATTCCGGCCTATTCGGATGGATTGGTCTCTTGTCATTTATCTGGACAATATTCTGGTTGATGCTCTCTGTCGAGAATTCATTCAATCATATATGGCACGTTGATACGGCAAGAAAATTATATAAAAGGATAATTGTATATGTCACAGTGTTGATATTAGCACCATTTGTAGTAGTGCTATTTGTCTATACATCAGCATATTACACATTAGCATTAGATGTAATTTTTCCTGATTCAAGAGTATTTAAATTCATAGAGTCCAATCTATATTGGTTAGTTTTTTATGGTTTGACAGTGTTGGTACTTTCATTGATTTACAAGTTTATTCCGCACGTTAAGGTGAGATACTCCGCTTCATTAAGGGCATCTGTAATGTCTGGATTTATCTTCGTATTACTTCAATATCTATATATCAGTACTCAGATGATGGTGTCGAGGTTGAATTCAGTTTATGGAGTTTTTGCCTTGTTCCCACTGCTATTGATTTGGCTCAATTTCAGTTGGCAAGTTATTTTATTAGGAGCAGAGTTGTCATATTCCTTCCAATATATAGAGGAGCAGGATGAACTTAAATTTATGGAAATGGAGAAAAATAAGGAGATTGAAGAAAATGGATCGAAGTTTAACTAAAGATGCAGTCAATTTCATTAAAGAAGATAGACTGCATAAATTGATTAACGAGAGTAGAGAAGATAAAATATATTTAGAGGAGATTTTCAATAAGAGTTTGAATAAAGAGCCTCTTACCATTGAGGAGACTGCACAACTTATTGCAATCAACTCTCCTGAAATGTTACAGAAACTTTTTGATACTGCACAGCAGTTGAAAAAGGATATTTATGGAAATAGAATTGTTCTATTTGCTCCACTCTATATTGGTAATTATTGTATAAATAATTGCAAATATTGTGGTTTTAAAAGCTCTTTGACATCAACTGTAAGACATACACTTACTCAAGATGAGCTAATTTCTCAAATTACCTCACTTGAAAATGAGGGTCATAAAAGATTGATATTAGTATATGGAGAGCATCCAAAATATACGCCTGAGTTTATAGCAGATAATGTAAGAAGCTGTTACTCAACAAAAGTAGGAAATGGTGCTATTAGAAGGGTAAATATCAATGCAGCCCCTCTTGATATTGCTGGTTTTAAGACCGTAAAAGATTCAGGTATAGGAACTTATCAAATTTTTCAAGAGACTTATCATCAGGAGACATATAGTCAGGTACACCCAAAGAATACAGTAAAAGGTGACTATATGTGGCGTTTGAATGCTATGGACAGAGCATTTGATGCTGGTATTGACGATATGGGAATTGGTGTTCTTTTTGGCCTTTACGACTGGAGATTTGATCTTCTTTCTTTAGTTGCACACGCAATTCACCTTAGAGAGCGTTGTGGAGTTGGACCACATACAATATCATTTCCACGTATTCAACCGGCAAATGGTTTAGATATCGATCTTCCATATAGAGTCAGCGATAATGACTTTAAAAAGCTTGTTGCAATCCTTAGATTAGCAGTTCCTTATACAGGATTGATAATGACTGCAAGAGAAAATGAAGAAATTAGAAATGAAGTTATTAAATTTGGTGTTTCGCAAATTGATGCTGGAACAAAACTTGAGATAGGTGGTTATACTAAACAGGTTGGTTCAGAGCAAGAATTAAAGCGAGAACAGTTCCAGATAGGAGATACAAGAGAGCTTGATCAAGTAATACAATGGCTTGTAAATCAGGACTTTATTCCTAGTTTCTGCACATCGTGTTATCGACTTGGAAGAACTGGTGAACACTTTATGGAGTATGCAATCCCAGGATTTATTGGGCGTTTTTGCACTCCGAACGCGATTTTAACATTTGCAGAGTATTTAGAAGATTATGCAGGTGATATGACAAAAGAATTAGGATACAATCTTATTGATAGAGAGATCTCTAAAATTGCCGAATCTGATAAGAGAGAGAAGGTAATTGAGAGAATTAAATTCATTAAGAGTGGCAAAAGAGATTTATTTTTTTAGAAAATGGGATCATTTAGCGAAGAAGATAATAAATTAATTGAACAAGAGTTCGAAGGGTTACGCGATTCGAGTAAGAAGCGTTGCGCTAATGAACAAGAGTTTCAAGAGGTACTTAAGGCCTTTAACTTAGCCAATGAAGCACACAAAGGGGTAAGAAGAAGGTCAGGAGAACCATATATACTCCACCCTATTGCTGTAGCAAAGATTGTTGTACAGGAGATTGGGTTGGGCTATAAGTCTATTTGTGCTGCCCTTCTTCACGATGTTGTAGAGGATACAGATTATACGACTGATGATATCAGACGCCTCTTTGGAGATAAAATTACATCCTTGGTTGATGGTCTTACTAAGATGAAAACCGCTTTGCAGAATGATAGTGAGTTGGATCAGAAGAGTTTGCAAGCAGAAAATTTCAAACGAATATTGCTGACACTTAATGATGATATTCGTGTGATACTCATTAAGTTAGCTGACAGATTGCATAATGTCCGTACAATCGAATTTATGCCTGAAGCTAAACGTGATAAGATTCTTAGTGAGACAATGTATATCTTCATCCCTTTCGCACATAGATTGGGACTCTACAGCATTAAGTCAGAAATGGAAAATATTTGGCTTAAATACAAGGAGCCAGAGGCATACGAAAATATTAAAGAGCGTCTAAACTATATTATGCAGGTTCGAGATAATTCGATTGATGAATTTATTGAACCAATCTCAAAAAGATTGAAGAAGGCGGGATATAGTTTCCATATTTTGAAACGTATGAAAACTCCATACTCAATTTGGAAAAAGATGACAGCCAGACAGATTCCTTTTGAGGAGATTTATGACATATATGCAGTAAGAATAATATTTGATCCTAAAGGAGATCTTTCAGAGCACGATCAATGTTACAACATATATCGTATGATAACTGATATTTACCCTAACAGAGAGCGTGTAGATAGATACAGAAACTTCCTATCTCACCCAAAATCAAATGGTTATGAGGCATTACACTGCACAATAATGTCACCAAGCGGCCATTGGATTGAGGTTCAGATTCGCAGTGACAGGATGAATAAAATTGCAGAGAGGGGTGTAGCCGCCCACTGGGCATATAAGAATCAGCAAACTCTTGGGCAACACGACCAAAAGATTGATGAGTGGTTGGACAAAATTAAGAAGGTCGTAGAAAATCCTGATGCAAATGCTCTTGAATTATTAGATACTATTCACGAAGAGCTGGTTACTACAGAAATCTATGTCTTTACACCAAAAGGCGAATCAAAACAACTTCAGAAGGGTTATACTGCACTTGATTTTGCATATATTATTCACTCTCAAATTGGTAATAAAGCAATTGCAGCCAAAGTCAATCAGAAGTTGGTTCCATTATCAACTGTCCTTCATACAGGTGATCAGGTTGAGATTATCACCTCTGATAGTAGCAGACCAAAACGAGAATGGCTCACTTTCCTCAAATCAAGTCGTGCAAGGAGTGAAGTGATGGATACTTTGAGGGAGAATACCAAAGGAAATATCAAAGAGGGTATGAATATCCTTGCCTCAGAGCTATCTAAACATGGTTTAAGTCCAAGTAGTCGTGTTATTAAAAAGTTGATAGAGGCATACAAGGTCATTGGCGGTAAAGAGGAGTTATATGCAAAAATTGGTATAGGTATTATCGATCTTTCAGATTTAGGAACAATTTTAACGAAGAATAACGAGAAGAAATTGATTAAAATCTGGGGATTGGATATTACGGATATAATTAAACCATCTAAAATTGAGAAGGGAAAGGATTATATTCTTGAAGAGAATATCTCTGAAGGAACAATTTCTTATAACATTGCAGATTGTTGTAACCCTATTCCTGGTGATAATATTGTAGGTTTTGTAGATGATGATGGTAAGGTGACAATTCACAAGAAGAGTTGTGCTTTAGCTCAAAATCTTGCATCAAAAAGAGGTGAAAAGATAGTACAAGTTAAATGGAGTAAACATACTATCCTATCATTTTTGGCAAGAATTTCGCTTCGCGGAATTGATAGAATTGGTATTATCAATGATATTACAAGAGAGATATCTTTAGTATTAAATGTAAATATCAGGAAGCTCTTTATTCAATCTCACGATGGTATTTTTGATGGATATATCGACCTTTATGTCCATAATACTAAAGACTTGGAGGATATAATTAAGAAACTTAAAAAGATAAAAGGTGTTGACCTTGCTAATAGAGTAGATATTAACGAATGATGAAGAGAGTAGCATACATATTTATTACATCTATAATAATAGGTACAATTTTGCTAAACTTCTCCTCTTGTGCCAACACTACAGCGGCACCTACAGGAGGAGATAAGGATACTATCCCTCCAGTATTACTTAAGGTTGAACCGGCACAGAGAAAGATCAATTTTCCCATAACAGACAATAAGGTAACATTGACATTTAATGAATATACCGTTGTAAAAAATGCCAATGATATTCTTCTCTCCCCTCCTCAGAAAAAGAGAATTAAGACTAAAGTTAAGGGAAAGAGTATTGTTGTAACATTTCAAGATACACTCATCCTAGACAGAACATATACTTTATCCTTTGGTGGAAGTGCATTGGCAGACAATAATGAAGGAAATCCTTTCGGTAAGTTTGTTTATACATTTTCTACAGGTGAGATCATTGATTCAATGTACTTTACAGGTACAGTAATGGATGCAAAAACTCTATTACCAAAGAAGGGTGTTCTTGTATCAGTCTATACCGATTTTTCTGACTCAGCGCTATTTAAATCTCTACCTTATGCAGCAACAAAGAGTGATGATTGGGGATACTTTGCATTGACAAATATCAAACCTCAAAAGTATCGTATCTATGCAGTAGAGGATTTGAATAATAACAACATCTATGATCCTGCTACTGAGCAAGTTGGCTTTATTGGAGACTATTTCCAACCTACACTTGTTGTAAATGATACAGTCCCTGAATTGGCACTCTATGATATGAAAGATACAATTGGGTGCAGAAGCAGAAGATCTGATTTCAATATTCTTATGTTCAAAGAATCAGGAGCAACACATAAAGTAAAGAGTGTCGGAAGACCTTCACTAAGAGAGTGTTATGTTAAGTTTCAATCATCAAATGCTGAAGTAGAATCTATTACCTTCTCAGGAATTCCAGAAAAAGACCTTATCAAACAGTTTAACCCAACAAAGGATAGTCTTTCAATCTGGATCAATGATAAAGGTTATCTTCCTGATACACTTTTCGCACATATTAAATATATGAAAAGTGATTCTACCAATAAGCTTATACTTTCAGATGAGGATCTGAAATTTGCTATGGAGAAGAAACCATTTGTAGCAGATCAAAAGAAAGAGGCGTGGGATACATCAGTGGTAATGACAATTATCTCAACACCTGAAAATATAGATCAGGATGGATATAAATTTGAATTTGGATTCCCAATAGTTGAGAAAAATTATGATAAATTAACATACCAATCTATCTCTCCTCGTGGTGATACTATTAACGAAGAGTATAAGATAGTGCCTGATTTACAGGACATTAAGAAGTTCGCATTAAAACAAAAAAATAAGATGCAGGAGGGTTATACCTACCATCTGACTGTAAGAAAGGGATGCTTTATAGATATAAATGGCTTGCCAAATGACAGCACTTATATCTCTACAAAACTCCCATCTGAAGATGGTTTGAGTACAATTACACTCCTATGTAAGGGTGTTTACAAACGATATATTGTAGATTTAGTTAGTGAAAATCGTGAGAAAGTCTTTAGATCTTACACCATTGATGAGGATATTCTGTTAGAGTTCCCATATTTGAAAGAGGGTAAATATTCTATAAGAATTACAGAAGATGGAAATAAGAATGGAATTATTGATATTGGTTCACTCCTAGATCACAGACAACCAGAAAAGGTACTTTTGTATGAGACTCCTAGTGGCGAAACTATTATTGAGGTTAAACCAAACATTGAGATTAACCAAACTATTGACCTATTAGAAATGTTCCGATGAGAAATAAATTACTGATTTTTATACTTTGTTTAGTATCATTACCACTCTTCTCTCAAAACAAGATTGAGGAGTCAAATCCTTGGAGAACAGATATCCTTGAGCAAGCTCCTCAAGATATGGATAAAGTTATAGAGGTATCGATTGACTCTCTGGATCAATTAAATAAGAAGAGTTTTGATAGATTCAAGAGCAGACACTTGATAGGTGTAAAATACTCATATAATATTTGTGGTGCCTACTTTACCCCAGATATTTCACCATCATATATTCATACTCCTTTGAATCTCTCTCTCCTTTATACCTATTACCACGATTTGTGGGGGTTGATGCCCTTTTTTGGTCTTCAATTTGGTGTAAAATATGGAACAGAAGGATTTAATTCCGAATGGGGATATAATGAAAAGTATGATTACATTGAGATTCCTCTTACTTCTCAATTCACATATAGAGTAAACAAAAATCTACGCTTACTTCTGGATGTAGGTACCTATTATGCCTATAGAATCAAGAGTTATAAAGAGGGTGGTTTCGATGCATTAGATATTCGAAATGATTATGGTATTAATGCAGGTGCTGGTTTTGGGTTGATCTTTGGTCCAATTGAATTACATATTCAAGCAAATGTAAAGAGAGGATTCTGTAGTGTATATCAACCTCAAAAACTTAGCGACGAGTACTGGTTATATGGTTATAATCAACAACTTAACTTCTCTGTAGGATTACATTACAATCTATATTAGTTATGTCTGTAAAGAAGATATCTTTCAAAATAGGAGATTTGACAATAGGCGGTGACTCCCCTATTTTGATTCAAACTATGTGTAACACTTCGACGAATGATATCGAGGGGTCTGTTAAACAGTGCGAAGATGTTATTGCTCAGGGGGCAGATTTAGTAAGATTGACTACACAAGGAGTGAGAGAGGTAAACTCTCTGGCCGAGATAAAGTCTATACTACGAGGAAAGGGTATAAATACACCATTAGTAGCAGATGTTCACTTCTCATCAAAGGTTGCAATTGCAGCTGCGTCTGTAGCTGAGAAGGTTCGCATCAATCCAGGAAACTTTGCTAAAGAGCATTCTCAGGCACTCTCAGAGTTTGATATATTCATTTCAGAGTGTAAAAAGTATGGAACTGCAGTCAGAATAGGGATAAATCACGGCTCATTGGGAGAGAGAATTACAAATCTCTATGGAAATACACCTAAAGGTATGATGATGGCTGCCTTGGAGTGGATGGATATGTGTATTGAAAGAGATTTCTACAATGTTGTATTCTCACTTAAAGCAAGTAATACTGTGGTGATGGTAGAGGCATACAGACTTTTAATGTCTGAAATGGTAAAAAGAGAGTTAATCTTCCCTATCCATTTAGGTGTAACTGAAGCTGGTTGTGGAGATACAGGAAGGATGAAATCAGCAGTTGGAATTGCTACTTTACTCAATGAGGGTATAGGTGATACAATTAGAGTCTCTTTAACTGAAGATCCTGTCAATGAAATCATTGCTGGTAAGATGATTGTTGAAAAATGTGCTAAAATAAGGACAGAAAACAGACTTAACAATTATGTTAAATGTGTTGATAATCAGATATATAATGCAAATTCTTGGGAAGAACTTATAATTTCAATTTCTTGTGATTATTCCTCGCTTTTACTTGATAAAAAAATAGATGACTTTAAATTTAAGGCATCAATTAATGGAAAAGAACTCTCTGAAAAGGAGATAAATGATATTAAAGATGACCTACTTCAGGCAGCAAGACGTCGTTTTACAAAACCTGAATATATCTCTTGTCCCGGATGTGGAAGGACTCTTTACAATTTGCAGAAAAGTGTTGAAGATGTAAAAAAAGCAACTGCTCACCTAAAAGGTGTAACAATCGCAATTATGGGTTGTATTGTTAATGGCCCAGGAGAGATGGCAGATGCAGACTATGGTTATGTCGGCGAAGGAGGAGGCAAAGTTACTCTATATCGTCAAAAAGAGGTTGTTGCCCGCTCTGTTCCAGAAGATGAGGCGGTAGAAATGTTGTTAAAAATTATTGAGTCTGATAAAAAATAGAGTATTTCTCTGCGAGTGGTTATAATTGAGAGGCGAGATATACTATATAGGCAATGTAAATAACTACAAATAGTCCCCCCTCAAATCTGTCCAAACTCTTCTTTACAAAAGTAAATGCAGTTACCAGAAGAGCAATAGCTCCAAATAGTACCATTCCTAAATCTATATAACCAATTCCACTTAGTTGTAGTGGAGTTATTAAAGAACTTGCACCTAATATCAAGAATATATTTGAGACATTTGATCCGATAATATTTCCAAGTGCCATTTGACCTTTTCCCTTTCTTGCAGCTACTACGCAAGATGCAAGCTCTGGAAGCGAAGTTCCACCAGCAAGTATTGTGATTCCAATAAAGGCATCTGAAATACCAAAAACTTTAGCAATTGCTGAGGCTCCGTTTACAAATAATCTACCACCTAAAATCAGACCTGCCAATCCTACAATGATTAGCAATACAGGTTTGAATAATTTTGTAGATTTGTAATTAACATCTTGATTATCAGTAGATTGTTCCACAGAAGGGATGCTATTTTTACTACTTTTGAATGAGAGGTAAATGTATAGTGCAAAGAGTATGAAAAGAATAGCTCCATCTACTCTGCTTAATTGATTTACAGGAGAGCCTAAAATCAATTTATCAAGAGCCATAACAAATAGAAGGAGTGCCGCTACAACACCGTAGGGCACATCCTTTCTAATGTTATTATTCTCAAATTTAATTGGAGAGATAAGGGCTGTTATCCCTAAAATCATAAATGTATTAAATATATTGGAACCTACAACATTACCAATTGCCATATCGCCTTTTCCTTGGATCGCAGACATTAAACTAACTGTGAATTCTGGAAGAGATGTACCAATTCCGATAATGACAATACCTATTACAAATTCTGAGATACCAAATTTTCTGGCGATAATAGATGAGTTATCAACAAGTGAATTTGCACCCATCAATATCATCGCGATACCTGCTATAAGTAGTAATATATCTAAAACCATATTAAAGTCTAATATTTATTCCAACATCAAAGATAAGGTAAATTATGGATTGTGATCTAAAACCATATTAAATTCTAATATTCATCCCAACTCTTAATCTGGATATCATCAACTGACATATTACAGAATGAGATTATGAAAGCTGAAGCAAGTCTGGTGTTTGTAATCAATGGAATATTAAAATCTACAGCAGCTCTTCTAATCTTATAACCATTTTCCAATTCAATTTGAGTAAGGTTTTTAGGTATATTGATCACCATATCAACCTCTTTATTATGAACCATTTCAAGAGCTTGTGGGTATTGTCCCGGCTCTGTTGGCCAATATACTCTGGTAGATGGAATGTTATTATCAACTAGGAATTGGTGAGAACCACCTGTTGCATATAAATTGTAACCATTTTGAGCTAACAATTTACAAGCATTGATAAGTTCTGCTTTATTCTTTGCTGCACCTGATGAGATAAGAATATTCTTTTTAGGAACAGTATATCCTACAGATATCATTGATTTCAAAACTGCTTCGTTTGTATCATCACCAATACAACCAACCTCTCCGGTAGATGCCATATCTACTCCCAATACAGGGTCTGCCTTTTGCAATCTTGAGAATGAGAATTGCGACGCCTTGACTCCTACATAGTCAAGGTCGAAAGCACTCTTCGAAGGGACTTCGAATGGCTCACCAATCATAATTTTTGTTGCCAACTCTATAAAGTTGATTTTCAATACTTTAGATACGAATGGGAAGCTTCTTGAAGCTCTTAGGTTACACTCAATAACCTTTATATCATTCTCTTTTGCAAGGAACTGGATATTGAATGGACCTGAAATCTGCAATTCTGCAGCAATTTTCTTTGCAATCTTCTTGATTCTACGTGCTGTCTCAACATATAGCTTTTGAGGAGGGAATTGGATAGTTGCATCACCAGAGTGAACTCCAGCAAATTCAATGTGTTCTGAAATTGCATAAGCAACTACTTCACCATTTGAAGCAACTGCATCAAATTCAATCTCTTTTGCATCTTGGATGAACTCTGAAACTACTACTGGATGTTTCTTCGATACATCTGCAGCAAGTTTAAGGAATTCAACAAGCTCATTTGAGTTAGAACATACATTCATTGCAGCACCTGAAAGTACATATGATGGACGAACCAATACAGGGAAACCAACACTCTCAACAAATTGATGAACATCATCAAGTGAAGTCAACTCTTTCCATTTAGGTTGATCAATTCCTAATTTATCAACAATCGATGAGAATTTATGTCTGTCCTCAGCTTTGTCAATGCAGGTTGCAGATGTTCCTAGGATGTTTAGACCATTTTCGTGTAGTCTTAGCGCAAGGTTATTAGGTATCTGACCACCAACTGAAACTACAATACCGTGTGGATTTTCAAATTCATAGATATCCATAACTCTTTCGAAAGTCAATTCATCGAAATAGAGTCTGTCACACATATCGTAGTCAGTAGATACTGTTTCAGGGTTATAATTGATCATTACTCCTCTATATCCTGAATTACGGATTGTTTGAAGAGCATTAACACTACACCAGTCGAACTCTACAGAACTACCAATTCTGTACGCACCTGAACCTAAAACAATAATTGATTGTTTATCATCCTGACACTCAATATCATTGACTGTGCCATTGTAAGTTAAATATAGGTAATTTGTTACTGCAGGATATTCAGCAGCCAAAGTATCAATTTGTTTAACGACTGGCTTGATGTTTAATGATTTACGATATTTTCTTACTAAATCAACTGCCTCATCCATATCAAGTTTATCCTTATAGATCAAGCGACCAATTTGGAAGTCTGAGAAGCCCTGTTGTTTAGCGTGTAATAGAAGTTCTTTACTTAAATCATCTGTTGAGTTGATGTTAGCCAACTCTTTAGAAGTCATTACAATATTGTATAGTTTATGCAAGAACCATTTATCAATTTTAGTAAGATCGTGAATGTGATCAATTGTATATCCCTTTTGGAAAGCTTTCGAGATAACAAAGATTCTATTATCAGTTGGTTCTCTCAATGCTTTATCAATATCAGGGACAACGATCTCTTTATTTGCTACGAAACCGTGAGCACCTTGACCAATCATTCTCAAACCCTTTTGAATTGTCTCTTCGAAAGTACGACCGATTGCCATTACTTCACCGACACTCTTCATACTACTACCAATTTCGCGAGATACACCGTGGAATTTGGTCAAATCCCAACGTGGAATCTTACAAACCACATAATCGAGAACTGGTTCAAAGAATGCTGGAGTAGTTTTAGTTACTGAGTTTTGTAGTTCAAATAGTCCATAGCCCAAACCAATTTTTGCAGCCACAAATGCCAATGGGTAACCAGTTGCTTTTGAGGCAAGTGCAGAAGAGCGAGATAGACGAGCATTCACCTCAATAACTCTGTAATCATCAGAATATGGGTCATAAGCGAATTGTACATTACACTCACCTACTATGCCAACGTGTCTTACTATTCTGATTGCTAACTCTTTAAGAAGGTTTATATCGTGACTTGTAAGTGTTTGACAAGGAGCAACTACGATACTCTCACCTGTATGGATACCAAGTGGGTCGAAGTTTTCCATATTACAAACAGCAATACAGTTGTCGTAT
Source organism: Bacteroidales bacterium (assembly GCA_017513445.1). GTDB lineage: Bacteria > Bacteroidota > Bacteroidia > Bacteroidales > UBA932 > RGIG6374. The sequence goes on along the minus strand of JAFXFS010000016.1, from coordinate 71,895 downwards.
TTATCTCTAACTACCTCATATTCAATCTCTTTCCAACCTTTTAGTGATTTTTCTACCAAAACTTGTGGTGAATATGAGAATGATTTTTCTGCTAAAACTTCTAGTTGCTCTTCGTCATCACAGAATCCACTTCCGAGACCACCTAATGCATAAGCGGCACGGATAATAACCGGATAACCAAGATCTTTAGCTGCTTGTTTTGCTGCCTCTACAGACTCAACTGCGTGACTCTTGATAGTCTTAACATCTATTTCGTCAAGTTTTTTAATGAAAAGGTCACGGTCTTCTGTATCCATAATTGCTTGAACAGGAGTACCTAAAACTTTAATTTGATACTTCTCTAGGATTCCCTGTTTGTAGAGTTGAACACCGCAGTTTAGTGCAGTCTGTCCTCCAAAAGCTAAAAGAATACCATCTGGTTTCTCTTTTTGAATTACTTTTTCTACGAAATATGGAGTTACAGGTAAGAAATAGATCTTATCTGCTACATTTTCTGAAGTTTGAACAGTTGCAATGTTAGGATTGATAAGAACTGTGGAGATACCCTCCTCCCTCATTGCTTTAAGTGCTTGTGAACCTGAGTAATCGAACTCGCCTGCCTCTCCAATTTTGAGGGCACCTGAGCCTAATAGCAAGACCTTTTTAATAGTTGTATCAATCATAACTTTTCAATAAAATTGTCAAAAATGAATTTTGTATCAATAGGACCTGAAACTCCTTCCGGATGGAATTGAACACCTGTAAATGGTTTAGTCAAGTGTTGAATTCCCTCGTTTGAATTATCATTCAGGTTAATGAAGCTCTCTTTCCAATCGCTTGGTAGAGTTTTAGCATCAACACTATATCCGTGACATTGTGATGTAATGAAACATCTCTCAGTACCTACCATTCTTACAGGTTGGTTAGGTCCTCTATGTCCGCATTTCAATTTGATTACCTCTGCTCCTGCCGCTTTTGCCAAAAGAAGATTTCCCATTCCAATACCTAATATCGGTTTCTCACTCTCCATAAATTTCTTAATCTCATCAATTGTAGTTTCGCAATCTGAACAATTGCCAGGACCATTAGAAATCAAAAGACCATCACACTCACCTAAATCAGAGTTGTTGAACTTATAATCATAAGGAACTCTAACTACCTCAATATTCTTATTTGCAAGAGCTCTTAAAATAGTATGCTTAACTCCACAATCAAGAAGAAGTACTCTCTTTTCTCCACCTTTGTTGTAAATAATTGGCTCTGAACAACTTACAGATTTAACAAGATTCTTTTCACCACAATTGTCATCATCAGAAGCTTCTGTATGATTTTCAGTTATAATTTTACCCAACATTGAACCTTGATCTCTTAAAACTTTAGTGATTTCTCGAGTATCAACGCCATAGATTCCTACAATTTTGTGCTCTTTAAGCCATTGATCAAGACTTTTTAGCGCACTCCAGTGGCTGTAATCATAAGAATACTCGGTGATAATCAACCCTTTGACGTGAATTTTGTCTGATTCGTAAAACTGAGATATACCTTCAATGATTTGATCTTCAGGCACACCATAGTTTCCAATAAGAGGATAAGTAATGCAGAGAATCTGTCCTGCAAAAGATGGATCTGTCAATGATTCAGGATATCCGACCATCGCTGTGTCAAATACTACTTCGCCTTCGGCAAAATGGTCATATCCAAAAGAAAAGCCTTCGAATTTAAGGCCATTAGACAAAAGAAGAGATGCTTTTGTCCTTTCTTGAATTGATTTTTGCATTTAACTATTTTTTTAATCAAGCAAAAATAGTCATTATTATTTATAGTGAGAAAAAATATTACTCTTCCACGCTATTTTTTTCACTTAGATATGGAATAGTATCGTTTAGAAGTCTGGAAGCAGTCACTTCATCGACTGATTCTATCTCTTTTAGTCTGTTTTCTATTTGGCGAGTTCTCACACCAACTAAATCATCAAGGTCATCAATTCCAGATTTAATCTTTTTCTGAGCTTTATCTATCAAGCCGCCAAATTTTGAAAATTCACTCTTGACTGCACCCAAAATTTGCCAGACTTCACCGCTTCTCTTTTGAATTGCTAAAGTCCTAAAACCAATTTGAAGACTATTTAGAATTGCAGCAAGTGTAGTTGGGCCAGTTACAATTATTTTATATTTATTCTGTATCTCTTGAAGGAATGATGCGGAACGAACAACTTCTGCAAAAATACCCTCAAAAGGAAGAAACATTATTGCAAAATCTGTTGTGTTTGGTACCTCAATATATTTTTCACTAATATCCTTAGCACACCTTCTAACTGCATCATAAAGTGCTTTTTGAGATGACTCGATTAGTGTAGTATCAGAAGCATCGTATGCATCGAGCAGATTTTCATATACATCTTTAGGAAATTTTGCATCTATAGGTAGCCAGACTACAGAGTCGTTTGTCCCATTTCCAGGAAGTTTTATTGCAAATTCCACAAAGTTATTTCCTGTGCTTTTTGTCCTTACATTGCTCTCATACTGACCAGGAGCAAGAAGCTGTTCAAGAAGAAGTGAGAGTTGTATTTCACCAAAACCTCCCCTCATTTTAACATTACTTAGCACTCTCTTAAGTCCTCCGACATCTTGTGCGAGAGAGTGCATTTCTCCAAGACCTTTCTGAACCTCTACAAGTTGTTTTCCAACGAGTTCAAAACTCTTGCTAATTCGTTCATTAAGTGTCTTTTCTAACTTTTCGTCAACTGTTGTTTGTATAATCGAGAGTCTCTCTTTTGTCTGTTGAGAAAGTTGTTGTTGAGATTTTTCGATATTGTTTAGACGTTCATCAATACCTTTATCTATTAATAAAATTTTATCAGACAAAAGTTTCTCAGTAGAATCAAATTGTAGATTCATTATCTCCTTGAGTGAGCTATTGCTCTCCCAAATCTCCTCTTTGATTCTATCAATAGCCCTTCTATTGCTCCTTATACCATTATAAATTATTATAAAAAATATAATGGAAATAAGGAGCAGAAGTGCCGATAATATTAATATAAATAGTTCCAATTCTTTATTCTGCTACTTGAACTTCGATTGTTTTAATAATCAACTTATCCTTACCGTCTGTTACAAAAATCGTAACATTTGATATAGAATCAGTAGCATTTGCAAGTTTGAAGGTCATTGTTGAATTCCACACCTTTGTATCACTATTTTGCTCTGTAGTAATAGATGTAGCATAAATATTATTAGAGATATAGTCGATAAGTGGAGTATCATATGTCCCTTCAACCTTTATTGTAACATTGAATTCTGAATTTACTTTAACAGGTGACAATGGATATGTTAAAAGGGTAACTTTAAAATCTTTATAGCGATAAAACTTAAATTCTGTGCCATTTAAAAGTTCAATTATCAAATAATCTTCATTGGCTGATACACTCTTGAAAATACGATTATCTGAGCCATAAATTTCTTCATCACTGACTGTTAGTTGAACAGGAATTTTATTACCCTCTTCATCAAGAGGATAGGTTATAGTAGTGCCGATTGTAATAGTCCAATAATCTACACCACCAATATTTTTAATACCAATCACAGGGTAGTTTGTTGTGTTATCTGCACCATCTTTACCCTTTGCCTTGATCATTCTATTGTTTTCATCAAGAAGCCAATCCTCTCTGTTTGAACCAAACTTAATTGTCCAATAGTAGTTGCCATCTGTAAATTGTTTGATAGAGATTATTGGAGTAAGATTCTCCATTACAATATCTTCTGAACTATTTCCATTGAAGATTTTTATAGAGGTTCCATCATTAAAGAAAATCTCCTGATAAGCAACTTTTCCTTCAATCTCTACACTCTTTACATCAGTGAAATATTTATCAGTCTCATCCAAAACAGTAATAATTGATATTAAATCTTGAATATCAGAATTTGCTTTATCCATCAATGATTGAGTCTTTTCGTGGTATTCAATAGTGGGAATTTTGACTATCTCACCGCTAAACAGAGTAAATGTGACATAATCTTCGTTCGAAGAATCTATAGCCGACAACCAGCCATCAGCATCGGTACCTCTGACCTTCATCTTTTCATTGTTATCATCCAATAACCAAGATGCTGTACCATCTCCATAATGAATTTTCCAATAGACTTGATTATCAGCTGGATTAAGTTCTGGTTTGGCATAAGGGACACCGCCATTTTTACCATCAATACCTTTTGCCTGAATTCTTTTTCCAGTTGCATCAGTGATGAAAATTGGCTCTTTATCCTTAATATTTAGAGTCCAATAGTAAACACCATCTATTTCTGCTGTTCCGATAGTAAATTCAGGTGTAGGATCCCCTTTATCACCCTTTTTAAGTGTAATCGGTTCACTTTTCATAAAGTTGATAGTTGTAGCAACTGTATCGCCCTCTTCTACCAAATATTCAACTGAAGTGATATAATCGTATGAGTTGATATCATTGATAACACGACTGATAAATTCTATCCAACTGTTAACATAAAACTCTAAGTCATCATATAGATCGATCATATAGTCATATAGGACAACTTTGATCTCTTCTCCATTTTGAAGAGTGAAAATTACGCAACCATTTGCTTTATCGAGTCTAACATCCTTAAAGTATGATATTCCATCTTCTCCAGTAGCTTCAGATAGTTTCTCCCAACTTTTGCCATTATCAACAGATATCATCCAGAAACCCTCTTCAATTTTTAATTGAGGAGTGATTCCATCCTCGCCATCCACACCATTTTGTCCATCCTCTCCATTAGTGCCATTGCTTCCGTTAGCTCCATCTTTGCCATCTTCACCATCTTTACCATCTTTACCATTCTTTGCTTGAGCTCTAATCATTTTACCATCTTCAGAAACGATAAAACTCTCTTTACCCATAATAGTAATAGTCCAGTAGAAGTAGCCATCAGAGTATCTTTTTACACCAATTACAGGAGTAGATGCATTGTAACCATCTTTTCCATCGTGTCCGGAGTAAATTGCAATTCTCTTATCCTCTTTACCATTTGTGAAAAGAATTACATAACCATCGTGAGAGTCTTTAGAGTGTTTTGTAATACTTTTAATAAAGATATTCTCGTTCAATGCATTAACAATAACTTGCAATGCTTCCACATCGCTATTCATCTGATTACAAAGAGCTTCCAGCTTTGTAACTTTTGATTCTATATTCTCGATGCGCTCCCAATTCTCTTTATTACAACTTGTCAGAGCAGTCGTGACGAGAATTGATATGAATAAATATTTCAAAACTTTCATAACTGCTACTATTTAAAGTAAATTGTTCTTACTACTGTTTTACCTGCATTATCCGAGAAGAAAAGAATAATCTTATCGTTGATTCCAGTTTCAATTGGAGCTAAAATATTAAATGTACCAGTATGAGAACTTGTCTCATTATTTGTTACTATTGAACCGCTATAAGCACTAATAGTAGATGTAGATACATATTCAATTGTTGGAACAGTATAGGTACAATCAATAGTGTAGTTTACAGTATATGTAGTTGCTGTCAAAGTGTTAGTGATATCAAGAGAATTACCTGTCATAGTGTAAACCTTACCATTATAATCAGTAACTGTTAATGATTTTAATTCAAACTCTTTGTAGAATTGAAGTTTGAAAACATCCTTAGAACCTGAAAGCACAATATTAAGGAAGTTCTCATCTGCTGTTACGCTCTCGAAGAATGATGTGCCAACTAATCCATCTCCGGTAGGTACCATCGCCTGAATCTTTGTTACACCATCAGAAGCAGTTATCCAATTGCTTGTATCACCAATTTTGATTTTCCAATAATAGATACCATCACTATCTTTTTCTACTATCAACTCTGGAGTAAGACCAGGAAGTCCATCCTGTGCTTCAGCAAGAAGTTTGTTTCCCTCTTCATCCAAAATCCATTCAACCGGCATACTTCCATATTGTACAGTCCAGTAGTATCTCTCATCATCACCCTTTGCCACACTGATTTTTGGTGCAACTGCATCAATACCATTGTAGATACTCATCTCTCTATTATCTGACAATACAATCTTGTAACCAATTGTGTCTGATTCAGATATAATTGGTGTCAACACTTTGATATAGGTTCTTAGATTAATTGAAGTAACCAAATTTGTTAATGATAAGATGTTATCAGTAATTTTATTAACATTTGATCTAAGGAGTTCGTATGCTTCATATTTAACTAATCTTACAACTTCACCACTGGTTAAAGTCATTACAATATAACTATCGTTTGTGATATCAACACTCTCGAAGAATTGAACACCATCAGTGCTGTTTGCTTTTACTTTAAATCCATTATCATCCAACAACCAAGTTGCCTCTTCATTACCCCATTTAATTGTCCAGTAATAGTAATCGTCTGTATCCTTTTTAATACTTAAATAAGGTGTTTGTCCATTAGTTCCATTTGTAGCAGCTGCCTGAATTTTATTACCACTTTCATCAAGCATCCATTCATATTGTAGAGTCTCTTCTCCAGCCTCATCTAATACCTTCTTGCCAATTACCCAGTAATAAAGACTATCCTCTGCTTTTTTAATACTTAGTGATGGGATATCGCCTGTGTCACCTTTAATACCATTGTTAATAGTATAGAATGTGTCATCAGAGAATTGTAAACTATAACTGATAATATTACCATCTTTGTCTTTATTGGCTGTAATACTTGTAACATAAGAATCTCTTGCCATATCCTCAATGCTTTTCGCAAGATTCTTGTAGTTAGTGTTGATTGAATCAATCTTTAGAGTCAATTTTTCAAATGCGCTCCAGCTTGGAATTTTGATTGTACCAACATTCTTAACAGTGAAGATTATATAATCTGGATTAGATGTATCAATTCCTTCGAAAATATTATCACCAACCTCACCAGTTGATTCTCCTAACTTATTCCAAGTATTGCCATTATCGTATGATACATACCAGAATCCCTCTTCAATTTTCAATTGAGGGGTAATGCCATCTTTTCCATTTTGACCATTAGCACCATCTTGACCATTTTCGCCATCTTTTCCATCTTCTCCGTCCTTGCCATCTTCTCCATCTTCTCCATCTTTACCATCCTGGCCTACAGCAGGGATCTTATTTCCTATTGGATCTTTTAGGAATTCAGGTTCGCCATCACCATAAGCAACTGTCCAGTAATAGTTTCCATCTTCTGCTACATCAATGCCCAAATATGGAATTTTTCCATCTGTTCCATCTTGTCCATCTTGTCCTAAATGAATTACAGCATCAGGAGAGTTTTTGAAAGAGATTTTGTAACCAACTAGTACACCATCTTCATATATATCTGTTACTGCTGTTACATAATCATTCTCACTCAAAGCATTTACCAATGTTTGAAGAGATGAGATATTTGTATTAAGTGTCTGGGTATATTTTTCCAAAGCCAAGACTCTTTTCTCTAATTCTGTAATTTTGTTTTCAATCTCAAAATTACAACTTGTCAAACTCAGTGTTAAACAACACAATGTAAATAATAGTAATTTTTTCATATAAATAAACGTTAAAAAATTTCACCTAATAAGCACAAATATAATTATTTTCCTGAAATATCACTCTCTGCAACGAGATAAGTACTACCTCCAATAAAGATTAAATCACTCTCATTTGCAGAATTAGTTGCTTGTTCGATTGCTAAAGATATTGATTCACAAATATCTACATCAAAGCCAGCATCTAACATTTTTTTTGCAAGAATTTTTGGTTCTAAAGCTCTGTGATTATCTGCTCTTGTTATAAAATATTTTGGAAAATTGGGCATAATTTCAAGGAGTGAGTCCAAATCTCGTTCTACAACTGTACCGAAAATGATATAGATTTTGTCATAAACTCTCTCTTGATGCAATCTTGTTAATTGGTTAAAAACATGTTTCAAACCGTGAGCATTATGGCCGGTATCACAAATTGTAGTAGGATTGTGTGATATGACTTGCCACCTTCCCAGAAGTCCAGTGTTTCTTGATGTGTTTTTTAACCCCTTGTCAACTAATTGATTATCAAAAGAATATCCGATTTTAGAGAGTATCGATAAAGCACCTTTTACGCAATTTATATTAAATCTTTGATAATCTCCCTGAAGATCAAATTGAGAAAGATCTACATCATTATTTTGATCTGCAAAGTGGATTTCAGCACTCTTTTCTGTAGCAATATTTTCAAATACCTCCCTACATACACCATCGGCCTCGCCTATTAGTACTTTACCATTTTGCTTAATAATACCTCCCTTTTCTGTTGCAATCTCTTGGAGTGTATTACCTAAATATTGACAGTGATCAAAGCCAATATTGGTGATAATTGACAACTTAGGAGTAATAATATTTGTTGAATCCAATCTACCACCCAGACCTGTCTCAATTATCGCAATATCTATTTGTGATTGAGAAAAGTGAGAAAAAGCAAGAGCAGTTGTTATTTCAAAAAAGGATAGATTATTTTCAATAAAATAGTCTCTGTGTTGAGTGAGAAATTTATATACTTCATCTTGTGAAATCATTTGATAACCATTTGAATCACAAATCTTTATCCTCTCTCTAAAATCTTTAAGGTGTGGTGATGTGTATAGTCCAACTCTATATCCGTTAGAGGCAAAAACAGAGGCAAGGAGGTGAGAAGTGGAACCTTTACCATTTGTCCCTGCAATATGTATTGAGTCAAATTTTTGAGATGGTGATCCAAGATATTGATCAAATTTCACCATATTTTCAACACCTGGTTTATATGCCCTCTCTCCTACTACCTGGTAAGATGGGAATCGATTAAAAATAAATTCTAACTCTTTTTTGTATAGTTTTTCATCCATAATTATCAATTTATTAAACGCAAATTTGCTAAAAAGTTCTGATATTTCTATAAATGGTCTAAAGCAGTTAGAAAATTCCTCTTTTTTTACTACTTTCGCGAGATAAATCGATTTTGATATGATTAAATTTTTTAAGAGTAATTCTGGTTCTGTTATAGCATTAAGTTGTAATTCAGTTTTGAGTGAAGGTGATATCAATGCACTTTCGTGGTTGTTTGACAAAGCACAGTATCTTGACTGTGAGGAGATTAACGGCTATTTTGTCGGTCCAACAAAGGAGATGATTACCCCTTGGAGTACTACTGCTGTTGAGATTACACGTAATATGAAGATTAGTGGTATCGAAAGGATTGAGGAGTTCTTCCCTGTTGAAAGTGCTGATGCTTCATACGACAGGATGCTTCAAAGAGTTTACTCTAAATTGGATCAATCAATTTTCACAGTTGATAAAGAGCCACAAGAGATTATCTATATTACAGATTTTCACGAATATAATAAACAAGAGGGTTTAGCACTTTCAGATATAGAGATTAAGTATCTTGAGGATTTGAGTGCAAAGATTGGAAGAGCATTGACTGATTCAGAGGTATTTGGTTTTTCACAAGTTAACTCTGAACACTGCCGTCATAAAATTTTCAATGGAACATTTATTATAGATGGTAAAGAGATGGAGTCTTCTCTATTTAAGATGATTAAAGAGACATCAGCTCAAAATCCAAACTCAATTGTTTCTGCATATAAAGACAACTGTGCTTTCATTGAAGGACCTACAGTAAAAATGTTCCATCCTAAAGATGGTTCAAAGGCAGATTTCTTCCAACTTGACGAAGCTGAGACTGTAATTTCTCTTAAAGCTGAAACACACAACTTCCCTACTACAGTAGAGCCATTTAATGGTGCTGCAACAGGTAGTGGTGGAGAAATTCGCGATAGAATAGCAGGTGGTAAAGGATCATTCCCAATTGCCGGTACTGCTGCATATATGACCTCTTACCCTCGCTTTGAAGAGGGAGAACGTCCTTGGGAAAGTTCAATTCCTCCTCGTAAGTGGTTGTATCAGACTCCATTAGAGATTTTGATCAAGGCCTCTAACGGTGCATCTGATTTCGGAAATAAATTTGGACAACCTCTAATTTGTGGATCATTAACCACATTTGAACATCAAGAGAACAATAAAGATCTTGGTTATGACAAAGTAATTATGTTGGCAGGCGGTATTGGCTATGCCAAAAGAGTTGATGCTTTGAAAGATAGCCCTGTTAAAGGAGATAAAGTTGTCCTACTTGGTGGAGATAACTACAGAATTGGTATGGGTGGCGGAGCAGTTTCATCTGTGGCTACAGGAGAATATGATAACTCTATCGAGTTGAACGCCGTTCAAAGATCAAATCCTGAGATGCAAAAACGTTCTTATAATGCTATCAGAGCTCTATCTGAAAGCAGCAATAACCCTATCGTTTCAATTCACGATCACGGTGCTGGTGGTCACTTGAATTGTCTTTCAGAACTTGTGGAGGATTGTGGTGGAACTATTGATATCTCTAAATTGCCAATTGGAGACCCTACCCTATCTGCTAAAGAGATTATTGGCAATGAGAGCCAAGAGAGAATGGGACTTGTCCTTAAAAACGAAGATGTTCCACTTTTAGAGAAGATTGCTAAGAGAGAGAGAGCTCCATTCTATGTAATTGGAGAGGCAACCGGCGAGGATAACTTTACACTTGTTGATGGAAAAACAGGTAAAAAACCTATTGACCTTCAAATTGCTGATATGCTTGGCAAAACACCTAAAACAGTGATTACTGATAATAGTGTTGAAGAGAGTTATAAAGGTGAATCTACCCCACAACTTACTGATAATGAGATTTATACAAGAGTTAAAAATCTTCTTCAACTTGAATCAGTTGCTTGTAAAGATTGGCTTACAAATAAGGTTGACCGCTCTGTGACCGGTTTAGTTGCAAATCAACAATGTGCCGGTGATATTCAATTACCAATCAACGATTTAGGTGTCACAGCAATAGGTTATGAAGATAAAGAGGGTATTGCCACATCAATCGGTTCAGCTCCTTCTGTTGCACTAATTGATTCTGCAAAGGGTTCTCAAATGGCTATAGCTGAAGCACTTACAAATGTTGTATTTGCACCGCTGAAAGATCAAATTAAGAGTGTCTCTTTAAGTGCAAACTGGATGTGGCCTGCTAAAAATAGTGGAGAAGATGCGAGACTTTATAAAGCAGTTAAAGGTGCTAGTGATTTTGCAATTGCATTAGGCATTAACATCCCAACTGGTAAAGACTCTATGTCAATGACTCAAAAATATCCTGATGGAAGCAAAGTATTTTCACCTGGAACTCTTATAGTATCAACTGTAGCTGCTGTAAAAGATGTAGCTAAAGTTGTTAAAGCAGCTATGCAGAGTGTTGAGTCTGATTTCTACTACATTCCTTTTGTTAAAGATTCAAACTTTGCTTTGGGTGGTAGTGCCTACTATCAAACTTTGAATCTTGTGGGTAATGATATTCCTGAAATTGATGCAGAATACTTCAAAAATAGCTTTAATGCTGTTCAAAATCTTATTGATGAGGGTATTGTTCTTGCTGGTCACGATGTATCTCAAGGTGGTATGATAACTACTCTTTTGGAAATGGCGTTTGCAAAGAGCAAAGGCGGAATGAAATTGAATTTCGGCTCAGCTCCATTGGCTTCATTATTTAGTGAACAACCTGGCGTTGTGCTTCAAGTTAAGAGCGGTACAGACTTGTCTAACATAGGTGTATCTGCTTGTAAATTAGGAAGTTATCAGAATGAGAGATCTTTGGATATCATAATTGAAGGATCTAATCTTTCATTCGATATCAACTCATACAGAGATATTTGGTACAAAACATCTTATCTATTTGACAAACGACAATCTGGCGAAGAGTGTGCTACAGAAAGATTTGAAAATTATAAAAATCAGCCGCTTGAGTATAAGTTCGCACCTCAATTTGATGGAAATATAGTTCCAGAAGTTAAAGAGAGACCAATCGCTGCCATTATTCGTGAAAAGGGTTCAAATGGTGACCGAGAGATGGCATACGCACTTTACCTTGCAGGTTTCGATGTTAAGGACGTACATACAACAGACCTTATCAGTGGAGAGGAAAAACTTGAAGATGTTCGTTTAATCGTCTTTGTAGGTGGATTCTCTAATGCTGATACTCTTGGATCTGCTAAAGGTTGGGCAGGTGCTTTATTATACAATGAACAAGCACGTACAACTATCGAAAACTACTATGCAAGAGAGGATACATTAAGTCTTGGTATCTGTAATGGTTGCCAATTGATGACGGAACTTGGATTGGTTACACCTAAAAAGAGAGAGTCTGCACCAAAAATGAAACATAACAACTCTCACAAGTTTGAGAGTGGATTTGTAGGTGTTACTGTAACTGAGAGTCCATCGATTATGTTAAAGTCTCTAAGAGGCTCAAAATTAGGTATTTGGGTGGCTCACGGTGAGGGTAAGTTCGACTTCCCTACTCCTGTTGAGAACTACAATATAGCTCTTAAATATAATTACAACAGTTATCCTGCTAATCCAAATGGTTCACCAGAAGCTTGTGCAGGTATCTGTAGTGATGATGGACGTCACTTGGCAATGATGCCTCACCCTGAGAGATGTCTTCGCCCTTGGAACTGGCCATACTACCCTGCTGAACTATCACAGGATAAAGTTACTCCTTGGGTTGAGATGTTCGTAAATGCTCGTAAATGGGTTGAGAGCAAATAGAATTGATTGCGTCGTCATTCCTAAGTGAAATAATACAGTCATTCCTGAGTGAAATAATACCGTCATTCCCGAGCTTGCCTCGGGAATCTGTTTTATATAATAACCAATTGTCGATAGATTGCCGGGCTTACGCCCAGCAATGACGTTGAGCTACAGATTAGATATTACTCCATTGTAAAACCAAGATCTTCGATAATCTCTTTTACCATTTGGTCGGAGATTTCACCTTCGATATATAGAGTTTTAGATGCAAGATCAACTTCGGCTTTTGTTACTGTTGGCACTTTAGAAATTGCACGTTCTACACTGGCTTTACAGTGGTTGCAACTCATACCATATACTTTAAATGTTTTAGCACTATTCATCACTTTTTGTCTCTTTTTTGATTTAATATATTTTTGAGTTAATGCATTGATTAGTAGTAAAATAAATAGAATTGTAGCAATGCTTTTCCAAATTGGTACAGTACAACAGGATGTGGCAATATTGCCTATTGTACTAAACCATTCAACAGGAAGTATATAGTCAATAACCAGTGCCGATGCTACAGCACCAATTATTATGGATATCAAATAGATAATCATTGACTTTTTTCCTAAGACTTTGCTCACAACAAGAATTGAGGCAATGTTAATTGCCGGGCCTGCCATTAGCATAACCAATGCTGCTCCAGGTGTTAAACCTTTCAACATCAATGCAGCTGCAATAGGTATTGAACCAGTTGCACAAACATACATTGGCACAGAGACAAGTAATACTAAAATTATGGACAGAAGAGGTTTATCTGAGAGTTGAGCCAAAGAGCCATCAGGAATTAGAACAGTAATCAAAGCTGCAACAATAAGACCAAAAACCAGGCGCTTACCTACATCTTGAAGCATATCTACAAAACCATACCTGAATATCTCTATAAACTTGTTTTTAGGAGGTGTGGTTGTTTTGCAACTTCCTGTATCACAATCGGTTATCCTATTATCAGATAAATTATTCTTATCAAAAATATTTACCAAAGTTCCCCCTAATAAAGATGTAACAAGTGCAACTATCGGACGAATAATGGCAAAGGGTAATCCTAAAAGTGAATAAGTAGCAATTATTGAATCAACTCCAGTCTGAGGTGTTGCTATCAAAAATGATGTCGTAGCACCCTTTGATGCCCCCTCTTTTCTTAATGATGTTGCAACAGGTATCACGCCGCACGAACAAAGTGGTAACGGTATTCCAAACAAAGCAGCATAGACAACACTACTGAAAGTTGATTTACCTAAATACTTATGATAGAATCTGTTTGGAACAAAGACGTGCAAAATTCCAGCAATGAAAAACCCCAATAACAAATAGGGTGACATTTCTGACAATATTTTTATTAACGGATCGAGCGTAAAATTCATTGTAATTGCGTATAAAAATCGACACAAATATATAAATTTGAAACTTATAAAGAGAGTTAAATATCAGATATTTAATTTCTCATATCATAAATTTTTACTCAGATAGATAGGATTTCTAATTTTTTCTTATATTTGCAATCCTTTGAACTATTTATAGTTAAACTAATTTTAGAAAGAAACACTAAATCAAAATACAATGACAAAAAGAGTTTATCGTTTTGGCGGAAAAAGTGCTGAAGGAAATGGCACTATGCGCAATTTATTAGGTGGAAAAGGTGCAAACTTAGCTGAGATGTGCACACTTGGAATACCTGTTCCTGCTGGTTTCACTATTACAACTGAATGTTGTACAGAATACTTCGAATTGGGAGGTAACTATCCAGAGGAACTTCATAAAGAGGTTGCTGATGCTCTATCTGCAACAGAAGCAATTATGAATAAAAAATTCGGTGACAAAAACGATCCTCTATTAGTATCTTGCCGTTCAGGTGCGAGAAGCTCTATGCCAGGTATGATGGAGACTGTATTGAACATTGGTCTTTGCTCAGATACTATCCCTGGTCTTATCAAGAGAACTCAAAATCCTCGCTTTGTTTATGATGCATATCGTCGTTTGATAATGATGTACTCTGATGTTGTTATGGAGAAAGCAGAGGGTATTGAACCAGCTGACGGAGAAGGCATCAGACAGCAACTAGACAAGATGTTGCAAGATGTAAAAGATGCTAAAGGATATAAGAGCGATACAGACCTTACAGAAGAAGACCTTAAAGATCTTTGCGAAAGATTTAAAGTAAGAGTTAAAGAGGTATTAGGTCAAGAGTTCCCTGATGATGCATATGCTCAACTTTGGGGTGGTATTGGTGCTGTTTTCAAATCTTGGAATGGTCGTAGAGCAATTGCATACCGTAGAATCGAAGGTATTCCAGATGATTGGGGTACTGCAGTAAACGTTCAATCTATGGTATTTGGAAATATGGGTAACAACTCAGCTACAGGTGTTGCATTCTCACGTAACCCTGCAACTGGTGAAAACAAATTCTATGGTGAATGGTTGATCAATGCACAAGGAGAAGATGTTGTAGCTGGTATCCGTACTCCAAATCCTCTAAATGAGGCAACTAAAAATGAACACAACAGACATCTTGACTCACTTGAGACAGCAATGCCTGAAGTTTACAAAGAGTTAGATGAGATTCAAAATAATTTGGAACACCACTTCACTGATATGCAAGATATCGAGTTTACTATCCAAGATGGTAAATTGTGGATGCTTCAATGTCGTGTTGGTAAGAGAACAGGTTTAGCTGCTCTTAATATGGCAATGGATATGTTAGGTGAAAAACTAATTGATGAAAAGACAGCTGTTTTGAGAGTTGCCCCTAATCAATTGGACGAAATCCTTCACCCTATCCTAAATCCTTCAGCTGAAAAAACTGCTACTGTTATTGCTAAAGGTCTTCCAGCAGGTCCTGGTGGAGCAGTTGGTAAGATTGTCTTCACAGCGGAAGATGCAGTTGCTCAAGCTGCTGCAGGTGAAAAAGTTATTCTTGTAAGAGAGGAAACCAATCCAGAAGATGTTGAAGGTATGCGTGCTGCTGACGGTCTATTGACTGCTCGTGGAGGTATGACTTCTCACGCTGCTCTTGTTGCTCGTGGTTGGGGTAAATGCTGTATCGTTGGTTGTGATGCTATTCACATCAATCTTTCTGAAAAAGTTCTTACTATCAATGGTAAACAATACAAAGAGGGTGATGTTTTCTCTTTGAACGGAAGTAAAGGTTGGGTTTATGATCAACCTGTTGAAACAATGGATGCTTCAGAAAACCCTCGCTTCGTTGAATTTATGAACATCGTTGATAAATACCGCACTTTAGGTGTAAGAACAAATGCTGATACTCCAGCAGATGCTCAACAAGCTATTGACTTTGGTGCAGAAGGTATTGGTCTATTCCGTATCGAACATATGTTCTATGGAACAAACTCAGAAAAACCACTTGCTAAACTTCGTAAGATGATTCTTTCTAATAGCAAAGAGGAGAGAATCGCAGCTCTTGACGAACTTGAACCATTCGTAGTAGAGGCAACAAAAGAGACTATGAGAGTTATGGATGGTAAACCTGTTACTTTCAGACTTCTTGACCCACCTTTGCACGAATTCGTTCCACAAAGCGTAGAAAAACAACAAGAATTGGCTAATGAATTGGGCATCACTGTAGAAGAGATCCAAAAGAGAGGTGAATTACTTCACGAAGTTAACCCTATGATGGGACACCGTGGTGTTCGTCTTGGTATCAGCTACCCAGAGGTAAGCCAAATGCAATATAGTGCTATTTTCACAGCAACTGCTCAATTGATTAACGAAGGACACAACCCACAACCTGAAATTATGATTCCTGTTACAATTTCAGTTAATGAGTTGAATTTCCAAAAGAAACTTTGTGAACCAATCCACGCAGCTATTGAAAAGAAATATGGCGTAAACATTGAATACAAATTTGGTACAATGATTGAGATCCCTCGCGCTGCTCTTCTTGCAGATGAAATGGCTAAGACTGCTGAGTTCTTCTCATTCGGTACTAATGACCTTACTCAAATGACTTACGGTTTCTCACGTGATGATATCGGTGGATTTATGGGTACTTACTTAGAAAATAAGATTATCCCTGCTGACCCATTCCAAACATTAGACCAATCTTCAGTTGGAAAACTTATCGAAGTTGGTGTAAATGGTGGTCGTTCAACTAATGCTAAACTTAAAGTTGGTATTTGCGGTGAACACGGTGGTGATCCTGCATCTGTAGAATTCTGCCAACAAGCTGGTATGAACTATGTTTCTTGCTCTCCATTCCGCGTTCCAATCGCACGTTTGGCAGCAGCTCAAGCAGCTATTAAAAATCCTAGATAATTGAGATAAACCAATTATATTTCAAGAGGATGACAAAAAAGTAAGTTTGTCATCCTCTTTTTTAATTTTGTAACAGATATTTTGCATTTTATTATAGGTATTTATTATTTTTGCATAGATTATCCATTTTTGAAATGCAAGTAGTAGATAAAATATACTCTTTTCTAAGGGAACAGATTATAAAAAGAATTAAAGTTGAACAAAAGAAAGAGTTCAACTCCTTCAAATCTGCGAAACTTGTCGGTATCGTTATGAATCTAAATGATCCAACAAGTGAAAATGCATACAATACCATTAAGAATGCTCTAAAAATCAACAAAATAGAGCATAAGCAAGTGGTTGTTGATTTAGATAAAAATCCACAAAATTCACTTTGGTGTATTTCAAATCCCAATATTCTTATTATTAATAAACAAGAAGTTGACTGGTTAGGGACTCCAAAACTTGAATCAATTCAAGATTTTATCTCAACTGAATTTGATATTTTGATAAATCTTTCTACATCTTATTGCTATACAATTGACTACATTATCACTTCAACTAAAAGTAAGTTGACTGTTGGTGCAAATATTTCTAAAAAGAGAGGATATGACTTTGAAATTTGCAACAATGCTGAAGCTGGACAATTTACAGCTATGGAGTTATCAAAGGAGATTATTAACAGACTCTCTTCTATAAAAAATCAATAAAATGAAAAATATTACCTCCTCTTTAGCTACACTTGTTAAAGGTGTATGTATGGGGGCTGCAGATGTTATTCCCGGTGTCTCGGGAGGTACTATTGCGCTCTTAATGGGTATATATGATAAACTTATTGCCTCAATCAATGCAGTTGATGCTACTGCATTAAAACTGCTCTTCAAAGGGAAATTCAAAGAGTTGTGGAAACATATAAATGGTCCTTTCCTATTCTCACTGATTGCCGGTATTCTTTTGAGTATCCTTTTGATTGCAAACGCAATGCAATTCCTTCTAAACAACTATCCAATCCATACCTGGGCCTTCTTTTTCGGTTTGATTGTTGCCTCGTCTATATTTCTTCTCAAAGAGATAAAAGACTGGAAATTAAAGGATTACATATCTTTATGTGTAGGTGTTATTTTGGGAGTTGTGATTTGCACACTCTCCCCTACCACAACTCCTGACTCACTTTGGTTTATATTTCTAAGCGGTGCAATAGCTATCTGTGCAATGATTCTTCCAGGTATCTCTGGAAGCTTCATACTATTGATACTTGGTAAATATGAGTATATTATGGGAACAATTGCAGCCATTACAAATGGGGAATTTGGCTACAACCTTCTTGTACTTGCTCTATTTGCTCTTGGTGCCATCTGCGGAATTATCGCTTTCTCAAGAGTAATTCATTGGTTACTAAACAGATATAACAAAGAAACAATGATCGTACTCTCAGGATTTATCATCGGATCACTTGTTAAAGTATGGCCTTGGAGTAATCCTGAAATTGTAGCGGCTCAAGACTCTCTTCATATCCCTGGAGCAATCCTCTTCGCTTTGATAGGACTATTTTTAGTTATCGTCATTGAGTTACTCTCCAAAAGGAAAAGGGGTTAGAGATTCGGCCATATAGTTTGTCGTCTACCATTGATTGGTTACTCTCTTTCCAGTGTCTCAAAAATAATCCTGTCATTCCCGAACTTGCTTCGGGAATCTATTTCACTATTTTGCACAATTTATAGATTGCCGCACTTCGTGCAGCAATGACGATAGGAGTTCATCATTCCTGCGACATAGTCGCGGGAATCTATTTCACTTCGTCATTCCCGAACTTGCTTCGGGAATCTATTAGTCTCTACTATTTTAAGAATTTATCAATACAGAATTTATAAAAAGGTCTAATATCTGATTTTAGATAATTAGACCTTTATTTATTTAGAAAGTGTTATCGTACCCAAGTTTGACTTCTGCCGAAAATTCCTTTTTTATCCAGAGATCCTCTCAAAATAAGTGTGTTGTTTTTGGCATTGTACTTAACAGAGGCATAGTATGTCTTACCATTGTCAGGATCATATACTGTACCATTTACCAACTTGTCTCCTTTAGCCTCCATATCCTTTATAATCATCGTACCAATGAGTTTTGTATCAGGATTTGGCTCAAGAAGTTTAATCAGTTTGCCATAATAAAGTCCATTTTCAGCTTTATAAATCTGTACGACAGATACCTCTTTGTTAGTTTTGTCATCTACTGTTTTCCATTCACCAAGTAATTTATCTACCTGAGCAAACATCGCTGTAGAAGCGAATAAAGTGAATAGAAATGTTAAAAAAATCTTTTTCATTTTAATAGGTTTTAGTTATTTTTCAAAAGCAAATATAATAAATTTTGCGAGTAAAATAAATTTAACTATATTTGCAAGCCTTTTGAAAGAAAGAGCGGATCGGTTCGGTAGCTCAGCTGGATAGAGCAACAGCCTTCTAAGCTGTGGGTCTTGGGTTCGAATCCCAACCGAATCACGAAAATTTAGCAAAAGCATCGCAGAGGCGATGCTTTTTTTATGCATTGCCACCGTCAAATGCTTGCTTTTGTAAGGTGGTAATTGCATAAAAGTAAGTTCAGACGAAGTCTGAACCGCTTTTGCTAATATTTTTGATGATGGCCCGCGGAGGTAAGGGATGTGCGAACGTAGTGAGCAAATCCCAACAGGGATTGTTTGGATATGTGCGAACGAAGTGAGCAAATCCCAATAAGGATGGTTTGGATAATTAATATTAGAGATGTTCAAATGAACTCCTAACGTCATTGCTGCACGAAGTGCGGCAATCTATTAGTTGTGCAAAATAGTGAAACAGATTCCCGAAACAAGTTCGGGAATGACGGAGAAAACCAAACCGAGTCTAAAACTCAATTTCAATATTCAGCCCGAAAACCTTTCCCCTTTATCGTCTGTACAATGGACGCTTTCGGTAACGGAAACAAACGACTTACGGAAAAATAATTGGCTTCACATCGCTGATTTTCCTCTCTTCCGCAAACTTTTATGGCATTTTCTTTGTAAAATGTAATAAATTTGTTACATTTGCAACATGAGAACTATGATAAGAAGTACAGAATTCGATGAGTTTTACAACTCGCTGCCTGCAAATGTTCAGAACAAGGTCAAATATGCGATGAACATTTTAGCAGAGGTAAAGGTCGTAAATACCAAGTTGGTAAAGAAACTTGTAGATACAGATTTCTATGAGTTGCGCATATCTGTTGGTAATGAGTATAGAGTAATCCTCTTCACCATTGACCACGAGAACTTCATTGAAGCCGAGCAGATACTTCTTTTAAATGGTTTTATGAAGAAGTCCACAAAGGACTATAAGAAAGAGATACAAAAAGCAGAACAAATTTTAAACAGTTTACAGCAATGAGACCAAAGATTGACATTAACAAGCTCAAACACCTTCCTACTACAGAGGATATGTTTGTCGATGAGTACGGAGCAAAAGGTACTGCTTCGCGTGATGAGTTCGATGCGAAGTCTCGTGCCTGGTACTATGCCGAGGTGTTGAAAAATGCCCGTAAAGCCGCAGGAATCACTCAACAGCAGCTTGCCGATAAGATTGGCAAGAAGCGTGAGTATGTGGCTATGCTCGAAAAAGGCGAAACCGATATGCAGCTCTCCACTTTCATTATGATTGCTGAGGCAGTCGGTTTGAAATTCGCCTTGACATACTGAATAATTCTATAAATAGTAAGTATGAATGCACTAGCTTTTGTTATTAATTGTGCAAAATAGTGAAACAGATTCCCGAAACAAGTTCGGGAATGACGGAGAAAACCAAACCGAGTCTAAAACTCAATTCCAATATTCAGACCGAATAGACCAAGTCCCCAATATTCGTGGTATTGCCAGTTATCATCAGTATATTTTGTGGATTGATAACGGAAATCCATACCACAATTCATTCGATATTTACCTAAATTGAAGCTCAAACCAATTTGTGGCTTAAATAGAAATCCACCCATTGGTTTATATGTAGAGAGATTATAACCGACATTTACAGCAATATATGGAGAGATGTTTCCACTAAGAAAATCTGAACGCAGATGGGCATAAACAGGTACCTGGAAGTTACTGAACAGATATGTCTCTATACCAACACCCAAGCCGGCTGCAAAATATTGCGAATATCTATATCCATTTATAACATCTACTCCTAAAGATCCTGCATCAAATAAAAGAGTAGGTATCTGCAACTCAACCAGGCAAAAATATCCTGATGGATTATTAAATTTAGCAGGAGGGACAATCTCTTTTGTTACCATATTCACCTCTTCAGGAGTATAAACTGCTATTGTGCCATCACTTAATTCTACTTTATACCACTTATCTGGAATATTCTCCTTTACATAACCTCTGACCACAGAGCCATCTTTCAGATGCAATACATCTCTATATTGTTGTGCATTTACTGAAAAAGTAAGCGAAAAGATAAATAGTAATGAAATTAACACTCTTCTCATAATCAAAAACGTTTTTATTAAATACAAATATAAGAGAATCTATCAAAAATCAGACCTCAATTTCCAAAATTGAGTCCCAGGAGGTGGTATAGAGTGGAGATAGATGATTTCTTGAAATATGAAGATTATTAGAGGCCGAGGCAGGCATTACCATATTCCTTCCATCTTTTGAATTGATAGCATCAACTGCACTCATTAACTTTTGATGTTTCTCGCGATCAACTGTATCAAAAAAGGATTGCTGTACAGATCTCTTATTGATAATATCTCTAAAGATAACTCCACCCTTTTTAAAGCCATATCCTTTCATAAATAGTCGGGATAATGATTTGTGAACAATCTCAACAATCTCTAGTGTACTATCGGTTGCAACTTCCAATTTCTGAACATCGGAAACCAATCTCTGAGGAGCAGAAGCTTTATGATAATTAGTTAATATAAAGGTAGTTATCTCAGATGTACAGGAGTTTTGTTTACGAAGTTTAACCGCAGCAGTAGATGCAAAATTTGATAGTGCTTCTGATAATTCATCGTACGAATAGATTTCAGAGGTGAAAGATCTTGAAACACAAATAGATTGTTTATCCAACAATTGATCATCGTATGAAATACTTGGAATTGAGTGTAACTCTTTCCAGGTTCTTACACCGCAAATACCCATCATCTTCTCAACCCAGCTAACTGGCTTCTTATAGAAATCAAAAGCACTATTGACACTATATTGCAATAACATTTTGCTATACTTACGACCTATACCCCAGATATCATTAATAGGAGTTTTTTTCAACACTTTAATTATATCCTCCTCTCTATACATAAAGCAAGCACCCTCTAATTTTGGATACTTTTTACAAAGTTTTGAGGCAATTTTTGCTAATGTCTTTGTTGGAGCAACACCAATACTAACAGGAATTCCTGTTGCTTTAAAAATATATTTTGAGAGAGCACGTGCGTGAGGTAAAATTCTCTCTTTGTCAAATCCTCTATAATCCAGAAAGGCCTCATCGATAGAATAAACCTCAATTGATGGAAGATAATCTCTGAGAATTGACATTACCCTTTTTGAGATATCTCCATAGAGTTGATAATTGCTTGAAAATACTGTAATATTGTGATTATCAACAAGTTCCTTCACTTGAAACAGTGGAGTCCCCATCTTGATACCGAGTGCCTTAACCTCGTTGCTGCGAGCTACAATACATCCGTCGTTATTACTCAAAACTACAACAGGACGCCCATTTAGATCGGGGCGAAACAATCTCTCACAAGAGACAAAGAAGTTATTACAATCGCATAAACCTACCATCAGATGATAAGTTTTATTTAAATTTCTTGATAACGTAAGTTACTATACCCCAGATGATAAAGTTATTATTCTCTTCAATCTTAATGGGTTTATATTTAGGATTTGATGGCATTAACCATAGATCACCACTTTTGCAACAAATCTCTTTAAGAGTAAACTCTCCATCTACAAAGGCAACTACAATCGATCCCTCTACTGGATTTAGAGATTTATCAATTACAAGCAGATCGCCATCATTGATTCCATCGCCAATCATTGAATTACCCTTAACTCTTGCAAAAAAAGTAGAGGATGGATTTTTTATCAACTCTTTATTCAAGTCGAGAGATAAATCCATATAGTCATCGGCCGGAGATGGAAAACCGGCTGAAATCTGTTCCAAAGAGAGTGGAAGATTACACTCAGAACTATTATCTGAACCAAAGATATCCAAATAGCAATCCATCTGACTATCTAACTCTTAATTGACGACCTATTCTTAAAGTAGTATTTCTTGAAATTGAGTTCATCTGACATATCTTTGTTACTGTTGTACCATATTTAATAGCTATGGCGCCCAAAGTGTCTCCTGAACGTATTTTATGGTACAATCTGCCTGAAGCAGCTTTTGACTCTTCATCAGTCTGTCCATAGTGTGAGTAGATACTGAAATAGTGTTTCTTAATTGTAATTATACTATCTCTGACATATCCATCTGTGAAGTTGAAAATTCTCTCTGGATCGAATGGTTTTCCCATATATCTCACCTCAAAGTGAAGGTGTGGACCTGTACTTCTACCACTGTTTCCCCCAAGACCAATAACTTCTCCAGCTTTGACAATATCTCCAGGATTAACATTTCTCTGTGAGAGGTGTCCATAATATGTCTCCAAACCATTATTGTGTCTTAGAACTATCAAATGGCCATAACCACCAGTATTACGCGAACTCTCAGATACTCTTACAACACCATCAAATGGAGCTATGATTGGATCTCCTCTCTCCAGGTCAATGTCAGTACCTTTGTGTTCACGAGTTCTTCTATATCTATATTTAGAATTGATTTTTCCTGTAATTGGAACATATGCAGGATGTAGAGAATCTTGCAGACAGATATGAATCTCATCAGGTAAATCGTTAAGTGTCAAATGTTTATAAGAATGAATCGATAGAGTATCAAAATCATCATAAATTATATCTTCATTGATGACAGGGCGTCCAATATCTACCATCTCCCAGGTATGATCATCATAAAGAACAATTTTGGAAAATTTTTCTGCTGTATCAATTGTATCAATTGCTCTTTTAACTCCCAGTAGATCCGCAGGTAAAGATCTCTGACTTTGTACAAAGAGGAGAGAATCGGGTAATTTATTATTAATTGTAACAGTTTCAATCTTCTCTGATTTTGCATTATCTGCCATTGTTATCAATGGAAAGAGTAATAACAAAAGAGAGATACAGGTATAGGTTTTCTTCATCTTGCTTTCTTAATTTTGAATGGCAAAGATACAAAGAACTCCCAAATTATTTATCAGGAAAAGAGTTGATTGTTATAACTTTTTTTTCAACAGTTATATACCCCTCTTTTGCCAATTTTGATATCTCTTTACTCAATGCAGGTCTTGAAACACCAAGATAGTTGGCCAATTCCAGTATGTTGAATTTAAGTTTTACAACACCATTTTCCACACCGCGATTAGATTTTAGGAAAGAAATAAATTTATCCCTCACAGTCTTCATATTCTTGGCTTTCAATTGCTTTTTCATATGATAAGAGTAATAGTTCATCTCATTGAAGAAGTAGAGCAAAGCAGGTTTGTAGGTCATTAGTAAATCAAGAAATTTCTCTTTCTCTATCTTTAAAATGGAACTTCTTTTATCTGCTATAACGCTATACGGAAAAATACCTGTAGAATAGACTTGAGCACATCCAAATGCTTTAGTCTCCTCGAAGGATAATATCTTTACTATCTCATCTACATTTCGATTCAAAGATGAGTAGAAGGATATCTTTCCGGTCAAGAATATATAGATGTGATTACAGGTATCACCTTGGTTAATGTAAACTTCTCCCTTATCTATTATCTCAATGATATAATCTGTATAAGGTTTTACAGTTTTCAAAGTAATATTCTGACAATCTTGGAAGAATGGCATACTATAAAGTAATTTCTTCTCCTTGGAAGTTAAATGTTCTCGCGTTTTCATAGCACTAATTTGTTCATTACAATTTCTAACTAAATCTTATCAATCTACTCTTAATTCTTAAACATATTATACAAAAATATAAAAAATTGTTATTATTCAAAATTTAAGATTTCATATTCACGAAATTATCTCTATTTTTACCACTTAAAAATAGGTTATGGAGAGAAAGATCATAGGTATTTTTGGTAAAACAAATAGTGGTAAAAGTGCCCTGTTTAATCTACTGATTGGTCAGGATATAGCTATTGTCTCTGATAATGCAGGAACTACTACAGATCCATTAAGAAAAATTGTTGAAATCCCTGAAATTGGTAAGACTACCATCGTTGACACAGGTGGTACTGACGACAAGTCTGCTCTTGGAAAAGAGAGAATAGCTAAGACACTTGATGTTGCCAAAGAGGTGGATTTAGCTTTAATCCTATTTTGTGATAATCTCTTTGGGAAAGAGGAGAGAGATTTAATAGAAATCTTCAATGAACAAAAGACTCCTGTTCTGATAATTCACTCTAAATCAGATATTTGCCAATTACAAAGTGAAATTGCACAAGAACTCAACGAATCTTATGGTGCAGATGTAATTGAATTCTCCACACAGCAAGATGAGAGTCAAAAAGCGGAGTCTCTTGATATGTTATTTGCATTTATAATGAAGGGACTCTCTACAAACAGTATGGACCCCAAACCTCTTTTTGAGGGAATTATTACTCCAAAAATGAGTATTCTTCTGGTATGCCCTATCGATTCAGAAGCACCAAAAGGGAGACTAATCCTACCTCAGGTTATGGCTATCAGAGAGCTTCTTGACAATAACTGCTCTGTAACAATCTGCCAGTTGGAAGAGTTGAAAGATAGTTTAGAGAAAAATAGAGATATATCCTTGGTTGTGACAGATAGTCAAGTATTTAAACAGGTTGCCGAGATTGTACCTCCTACCCTGCCATTAACATCTTTCAGTATGCTACTGGCCAGAAGTAAAGGTCCTTTCGATGATTATATCAAGAGTGTTGATGCAATTGATTCCTTAAAGAGCGGAGACAATATCCTGATACTTGAAAATTGTTCACACCACCCAAATTGTGAGGATATTGGACGAGTAAAAATTCCAAATCTTTTAAAGAAGAGATGCGGATTTGAACTTAACTTCGATTTTATAGCAGGTTTAGACAAGATTGATGATATAAAAAAATATTCTCTTGTAATACAATGTGGTGGTTGTATGGTTACAAAGAGAGTTCTTCATAATAGGATCCGACCAATAGTTTCAGCTGGAATTCCAATAATAAATTATGGAATGATAATAGCTTTAATGACAGGTGTATATAATAGGGCAATTAAACCATTACTCTAAATGTTTACAAGAGAAGAAATAATAGAAATTCTTACTGATGAGTCTGATGATAATCTATCATTACTCTGCTCTGATGCTCACCGAATTCGAGTAGAAAATCGTGGAGAGTCTATATTTCTTCGTGCTCTAATTGAGTTCTCAAACAGGTGCCAGAAAAATTGTCTCTATTGTGGATTGAGATCTTCAAATATCGATACAAGTCGCTATATTTTAAGTGAAGATCAGATTATTGCCTGTGCTGTCAAATCCTATAATATTGGATATGGATCTATTGTTCTACAATCCGGAGAGAGGAGAGATAGAGAGTTTATATCATTTGTTACAAAAGTAATCAAAGAGATTAAACGCTTTAGTGATAACAAGTTAGGAATCACATTATCCTGCGGAGAACAGAACGAAGAGACATATCGTGAATGGTTTGAAGCTGGTGCTCACAGATATCTTCTTCGATTTGAAACATCAAAAGAGGAAAATTACTATAGACTACACCCTAAAGATAGATTTCACTCCTATTCCGATAGGATTAATGCCATTAAAACTCTAAAGAAAATCGGCTATATGACGGGAAGTGGATTTATGTATAATCTACCTAATGAAAGAGTTGAAGATATTGCCGACAACTTACTTTTTCTCAAAGAGTTAAATGTAGATATGGTAGGTATGGGACCTTATATTCCACACCACGAAACACCACTATATGAAGAGAGAAATTTAGTTAGATTGAAGGAGAAGAGTGATATTATGAAGCTTGCACTGAAGAGCATTGCAATCCTACGACACCTTATGCCTCATATAAATATTGCTTCAACTACAGCACTGCAAGTCATTGATAATCAAGGGCGCGAAAAGGCACTTGCCTCTGGAGCAAATGTTCTTATGCCTAATCTTACTCCTGACACATTAAGAGAAAACTACTCTATTTATGACAATAAGCCCGGCGTCAAGGAAGACTCCGAGCTCATATCACTACCATTCCCAATCGCATATAACGAGTGGGGAGATACTATTTAATATTTAAGAATCCATCTTGCATATCAACGGTGATTTCACTCTCAGCACTCACCTTCCCTGCAAGAATCTCTTTAGCCAACTCATTGACTACCTCATTCTGAAGGACTCTCTTTATAGGTCTTGCACCGTATGCTGGATCGTATCCTTTATCGCATAGATATTCAATAAAGTTCTCTGTAAAATTGACCTTGATTGACATTGGAGCAAGTCTCTTTCTCAACTCCTCAATTTGAATCATCAGTATCTCTTTTACATTCTCTTTTGTTAGAGGATGGAACATTATAATCTCATCAATTCTGTTCAGGAATTCAGGTCTGACACTCAATTTCAGACGTTCAATCACCTCTTTTCTGCACTTTTCAAGCTCTTCCCTACTATTTTTAAAGTCTTGATTGTTAATTGTTTCCTGAATAATATCTGAACCAACATTTGAAGTCATTATCAGAATTGTATTTTTGAAATCAACAGTACGACCCTTATTGTCGGTCAATCTTCCATCATCAAGTAATTGTAGAAGTACATTGAAAACATCGGGGTGCGCCTTTTCTATCTCATCGAGTAGAACAATTGAGTATGGTTTTCTTCTTACAGCTTCAGTAAGCATACCACCTTCATCATAACCTACATATCCCGGAGGCGCTCCAACCAGACGAGATACAGAGTGACGCTCCTGATATTCACTCATATCGATACGTGTCATCAAATTCTCATCATTGAAAAGATACTCAGCAAGTGCTTTGGCAAGTTCGGTCTTACCTACACCTGTTGTACCCAAAAACATAAATGATCCGATGGGTCTTTTCTCATTCTGTAATCCTGCACGAGATCTTCTAACAGCATTTGCAACAGCTGCAATTGCCTCATCCTGGCCAACTACTCGTTTATGAAGTTCATCTTCGATTCTTAATAGTTTTGAACGTTCGCTTTCGAGCATCTTTTGAACAGGAATACCAGTCCATTTGGCTACGATTTCTGCAATATCCTCTGGGGTTACTGACTCATTTATAATAGGTTCTTTGATTTCAGATAACTCTTTTGAATATTTTGCAATATCACTTTTTGCTGCCTCTATTTTACCATAACGTAATTCAGCAACCTTTCCGTAATCTCCGCTTCGTTCTGCCTGTTCTGCCAGAATTTTAAGGTTTTCAATCTCCTCTCTCTTTTTCTGAAGATTTTCCACTATTTTCTTCTCTTTATTCCACCTTTCAAGTAGAGACTCTCTATCTTTAGTAAGAGTTGAAATAGTATCTATAATTTCCTGATATTTAGGAGTATGTTTATCCTTTTTAATTGCCTCTTTTTCAATTTCAAGTTGCTTGATTTTACGATTTAGTTCATCAATTGGCTCCGGCACTGAATTCATCTCCAGTCTAAGCTTTGATGCAGCTTCATCAATCAAATCGATTGCCTTGTCTGGCAAAAATCTATTAGTAATGTATCGATTTGATAACTCAACAGCAGCAATGATTGCATCATCCTCAATCTTTACTTTGTGATGATTCTCATATCTCTCTTTTAGTCCTCTTAAAATAGAGATTGACTCAGGACAATTTGGTTGATCTACCATAACCATCTGGAATCTTCTCTCAAGTGCTTTATCCTCTTCAAAGTATTTTTGATACTCATCAAGAGTAGTAGAACCTACTGCGCGAAGCTCTCCCCTTGCCAATGCCGGTTTAAGGATATTTGCAGCATCCATTGCACCACTTGTTCTTCCTGCACCTACAAGAGTGTGAATTTCATCAATAAAGAGGATTATCTCGCCTTCGCTTTCGCTTACTGCTTTGACAACACCTTTCAATCTCTCCTCAAATTCGCCCTGATACTTTGCACCTGCAATCAATGCACCCATATCGAGTGAATATATCTCTTTATTTTTAAGATTTTCAGGGACATCTCCATTAACTATTCTTTGTGCTATACCCTCAGAAATAGCTGTCTTACCAACTCCTGGTTCACCAACAAGAATAGGGTTATTTTTACTTCTTCTGCTTAAAATTTGCAGCACTCTCCTGATCTCATCATCCCTCCCGATGACAGGATCCAATTTGCCATTTTTCGCCCTCTCATTGAGGTTTATGGCATATTTGTTCAATAATTCTAGATTCTCTTTATTCATAATTTTACCGTTTTGATGTTAAAAAAAGCAAATAATTTGCCATATTACTATTTGTGACAAATTGACATTTTTAAAGAGAGGATTTTTTATTATATTTGCGTGATGTATTAAGAATTTCAAACTAATAATTAATAATATTATGAAAAAATCATTCTTATTTACTCTTGTTTGCTTAATATCATTTTCTGTAGCAGCACAAGAGAATGAACCTAAAGAGGGTTACCAATTCGAAGTAATCAAAGAGCTTCCAGTTACCTCAGTAAAAGACCAAAACAGTACAGGTACTTGCTGGTGTTTTTCAGCACTTTCTTTCCTTGAATCTGAAATTATCAGAAATGGATATAAGGGTGAGATCGACCTTTCTGAGATGTTCATTGTTTCAAGAGCATATTCTGACAAAGCTGAGAAATATGTTAGATTGAATGGCCATTTGAATCTTGCTCCAGGTAGCTCATTCACAGATGCTATTACTGTTTACAAAAATTATGGTATTGTTCCTAATAGCGTTATGCCAGGTTTGGAATATGGTGAAGATAACCACAATCACGGCGAAATGGATGCTGCAATCAAAGGTTATACTCAAGCTCTTCTTAGAAAACCAATGGGTGGCAAACTTTCAACAGCTTGGAAAGATGGCGTAGAGGGTATCTTAGCAGCATATTTGGGTGAAGTTCCTGAAACTTTCGTTTATGAAGGTCAAGAGTACACTCCTATTACTTACGCTGCATCTTTGGGTATCAATCCTGATGACTATATCTCAATCACATCATTCACTCACCATCCATTCTACACTCAATTTGCAATTGAAGTTCCAGATAACTGGAGATGGGACCTTTCTTACAATGTTCCACTTGATGAAATGATGGAAATTATGTACAACGCAATTGAAGAGGGCTATACTATAGCTTGGGCTTCTGACGTTAGCGAGCAAGGTTTTACTCGCAATGGTGTTGCTGTAAATCCTGATATTAATGTAGTGATCGGTGAAGGTTCTGACAAAGAGAGATGGTTAGGTCTTTCTCGCGCAGACAAACAAGCTGAAATTATGAAACTTGTAAACTCTCCTTCAAAAGAGGTTGTAGTTACTCAAGAACTTCGTCAAAAAGATTTTGATAATGGAAAAACAACTGATGACCACGGTATGCATATCTACGGTCTTGCAAAGGATCAAAATGGTACTAAATACTTTATGGTTAAAAACTCTTGGGGTGAATCAGGTAAATATAAAGGACATTGGTATGCATCTGAATCATTCGTAATGCATAAAACTCTAAATATCATTGTTCACAAAAACGCTATTCCAAAAGATATCCGCAAAAAATTGGGTATTAAATAATTGATAAATAGAGAGGCCGACTTCAGGGAGATAATACCGGTCGGCCTTTTTAATTTTTAAAGTATGAAAAAACACATTCCTAACATCATCACTCTGCTTAATCTCCTAATGGGTATATGTGCTTGTATTTTAGCAATTTGGGAGGTTTATCCAGGTGCTTTTATCTTTATAATTGCCGCCGGAGTTTTCGACTTTCTGGATGGTTTTTTTGCACGCCTTCTAAAGGCATATTCTGATATAGGTAAAGAGTTGGATTCCCTCTCGGATCTTGTGAGTTTCGGAGTGGCTCCATCCCTGATACTCTTTTCATATCAATACTACTCACTTCCTGATCATATCCAATTTTTAGCTTTTATTCCACTTGCAATAGCACTATTCTCTTCATTAAGACTTGCTAAATTCAATTTGGATAGTCGCCAGACAACATCTTTCCTGGGATTACCAACACCAGCCAATGCACTACTAATTGCATCTTTTGTGGCTTATGCATCTATTGGAGAGGCCAATTTTGCCACTTCTATTCTTAATAAATGCTGGGTTATTCCAGTTGTATCGATTATCCTTTCACTCCTTCTTATAAGTGAAATACCAATGTTTTCCTTAAAGTTCAAAAATTTGAAATTCAAGGGAAATGAGATTCGCTTTATATTTATTGCTTCTGCATTGCTGATTCTGATTACTGGAGTATTTTTATCACTTCACATCACGCTATTGGTTTTCTTAATACTGGCGACCTACCTACTACTCTGCTTTGCATATCTGCCATTTTCTAAAAGTAAATAGCAAGCCCGGTGGTACCTATAAGGTTACGTCATTGATATCTATAAGGTTACGTCATTGCTGGGCGAAGCCCGGCAATCTTTCTATCTCGTCATTGCTGCGCTTGCGCGGCAATCTATAACAGATTCCCGAGACAAGCTCGGGAATGACGCAATAGTAGCGTCATTCCTGGGCGAAGCCATATCCGTCATTGCTGCGCTTGCGCGGCAATCTATAACAGATTCTCGAGACAAGCTCGGGAATGACGCAATAGTAGCGTCATTGCTGGGCGAAGCCCGGCAATCTACTAAATATCAATATGTTACACACAAAAAAGATTCCCGCGACTATCGTCGCAGGAATGACATAATATCCAAATCACAAGTACAGGAATGACGTAGTATCTAAATCACAAACTTGTGAGTGACGTGTAACAGATATTATAACCCTTTGAAAATTTCAGCCAATTTAGCAACCTTTTGGTTTGCATCATCGCCCTTAGCTCCAAAGTAGAATTTAATCTTTGGCTCTGTACCTGATGGTCTTGCTGAAACTACTGAACCGCTCTCAGTATAGAATTGAAGAACATTAGATTTTGGTAGTCCAGTTGCTTCACTATCTAAATAGTCAATTACCTTAACTACTTTATCTCCATCAAGTTCTGTTGGAGGAGTCTCACGTAGATTCTTCATAATATTCTGAATCTGCTCTGCACCATCTTTACCAGTTTTATAGATAGAGATTAGAGACTCTTTATAGTAACCAAATTCTTTGTAAATGTCTTGAAGATAATCATATAGAGTTTTACCTTGATCTGCTAACCAAGCAGCACATTCAGCTACCATAGAGCAAGCAATAACTGCATCTTTATCTCTTACAAATTCACCAACATTGAAGCCGTTACTCTCTTCTCCGCCACCAATGAATGTACCTTTACCCTCATTCTCTCTTACAATTTGAGCAATATATTTGAAACCAGTTAAAACATTATACATCTTAACACCATACTTATCAGCAATAGCTTTCATAAGTTCTGTTGTTACAATTGTTTTAACCATATAGGTAGTTTCATTCAACTTACCCAATTGATGCCAACGAGTTAGTAGATAGTTAGTTAAGATAGAGGCAGTTTGATTTCCATTAAGAAGCATCAATTCGCCCTTATCATCTCTAATTGCAACACCAACGCGGTCTGCATCAGGATCGGTAGCTAAAACTAAATCTGCTCCAACCAAATCAGCCTTTTCAAGAGCAAGTTTCATTGCAGTGGTCTCTTCTGGGTTTGGAGATGCAACAGTTGGAAAGTTACCATCCAGAACATCTTGACTTTCAACGTGATAAACATTCTTGAAACCTATTTGTGCTAAAGCTTTTGGAACAAGAAATACTCCGGTTCCGTGAAGTGGAGTATATACAATCTTCAAATCACTGTGACGTTGGATTGATTCTGGAGAAAGAGTTAATGATAAAACTGAATCTAAAAATGCTTTATCTACCTCAGCACCAATTAGTTGTGGGTAATTTAAGCCATCACCTTTCTCAACTTGAGATGGATCAGTTATCTTTTGTACCTCCTCAATAATATTCTTATCGTGTGGAGCAGTAATTTGTGCGCCATCTTCCCAGAATACCTTATATCCATTATACTCTTTTGGATTATGAGAAGCAGTTACCATAATACCTGCCTGACATCCTAAATATCTGATTGCAAAACTCAATTCAGGTGTAGGACGAAGATTTTCGAATAGATATACATAAATACCATTTGCAAGGAATACATCAGAGGTAATTTTTGCAAACTCAGTGCTATTGTTTCTGCTGTCATAAGCAATAACAACTTTAATTTGCTCCTTATCGGTGAAATTTTTCTTAAGATAATTTGATAGACCTTGCGTAGCCATAGCCACTACATACTTGTTCATACGGTTTGTTCCAACCCCCATTATACCACGAAGGCCTCCAGTACCGAATTCAAGCATTCTGTAAAATCTATCTTCAAGTTCTTTTTGGTCACCATTTATAAGTGAGGCAACCTCTGTGCGAGTAGCAACATCGAAACTGTCGCTTAACCACTGTTTGGCAGTATCAAGATAATTATGTTCCATATAATAAGTTTTAACTACCAAATTTAGCAAATTTTTCAGTAAAGTCATATATATTTGTGAAAAATATAACAGAGAGTGAATCAAGAGAGCATTAGATATATCTTGGAACACGAAAATGATGATGTTTCAAAGTTGCTGTTTGCTAAAGCACCCGAGGGAGTTGACGTAAACAGTGCAGCAATGATTATCCAATGTCGTAAAAAAATCAAGGAGAAAATTCCAACTTGGTATAGAGATGTTGAGTTGAATTATCCTTCATCTCTCTCTGTCGAACAGTGTAGTAGTGAGGCAACAGCCAGGTACAAGTGTAAATATATTGATAAAAATGATATAGTTGTCGATCTAACTTGTGGTCTTGGTGTTGATACTTTTTTCATAAGTCAAAAGGCAAATAAGGTATTCTCATTTGAACGTGATTCTAAGCTATTTGAGGCCGTAAAATCAAATTTTGAGCATCTAAATGTGTCTAACATCTTTGTTTCAAATATTGATATTCAAAATGTTAATGATATTTACCAGAATAATGCACTAAAAGATGAAAATGTCTCTTTAATCTATGTCGATCCCGCAAGAAGAGGCAATAAATCTCAGCGAGTTTATGCTTTTGAGGATTGTTCGCCTAATATTACAGAGGCAATTAATGACTATTTCAAGATATCAAAAAGGGTACTTATCAAGGGCTCTCCTATGCTTGATATCAGTGCAATTATTAGAGAACTACCTTATGTTAAAGAGATAGCTGTTGTAGCTCTTAATAATGAGTGTAAAGAGATTCTAACATATCTTGAGTATGGATATCAAGGAGAAGTCATTATTTGCGCAGATAATATCATTACAAAACGCGAGGAGAGAGTATCGAGCTTTTCATCTACAATTGATAAAGAGTCTGCTGCAGTTGTAAAGTTTGCTGATAAGATAGAGGGATATCTTCATATTCCAAACCGAGCTATACTTAAAGCTGGATTTTTTAAAACAGTTTCTGAGTATTTTTCACTCTTAAAAATTGCAAAAAGCAGTCATATATACACTTCAGATATTATCCCAGAGAATTTTCCAGGAAGAACTCTTAAAGTAATTGAAGTAATAGATTTTAATAAAAAGGGTATAAAGGAGGTCTCTCAAAAATATCCTAAAGCTAATATTGCAACATATAACTTCCCTATCCCTGCACAAGAGTTGTCTAAACGTCTTAAAATAGAAGATGGAGGCAATATCTTTATAATTGCCTCCACCCTAAATGACCATTCAAAGGTGCTTATTCTTTCTCAAGAGAATAATTAAGTATATCCGGTAAAGGTTTGTTTAACAAATACTTATACCAGAAAATCATATTTTCTCTGTCCCAGAATTCTCTCTGATATCCTCTATAACCGTGCATACCATCAGGATAGATCATCAACTCAAATCTCTTTCCTTTCTTCATCAACTCGTCAATAAGTTGAAGTGTATTTTGGAAGTGAACATTATCATCACCTGTTCCGTGAGTGATTTGAAGCATATTTGTTTCATCTCCATAATAGTTATCCAAATAGTTCATAGCTCTTGAGCTTTTATAACCTTTAGGATTGTTCTGAGGAGTATTCATATATCTTTCAGTATAATGTGTGTCATATAGCATCCAATCATATACTCCACCACCTGCAATACCATACTTAAATACTTTATTAGCTTTTGTTACTGCAAGTACTGTCATAGTACCACCAAAAGAGAAGCCCTCAATACCTACTTTGTCAGGATCAATACAATCGTAATGTCTTATTAACCAAGACATTGCATCAACATAGTCATTAAGTTCGTGATAACCAAGATTGCCATAGACATCATTAATACCCTTCTTGCCAAGGTGACCGGACGCCCTGTTATCAAGATAGACTTGGATAACATCATTGGTAGCCCACCACTGATTATCAAATGATGGATTTGACCAAGTATCCATTACATTAGTATGGTTAGGACCTCCATAAACATCTACGTGTACAGGATATTTCTTACCCTCTTTCATATTTACTGGGAAAATGATCTTAATTGGTAAAACCTGACCATCTCTGTTACTGAAAAATAGTATCTCTGGAGTTGCAATTTTGTAAGAGTAATATTTCTCGCCTCTGCTATCTGCAATCAACCAAGAGTCTTGATTTTTGATATCAATCACAGCAACCTTAGTAGGTGTTTTAGAATTTGAGAAGTGTGCAGCAAATCTTTCACCCTTTGGAGAGATAACCACATTTGTGAAATTATAGTCAGGAAGTGAAATCATATCTTGAATATAATTATCCTTGATAGATACCCTGAATACCTGATTAATTGTTGTAATATTTGTTCTTGAAGTATAATAAAGATATTTTTTATCAAATGATAATATCTTGATACCCCAATTATTACCTCGAGTCATTTGATGGAATACTTTACCATCGTATGATAGATAGTAAATCTGCTCCCAACCCGACTTATCAAAGTCTCTTATAAAGTAAAATCCCTTCTCTGTATGTACCAATTGATTCGGCCAATCGATAAAAGTATCTTGATGCTCTTTATAGATAACGGAGTTATCCCCATTGTTTGGATTAACTGAGTAAATAAGCATATCTTTTTGGTCTCGAGACATCCAAGGAAGAATAAATCTTGAACCTGTTTCATCCCAGAAAGGAATTCCAAAATATTGATCTTTTTGATCTTCA
This sequence comes from Bacteroidales bacterium, assembly GCA_017513445.1. Classification (GTDB taxonomy): domain Bacteria; phylum Bacteroidota; class Bacteroidia; order Bacteroidales; family UBA932; genus RGIG6374. The sequence goes on along the minus strand of JAFXFS010000016.1, from coordinate 35,678 downwards.
AGATTCGTCCAGACAACAGATTCATTTTGGATATTAGCGAAACCAATTTTTACTGTTGGGTTTGCTTCACCTGGTTTAGGATATGAGTTTGCTGTGAAAGATCCCCTCTGTCCTTTTGCTGAATAGATTGGGAACTCTTCAACATTACTATTATCAAATCTATAAAAAGCTATCGTTTCACTATCAGGAGACCACCAGAATGCTTTATATCTTGATGAACGGCCAAGAATCTCTTCATAGTAAACCCAGGAAGCATAACCATTTAATATATCTTCGCTGCCATCGAAGGTAAGTTGTTTAATTGTTTCTTTAGCAATATTATAGCAGTAGAGATTATTACCTTTTGTATAAGCGATATATCTCTTGTCTGGAGAGAGAGAGAGGTTTAGTGCCTCTTTTCCCAACTTCGCTGCTGCTTTTTTAATCAATTCAGGATCACCATTGGTTGATGGCTGATAATCTGTAAAAGTCTTTGATTGCTTTGAAAGTTTATAAATTGAATAACTGCCACTCTTTGGATAGAAAAGCAACAATTCATCCTCATTGATAAACTTCACCGGATATGGAATATCCTCTACAATTCCACTTGGAATACCATTAACTAACTGTGACTGAGATAGTTTCAATTGCGCATTTGAAACTATGGAGATCACTAAAAATGTAATTACAACTAAAATTCTTTTCATATCTATATAAAATAATTATCAGGAAAATTAACAAGGTAAACTTTCTCAACACCTCGCGTAATAGCAGTGTAGAGCCACTTTTTATCGTCAATGCTTAACTCGTCTCTAAAAAATGGATTATCAATGAAGACACATTTCCACTGTCCTCCTTGTGATTTATGACAGGTTATTGCATTAGCATATTTTATCTGAATAGCATTGAAATATTTATCCTCTCTCAACATCTGAAAACGTTTCTTCTTAGGAGTTATATGTGCATAATCCTCTAAAACTCCCTCAAATAGAGCATTCTGTTGCTCTGAATTAAGAGCTGGAGATTCACTAAATAGAGTATCAATTATGATTTTTGCATCAATTTCGATGTTATTATAATCGGGAAAAGAGAGGGTTGCCTGAGCAAATTCCAATCCATATAGTTTCTGGTATTTTGAGATTCTCTCAAGGTATGCAACATCTCCATTTGCTATAAAATCAACCTCTTCGCAATCTTCAAGAAATTGATAACAATTTTTGACTATCATCAATTTATCTCCCTTAGCCAATCTCTCCTCTTTAAAAAGAACTGTAGATCTTATTCCATTATTGTACCTATTTGCTCTTTTATTGGAACGGCAAAGTATAATTGTCTCATCTTCTCCATATTTATCGTAAGCAGTTGATATAGACTCTATTAAATCAGATGAGTTAATTACCTCAAAATCAGCAAATTGCCCTTTTTCAAACTTTGGAGTATCATAGTCATAATTCTCTATCTCACGTCGTAGAATTGTAGCATTGTGAAGTATTCCGGACAACTCTGCCTGCCTTACGACACTTCTCAATTCAGAGAAGGCAATCTCTCCATACTGTGAGAGATATTCAAGGTCAAGTGCAGGAGATATATCGAGGCCGACAGGTGGTAACTGTGCATTATCACCTATTAAGATTAACTTACAATTTACCCCTTGTCGTACATATGTAATTAGATCATCCAAAAGATCACCTGTTCCAAAAATAGAACTTTCAGAGTAATTTGTGATTAATGATGCCTCATCGACAATGTAGAATCTATCAGTTGATTTATTTATATCAAGTGAGAACTCTCCTACCCCTTGATTTAGATTCTTTTGACGGTAAATATGTTTATGTATAGTAAAAGCTCTTTCATTTGAATATTTGGATAGAACTTTGGTAGCTCTGCCTGTCGGAGCAAGAAGTGTATATCTGATGCCTCTCTCTTTAATTGCTGAAATAAAAGCAGAGATCGCAGTTGTCTTACCTGTACCGGCATAACCATTTATTACCATTATATCAGATTCTCCACCATTATAGGCAAATGCTGCTAAATCTTTGAATAGTTGAAGCTGGCATTCAGTAGGTTCAAACCTAAACTTTGACAAAATCTTTTCGTATAGGAAATCTGCGAGTGCCATTACTTTCTTTTATACAATAGTGTAATAATGATTAATAGTGGATAGATCTCAATACGACCAATTATCATTTGAATACCCATTATGAATTTGGCAATGGATGGTATCTCAGCATAGTTACCAACTGACCCAATAAAGCCAAAACCGGGACCAACATTACTCATATGAGCAAGTGAACCTGTAAATGATTCCAACATTGGAATACCACAGAGAGCATAAATAAACATAAAGAGAATTATAAGAGCAATGTATAGTGCTGTAAATGTCAATACTGAGTTTACAAGTTTACTGCTTATAATATCTTTACCAAGTTTTACCGGTATAACTGCATTTTGGTGGGCCTGTTTCTTGATACTGGTCTTTACAGAGGCAATTATAATGGCTAATCTGTCAGCTTTAAGACCACCTACTGTAGAGCCGGAACATCCACCTACCAACATTAGAAGAAGTAGTATAAATATTGTCAATACCGGCCATTGAGAAGTATCAGCTGTTGCAAATCCAGTAGTAGAGACTATTGTTATTGTCTGGAAGAAACCGTGTCTTAAACTGCTCCATATTGTATCATAATTACCCTCAATAAATAGTGTAATAGAGATAATTAATGCAGATATTAATACAAATCTCAAAAAGAACTTTGTAACATTTGAGGATAATATTTTAGCCTTTCTATTGACCAATGATAGGTATAACAAGCCGAAGTGCAAACTTGCAACTAGTGTAAAAATACTAGTAATCGACTCTATCAGAAATGAATCATAAGCTGCAATTGAGGCATTTTTTATATGGAAACCTCCTGTTGCAATGGTTGAAAAAGAGGTATTAACTGCATCAAATAGTGGAAGTCCCGCTAATAGTAGTGCCAATATCATTAAAATATTAAGTCCCAGATAGATATATAATCTTACATTTATAATCTTAGTGGTCCTTTTACTATAATAATCCTTTGATACATCAGAAATATCGGTACTTGAAATTTGAGTATAATTATTCTTAAGTGTAGGAATTAAGAGTAGAATAAATACCACTACTCCAATACCACCCAGAAAATGGGTTGAACTTCTCCATAAAAGCAAACCTTTAGGAAGTGATTCAACATCTTTGAGAATTGTAGCACCTGTTGTTGTATAACCTGAGCAACACTCAAACCAGGCATTTACAAGGGTAAAATCTCCTCCCCACATTACGAATGGCAACATACCGAAAATTACAGAAATAAGCCATCCAAGGAAGACAACAATGTAACCCTCAATAAGCTTCATCTGATTCCTCTCCCTTACAAAAATTAGAGGAAAGAGACCAACTGTAAATGTTATTAAAGCACTTAGAATAAGTGGAGAAAATGAGGTGTCAAAATTATTAAGAGCAGCAACTCCGGCAGACAAAAACATCATTATTGCATTGATAATCAACACAATACCAAGACTTCTCGAAATTGCTCTAATATTCATATCTACTATTTTTTGCTTTCAAGAACTTCGTGAATAAGTTCATTCAATCCAGCTATTTCGTCATCATTTACCACACTTACCTTATACTCTTTCTTGTAATCTTTATAATCAGAAAGTGCCTTTTTCATCCTGACAATTGGCGAAATCAGGTAGAAATTAAGGTAAATATTGAAAAGAAAGACCAACACCAATCCAGCTACTGCTGATGCTACATTTGGCATAATACTTCTGTAAAAACCATCTTGAAGTGATTGAGAGTTAAGCTCTAATGCCTTTTGACTCAACTCTGTGATTTGATTGATATACTTTGATTGAAGAATATGCATCGGTTGCAATCTATTTACATACCAATCTTTTCTTGCTTCGACACCTTGCGGCCAGATATCCTCTATCTCTCTTGCAACTTGCATATAGGCAGCATAAGAGTACATTACTGAATCTGCCATCTCCTTCTCTTGTTGAGAATTGAATGAACTTCTGATCTGATTTATATTCTCTAAAAATTGATCATCTGCTATTTTCGGATATGAAAGTGAATCCATAGCTGTCATCTGCAAAAGCAACTCTGAATTGAATTCGCTCTGCAATTGTGACAATTCACGAGCAAGGTTGATACTGTTGATATTATCGGCAATCAAACTTGATACATAGTCACTCATTCTGCGATATTCAAATATGGAAATTACGCTTGAAAATATCAGAATAATGGCTATAATTATGAAACCAAGAGATACTTTTCTCCTGATTCCTACCGTTTTTTTATTTTTTCTATTTCTCATTGCAAAATGACATATTTTGCGAATATACTAAATAATTAGCTATGATGTATCTGAATCTGAGGGAATGGAAATGTAAAACCATTTTCAGGCATTATTTCATAGAATTTTTTATTGTAGTCAAAATATACATCCCAGTAATCTCCACTATTTACCCAAGCACGAGCATAGATAACTACTGCGCTATCTGCCATCTCTCCAAGTACAACCTGAACTGGTGCTGGATCTGAGAGAACTCTTTTATCACTATTTAATAACTCAAGAAGAAGTTTCTGCGCCTTTTCAAAGTCATCTCCGTAAGAGATTGAAATTTTCCAGTCAACACGTCTTTTACTGCAAGCAGAATAGTTATTGATTGTACCATTTGAAAGAGAGCCGTTAGGAAGGATAATTGCCTTATTATCAGTAGTTTTCAAAACTGTAGTTGTAATTGAAATATCAGAAACGACACCTGCATAACCCTGAGCTTCAATATAATCTCCAATCTTGAATGGTTTAAAAGCAAGAATCATAATTCCTCCTGCAAAATTCTGCATTGTTCCTGATACAGCAAGACCTATTGCAACACCACCAGATGCAAGGAGTGCAGCAAAAGAGGTGGTGTTAATTCCTAAAATTCCTATAATTGTTACTATAAGAAGAATTATTAGCAGAACATTAATTATGCTTGTTAGAAATTTTCTTAATGAAATCTCTACATTTCTCTTCTCAAAAATTCTATTTGTTGCTTTTTTGATACGTTTAATCAGAAACATTCCAAGAGCATAAATCAAAAGTGCAACAACCACTTTAAGAGAAAACTTTACTAAACTCTCACCTAAAGTGGCAACCAATTCCGATGGTTCCATTTTGGCTAACTCACTAAGTTTCTCTCCTAACTCTACTTTTGTTGAATCTGAAATAATCTCTGTCCCTGCTTGTAACAAATTGAAAATCATATTATTATCCTTTTAATGCATTATAAATTGAATCGGCTATCCTATCTGATGCTCCCTTTCCATTTAGATTTTCTTGGATCTCTTTAAAAGATCTTTCCATTCTGTTTGAATAGTCGCAATCTGAGAGGATTCTAACTACTTCTTTAAAAATATTTTGTGGAGTTGCTTCTCCCTGTATTAACTCTTTGACTACCTCTTTCCCAGCAATAATATTAGGCAATGATACATATTTAATCTTAACAAACAGCTTGGCTATTGCGTAAGAGATTTTATTAAATCCATAACATACTAAATGTTTAGTATCCAAAAGAGCAGCTTCCAATGAAGCTGTCCCGGAACAGATGATAGCACACTCTGAATGTCGTAGCAAAGTACGGTTATCACCCTTAATCAATGCAATGTCCGTACCATCTATAAAGTTGTGGTAAAGTGATTCATCAATCGAATCAACCTGTGCTATAAGTAACTTATAATCAGAGTATTGAGATTGTTTTAGAATCTTGTTGAATTCCAAATAGAGAGGCATAAGATACTCTATTTCCATCTTCCTGCTGCCAGGGAATAGCGCAATAAATTTGCTATTTGAAAGATGGTGTTTTTGGCGAAATTCTTCAATTGATTCATTTGTATCCATACTCTCTAAATCGGCCAATGGATTGCCAAGATAGATAACTTCTACACCTCTTTGGGTAAAGTAATCTTTCTCAAATGGGAAAATTATATAGAGTCTATCAACATATTTTCTTAACTCTTTAACTCTATGTTCTTTCCAGGCCCAAACCTTTGGCGCAATATAGTAAAAGACCTTTATACCTCTGCTTTTGGCAAACTTTGCTATTTTAAGGTTGAATCCCGGATAATCGACAAGTATTATTACATCTGGATTAAATTGAAGTATATCTCTCTTGCAATCGCTAAGATTATTGAGAATTTTGCCCGCCTTTTTTACTACCTCAACAATACCCATTACTGCAGTATCTTTGTAGTGTCTGTATAGTTCAGCACCTGCTTCACGCGACAAATCACCAGCCATTGCTCTGATTTTCGCCGCATCATCTCTTTTGATGATTGACTTAATCAGATTTGAGGCGTGTAAGTCTCCGGATGGTTCACCTGCAATAATGTAATATCTCATATTTAAATATTCCAAAGAGATTTTAGTCTCTCAATCTCTTCATAATCAGTATTATCTACTTTATGTGGAACAATAGTCACATAACCTGAATGGAGTGCAATATGGTCTGCGTCCTGATCGTTTGTCAGATTATTGAAGTGTCCTCCCATCCAGAAAAACTGGTGACCTTTAGGATCTTTATACTCATCAAACTCCTTAATCCACTGTCCTCTGCCCTGTTTGGCAAATTTTATGCCTTTAATATCCTCTACAGGGAGATTTGGTACATTTATATTTAGATAAACACCCTCTTTATATGGTGTATTAAGATATTCTTTGATGATAATATCTGCATAATGTAGTGTAGATTCAAAATTTGCATCTTCACTATGATCATCAAGCGAAAATCCTAAAGCTGGAATTCCATAGATAGTTGCCTCTACAGCAGCTCCCAATGTACCAGAATAGACAGAGGCTATCGAGCAATTGGTACCGTGATTTATACCTGATACCAAAAGGTCTGTCTTTATTCCACTATTTAGATGGATATTGATAGCCATTTTAGCACAATCAGCAGGTGTTCCAGACAAAGAGTAGTAATGAATCTCTCCAAGCGATTCTGTAGCTGGAGAACTTGAATACTTTTTGAGTATTAAAGGATTGTCCAATGTCAAAGAGGCAGACTTGCCAGATTGTGGGTATTTAGGGGCAACGACTGTCACATTGCCATACTTTCTCATAAATTCTGACAGCACTTTGATACCTTTTGAGTCAATGCCATCATCATTGATAACCAATATTTCTCTTAATTTCATCAAAATTTTAATTTTATCATCGCAAATATAGTTATTAAGTGTGATTTTTTTAATTTATTGTTTAACTTTGTACGATTTTTGTGAGAAGATTATTCGCAACAAGATATTAAAGTTTAACTATATAAACATATTGAAATTATGACAAAAATTAAAGTTGGTATCAACGGTTTCGGCCGTATTGGTCGTTTGGTTTTCAGAGCAGCTCAAGAGAGAGATGACATTCAAATTGTAGGTATTAATGACCTTATCGATGTAGAGTACATGGCTTATATGCTTAAGTATGATACTATGCACGGTCAATTCAATGGTACAATTGAGATTCAAGATGGTAAATTGGTTGTAAACGGTAACGCTATCCGTGTAACTTCTGAAAAAAACCCAGCTGATCTTAAATGGAACGAAGTTGAAGCTGAATATGTAGTTGAATCTACAGGTCTTTTCCTAACAAAAGAGAAAGCTCAAGCTCACATCCAAGCTGGTGCTAAGAGAGTTGTTATGTCAGCTCCTTCAAAAGACGATACTCCAATGTTCGTTTGCGGTGTTAACCTAGACAAATACGTTGGTCAAGAAATCGTTTCAAATGCATCTTGTACAACTAACTGCTTGGCTCCTATCGCTAAAGTTCTTAACGACAAATTTGGTTTGAAAGATGGTTTGATGACAACTGTTCACTCAACTACAGCAACTCAAAAAACTGTTGATGGTCCTTCAGTAAAAGACTGGAGAGGTGGTCGTGCTGCTTCTGGCAACATTATCCCTTCATCTACAGGTGCAGCTAAAGCTGTTGGTAAAGTTATTCCTGAATTGAATGGTAAACTTACAGGTATGTCAATGCGTGTTCCTACTCTTGACGTTTCAGTTGTTGACCTTACAGTTAACCTTGCTAAACCAGCTACTTATGCAGAAATTTGTGCTGCAATGAAAGAGGCTTCTGAAACTTATCTAAAAGGTATCCTTGGTTATACTGAAGATGCAGTTGTTTCAGCTGACTTCCTAGGTGACAAACGTACTTCTATCTTCGATGCAACTGCAGGTATTGCTCTTACAGATACTTTCGTAAAAGTTGTTTCTTGGTATGACAATGAGATTGGTTACTCAAACAAAGTTTTGGATCTAATCAAACATATGTCAACTGTTGCTTACTAGTATTGTTTGAAACAAGTATTACAGAGGGAGATTGCAATGCAATTCCCCTCTTTTTTTTGCTTTTACTTATACTGAAACATCATTGCTGGGAGTACTTTTCCGTCATTGCTGGGCGAAACCATATCCGTCATTGCAGGGCGAAGCCATATCCGTCATTGTTGCGCTTGCGCGGCAATCTGTTGAGTATCATTCTGTTATAAATATAAACAGATTCCCGAGACAAGCTCGGGAATGACGCAATAGTAGCGTCATTGCTGCGCGACTGCGTCGCAGGAATGACGTATAACGAAACAACCGCGTGAATGACGAGAATATACAATCATTGCTGAGCATACTTTTCCGTCATTGCTGCGCTTGCGCGGCAATCTTTCTTTCTCGTCATTGCTGGGCGAAACGATATCCGTCATTGCTGCGCTTGCGCGGCAATCTATAACAGATTCCCGAGACAAGCTCGGGAATGACGCAAAAGAAAGCGTCATTGCTGGGCGAAAAGTAAACCTCCGTCATTGCTGGGCGGAGCCCGGCAATCTATTGTCTCCACCTGGAGTGGGTAACGTGCCTCAGAACGCATTCTAACAAGGCTTGGGTGTGCCAGGTGGAAGGAGAACAGTGCCCACCTGGAACGGTGAATGTGCCTCAGAACGCACTCTAACAAGGATTGGGCGTGCCAGGTGGAAGGTGAACGGTGCCCACCTGGAACGGTGAATGTCCCTCAGAACGCACTCTAATAAGGCTTGGGTGTGCCAGGTGGAAACAGATTCCCGAGACAAGCTCGGGAATGACGCAATAGTAGCGTCATTGCTGGGAGTACTTTTCCGTCATTGCTGCGCATGCGCGGCAATCTATAACAGATTCCCGAGACAAGCTCGGGAATGACGAATATCAAAACTACTTCGTGAATAGAGATATTCGATATGATTCGTAGTAATTACAAAAATATAAAGAAGCGAAAGAGGCTACTTGAATGCTAATATAACATCCTCGACCTCTTTGCTATTATCGGATATAGAGAGGAGAAGATTCTTATATCGACCTGTTTTGGTCATACTCTCAAGAAGGGTGTATGCAGGGAGAGTTTCTTTCCAATATTTTACCCCTAAAAAGGCCATTGGAGATGCATAACCGAAAGTCAAATAGTGGTTTTGAACTGCATCTTGGAAAATTTCCTGCATAGTTCCTGCACTACCTAGAGAATAGATAACACCACCGGCAGCGATAGTAAGTAATCCATCTTCGCGAAGAGCATTTTCAAATAGTTTGGCTATATGGGTGGCAAATGGTGTAGATGGTTCGTGACCATAGAGCCAGGTAGGTATTGAGAGACTCTCATATTTAGGATTAGGAAACATTGAGAGAACCTTAAAGGCACTTGATAACCACATTTTATCCTTATATGATGGATATGGGGAGATAATTTGCAATGCAGTATCTATAACAGAATCGTCGTATCCAGCAAGATATGCTCCTAAGTGTGTTGCCTCCATTGCACCTGGTCCACCGCCACTTACCATAAGTTTTCCTTTCTCTGTTAAGTGCTTAGAAATCAAAGCTATATCACGATACTCAGGACAATCTCTGCCTAATGCGTGACCTCCCATAATTGCTACAATATCTTTTGGATTCCATTTAGCAAGATAGTCATACATAGCATCCAAAACCGAGTGATCGTGAAGAGTCCTTGAGAGTGTCTCTGCAATATCATCACTTCTCTTTCCTGAATCAATATAGTGCTTATACACTTTAGAATCAAAGCAAGTGGCGAATGTTGTCTCATCAGTATAGTCATATCCATTGTATAGGGATTCGAAACTATACATTTTTGGAATAAATACTCTATATGGAAGATTGAATTTATTTATAACAATATTAGTGTTATCAAATTTTTGAGAAATAGATGTCGGTATAACACAACCGAGAAATATTGAATTGACAAAAAGATGCTCTGACAAATCTACCTGAGTAAGTGTAAAATCAATCGCCTGAAAGGCATAACCATCTATATAACTCTTCTCTTCAAGTAATCTTTTAGCATCAGCTATATTTTCAATTTCAATATGTTTTCTCATACTCTTATTTATTAAATTCTATCACCAAAAATTGAAGTACCAATTCTTACCATTGTAGCACCACACTCAATAGCAATTTTGTAATCACCACTCATTCCTATTGAGAGTTGATCAAAATTAGTTAGAAATTTATAATTATTAGATTTAATATCTCTAAATAATTGAGAAATTGTAGTAAATTCAGCTTTGATTTGCTCTTGATCGTCTGTGAATGACGCCATTCCCATTAAACCTCTGATATTTAGATGTTTAATCTTTTCCGCAAATAGATTATCAGATTCTATTTTCTCAAATAACTCAATTAATTCCGATTTAATAAAGCCCTGTTTACTATCATCAGTAGCAATTGAAACCTCTATCAATATATCAAGAGTTAAATTATTGAGAGTACAATAATTTGCAAGTTCCAGAAGTAGTTTCTCATTAGACACCGAGTGAACTAATTTAGCGACAGGGGCTACATACTTTATCTTATTTGATTGAAGGTTACCAATAAAGTGCCACTCTATATCTTTAGGAAGAGCTGCTGCCTTATCACGCAACTCCTGTGGACGACTCTCAGCAAATGCTCTTTGTCCAGCATTATATGCTTCAAGAATCGCTTCATTGCTCTTGAATTTGGAAACTGCCACCAACTTTACAGTTGACGGCAGTTCGCTTTTATAATTCAATATTTGAGTCTTAATACTCATTATCTTCTATTTTGGTTTTGACGTTCTCTCTCTTGAGCTTGCTGAATCTTATAGGCCTCTTCCAATCTCTTTTGGAAATTTGATTTCTTCTTAGTTGGAGCTGCTGCTGCTTTAGCTTGAATTTTAGCATAAAGTTTATCTTCATCAACAAAGAATTTTCTAATAATCCAAGTTTGAAGCATTGTCAAAAGGTTAGACAACATATAGTAATAACTCAAACCGCTGGAGAAGTTGTTACACAACACCAACAAGAAGATTGGCATAAACCAGGTTGTCATAAATTTCATTCCCGGCATTGCCTGAGAATCAGCCATTTGCGCATTATTCATCTTAGAATATATGACCATCGTTGCTGCCATTAAAAGGGCAAATAGTGAGATATGGTCACCATAAAGAGGAATATTAAATCCTAAGTCCAGAATTGAGTCGTATGTACTCAAGTCTTCAGCCCATAGGAAACTTTGTTGTCTCAACTCAAAAGATGCTGGGAAGAAGCGGAACATAGCATACAACAATGGGAGTTGCAACAGCATTGGCAAACATCCGCCAAACATACTGATACCACACTTTTTATATAGATCCATTGTTGCCTGTTGTTTCTTCATTGCATCTTCAGGCTTAGGATATTTTGCATTGATTTTATCAACCTCTGGTTTGATAACTCTCATCTTAGCAGAAGAAACGTATGATTTCAAAGTAAGAGGAGATATCGCTATTTTCAACAAAATAGTAAGAATCAAAATGATGATACCATAGTTTGAGATAAATTTACTTAACCAGTTGAAGATAGGAATAATAATAAATTTCGAGATTGAACCGATAAGCCAACCACCTAATGGAAGTAACTCTTCAAAATCCTTATCATACTGCTTCAATGTGTTGTAGTGGTTAGGACCAAAATAGAATTGTAGAGGAACTGAAAATTCGCTCTCTCTATTCTCTACATCAAACATCATCAAAGCATTACAAGCCATAAGATTTTCATCTCCTTCCGGATAGAATTTACTTGTCAAGTCAAGATTTGATATATCGTTAGGTGCAACAAGTATAGCAGAGAAGAATTGTTGTTGGACAGCAAACCAGCTAACTTTTTGATTTATAGCTTTTTGAGCTTGATCTTTATTCTTTGTTAGGTTTTCAACATCATTGCTGTTCGGATATTTATAAGCAACTTTTGAATATTGCTTTTCATTCTTGTAACCCTTCTCAATTCTTGGAATATTCACATCCCAACTCATTCTCAAACGAGATTGACTGCGAGGAATGTACTGATTCATATTGACAAATCTCAAGTTATTAGTCATTAAATAACTATCATTTGTCAAAAGGTAAGAGTTCTCAACATATGAGTCATCATCAAAATACAATCTATAGATTGCAGAAGAATCAGTAGCGTGAGCAAGAGTAAAGTTCAAATCTGAAGTATTTATACCTTGAGAGGTAATAAACTCCATATCAAAATTACTCTCACCTGTTTTGATAAGATTTAGTGCCAGACTATCGTAAGTATAGTAACCTTTAATTAAGACATTACTAATCTGAGCACCTTTCGATGACAAAGTAACATTAATTTTATTATTTGAAATCTCAATAAATTGCTCCTCAGCCATAGTGAGAGAGTCAAGATATTGATCTCCATAAATTGAACTTACCTCCTCTATTTCTACAGAATCAGCTTGAAATGTTGCATTAGTTTCGGCAAGTTGATTTGCTAAATTAGCTGTAGCGATTGAATCTAATCTCGCTTGTTCTATTCTCTGTTTCTCAAATTGATTGGAGTTATACCAACTGAATAGCAACAATACTATACCAATAAGTGCAAATCCAATGATATTGTTGTTTTTCATTACAATACTACTCTTCTACTTGATTGTCAATCACTTTAATTTGTTCTTCAATCTGTTTAAGTTCCTCTTTTGCTACATCAATCTTCTTTCTCAAACCCTCTAATAATGCATCAGCATTCTTAGATTTTGCAAAGAAACCGATATTGTTTTCGTATGTAGCAATCTCTTGTTCAATCTTAACAAACTTTTGGATAAGTCTATCTCTTTCGCTTCTAGGAGCTCTATCCTGACGATTTCCTCTCTCTTGTCTGTTTGAACGACGAGGTCTTCTCTCTGATAATTGATTTTTAACATCACCAAATTTTTCAGAGAGAGCAGAGTTATATGCTTCTGCAACTTTATCTTTCATTTTGAAAGGAACGAAACCTATTGATTCCCAACGTTTTTGGAAATCTTTGAAAGCTGCCAAATCTGCAGAATCTGATTCAGAAACATAATTTTTGATCTCTTCTATAAGAGCTAATTTTGCTTCTAAGTTCTTATCAAATTCTACATCTTGAGTACCAAAATGTTTGTTCTTATTCTCAAAGAAGTGGTCACAAGCCGCGCGGAATCTCTTCCATATTTGATCAGATTTCTTGCGTGAAACAGGTCCGCTCTCTTTCCAAAGTTTTTGTAGATTGATTAATTGATCTGTTGCTTTTTTCCAATCTGTACTATCTTGAAGTGCCTCTGCCTCTTCGCACAATTTGATCTTCTTATCAATATTCTCCTGCATTACCGACTTAAACTCTACATAGAAATCTCTCTTTCTTGCAAAGAAGTTGTCGCAAGCTGCACGGAATCTATCATAAATCTTTTGATTATCTTTCTTAGATGCGAAACCGATTGTTTTCCACTCTTTTTGGATAGATTCAATCTCTTTTGATAGAGTATTCCACATATTTGAATCTGTAATCTCTCTTTGTGCAATCTCCTCTACCTTTTCGCAAAGTGCAGTTTTTTTAGCAAGATTCTCTTTTTGAACCTCTTTTTGTCCTTCGAAATATGCTTGATGTTTCTTATTTACAGCAGAAGTTGCCTGACGGAATCTCTCCCAAATTTGTTCGCGATTCTCTTTATCAACAGGACCATACTCTTTCCACTCTTCGTGAAGTTTTTGAAGTTTTTTGAATGCTTCAACTACATTATCCTCATTGATAAGGTCCTCAGCTTTTTGACAAAGCTCCAACTTTACATCAAGATTTTTCTTGAAATCAAGGTCTCTCAAATCCTTGCTGATTTTCACATAATCATAGAATTTCTCTTCATAAAGTTTATATGTGTTGTAGATATCTGCGTGATTTGCTTGTGGAACCGGTCCAACAGATCTCCACTTATTCTGAAGATTTCTAAATTCAGGGAAAGTTTTGTTTGGATCATCTTGCTTCTCTATAAGGGTCTTTAACTCCTCGATGATAGCAAGTTTCTCTTTATAGTTATCCTCTTTCTTCTTCTCTTGCTCTTGAACAAAGGTTGCTCTTAAAGATTTATATTTAGAGTAAATAGATTTGAACTCATTTTCAATATCTTGAAATGGATTTTGCGACAGTTCGTTCTGAAGATCCTCACCAGCAACGTCTGACTCAAGAACCGGATTCTCAACTACCGCGTAACCGCCGGCAATTTTCTCTTTCTTGAGAGTTTTATAGAATGTGGCCTTAATTACCTCTGCATTTTTATAGATAACCTGGTGATTTTCAGTCTCTAACAATTGATTGAAAAGATCTACTAACTCCTTGAGGGATTTAGTATTATAATCAATCTCTTGATCGAATACCGACTCAACACTCTCTACAGCAACTTCAGCAGCATTCTCTTCATTAATGGTTTGGGTAGTTTCGGGATTAGTTTGATCCACGATCTGCACTTGTGCAGGAGTTTGTTGTTCTTCAGAAACAACTTTTTTATTCTCGTCACTCATAATATTGAATTGTTATAATAATTATTATCTCGCAAATATACATTTTTTTTATGAATTTAAGGAGTAAATTATCTATTTTTGCAGAAATGAGAATAGATATTTTAACAGTAGTCCCAGAACTTTTAGAGAGTCCACTGAACCATTCTATTGTTCAGAGAGCAAAAGATAAGGGTTTAGTAGAGATTCATATCCATAATCTCAGAGATTATGGCAAGGGAAGATATAAGCAGGTAGATGATTATAGTTTCGGTGGAGATGCCGGAATGGTGATGATGATAGAACCGATTTACACTCTAATTGAGGAGTTGAAATCTCAGAGAGAGTATGACGAAGTTATCTACACATCCCCTGATGGAGAAATTCTTAATCAGGGAATATCCAATCAACTATCTTGTAAAGAGAACATAATAATCCTTTGCGGTCACTACAAGGGTGTCGATCATCGTGTAAGAGAGCATCTTATCACCAAGGAGATATCTGTGGGAGATTATGTTTTGAGTGGCGGAGAGATTCCTGCTGCAATAATTTGTGATTCAATTATCAGATTGATTCCAGGTGCCATCGGAGATGAGACCTCTGCCCTATCTGACTCATTCCAGGACAATCTATTGGCGCCACCAGTTTATACAAGACCTGCAGAATTTAATGGATGGAAAGTGCCGGAAGTACTTCTTAGCGGAAATCCTAAACTTATAAAAAAATGGCAGGAAGAGGAGTCACTAAAACGCACAAAAGAGCTTAGACCACATCTTTTAGAGGAAGAATAATTTGAAAAAAGAACTTTTTTTACTATATTTGTTTAATATATGTTTAACTAATTAAAAATTACGATGAAAAAGGTATTATTTACAATTTGTGCAATTGGACTAGTAGCTCTTATGAGCAGTTGCTCAAAAGAGTGTAATTGCAAAGCTAAAGTTAATGGTGAAGTAAAATTTGAAACAACTATTGAAAAACCAGAAGATAAATCTTGCTCAGACATAAAAGATATTGATGTTAACATTCCTGGTTTGATCGATTTTGAAGTGGATTGCCACGCAGTTCTTTTCTAGGAAATTTATTTATGCCAACTTTAATGTAACTCTTTGATGAAAAGTTCATTAAAGTTGGTTTTTTATTGAATTATTATAATTTAAACAAATGGGTAGAGCGATCAATATTGCAAAAATAGGCCTTAGAATGGCTTTAGGGCTTGTCTTTATATTTTCAGCAATAACCAAGCTACTATCAATAGATTCATTAGAAATCTATATTTTCAGCTTCAAAATCTTCTCGCTTGAGGTATCATTTCTACTATCAAGACTACTAATAGCATTTGAAGCAATTTTAGGTATCTGGCTTTTATCAAACATAAACAACAGATACTCCTTCTGGTGTAGCTTTGCGACACTGGCCTGTTTTACTATCTTCCTTTTGTTTTTATCATTAACAGGAAATCAAGATAATTGTAATTGCTTTGGAGAATTTATAAAGATGAATCCAAAAGAGTCAATCGTCAAGAACCTGATTATGATACTCTTATTAATCTCGACTTACAATACTAAATCATTCAAAATCAAAAAATTACCATTGTGGGGAGCTCTTATTTCCATTGCTGTGACTGCTACTGTATTTATTATTTCACCTCCTGATAATTGGAGATATGAATCGTATCAAAAACATACAGAAGTAAATATTGAAGCATTAGAGGAGGCAAAAGCTAAAAATATTATCCCAGCAGAGCTATTCGAAGGAGAGAAGATAGTTTGCCTATTCTCCCTTAAATGTAACTATTGTATAAAAGCGGCTAAGAAAATCATGATTCTAAGAGATAGAGGTGAATTTTCTAATGGAGATATTCATATAATTTTTGGTGGCGATGAGAAGGATACCAGAGAGTGGTTTGATAATACAAAAATGCAGGCAAAAAGTTTTAGCTTCTTACCTGCAAATGATTTTCTTTCAATTACTTACGGCTCAATTCCTCTTATCCTGCATCTGAAAGATGGCGAAATAATTGAGAAATATTCTTTCCGCGATATCAGAAAAAGCAACGACTGATACTATTTGCGAGTATCTAAACATCACTCTGTTTCATCATAGGGATAGTGACAAGCCCATTTAACCTGTACTATTCTTTATAACTCTCTCTTTCTCGCTGCTTTAAGTGTATTATTCAAAAGAGAGACAATAGTCATTGGGCCTACTCCACCAGGAACAGGCGTGATATATGATGCCTTTGGTGCAACATTATCATAATCAACATCGCCTCTTAAAACATATCCCTTTTCATTATCGGCTGGCACGCGCGTAATTCCAACATCTATAATCACTGCACCTTCTTTAACCATATCTGCTGTCAAGAAGTGAGGGACACCAAGTGCGGCAATAATAATATCTGCATTTAAAGTATGCTCTTTGATATTTTCAGTTCTACTGTGGCAAATAGTAACAGTACAATCACCAGGATAACCCTTTTGTGAAAGAAGATTTGCCATTGGTCTGCCAACAATGTTACTACGACCAAGAATTACACACTTTTTACCTTTAGTTTCGATTTGGTATCTCTCAAGGAGTTTCATAATACCAAATGGAGTTGCACAAACAAATGTATCAAGACCTAATGATAATTTTCCGACATTTACAGGATGGAAACCATCTACATCTTTGTTTGGATCAATAGCATTGATAACTACTTGTTCATCAATATGTTTAGGTAGTGGTAATTGTACTATCAATCCATCTACATCATCATTTTGATTGATTTTTTCAATCTCTTTAAGCAAAGTTTCTTGTGTAGTATCAGCAGGCATTCTCAGAACTGTTGAGTTAAAGCCAACTTGTTTACAAGATCTCTCTTTATTATTTACATAAGTTTGACTTGCTCCATCTTCTCCTACAAGAATTGCACACAAGTGAGGACGTTTTCCACCAGCTGCAACAAATGCTTCAACCTCTTTTGCTAACTCCTGCTTAATCAAATCAGAAGTCTCTTTTCCATTGAGAATCACCATATTATCTTCTTTTTTTACCTTTTAATGCAGCCATTTTATTACCTCCGGCCATATTCTTCATAATCTTGCGAGTTTGTTCAAATTGTTTAAGCAATCTGTTAATCTCTACAATTGAAGTACCGCTACCGTCAGCAATTCTCTTTCTTCTAGAGCCATTGATTAGTTCTGGTTTTTCTCTCTCTTCTGGAGTCATTGATAGAATGATCGCTTCAATGCTTTTGAATGAGGAGTTATCAATATCAACATCTCTAAGTGCTTTTCCAACTCCTGGGATCATAGATGCTAAATCTTTGATGTTACCCATCTTCTTGATTTGTTGGATTTGTTCATAGAAATCAGATAGAGTATATTGATTCTTAGCAAGTTTCTTATGAAGTTTACGTGCTTCCTCTTCGTTGAATTGCTCTTGTGCTTTTTCAACCAAGGTAACAACGTCACCCATACCTAAAATACGGTCAGCAATACGTTTTGGGTGGAAGAGATCAAGTGTCTCCATCTTCTCTCCAGAGCTGACAAATTTGATAGGCTTACCAACAACAGCTTTGATAGAAAGAGCAGCACCACCACGAGTATCACCATCCATCTTTGTCAATACAACTCCGTCAAAATCAAGGACTTCGTTGAATGCTTTTGCTGTTTCGACAGCATCTTGACCTGTCATTGCATCCACTACGAATAGAGTCTCTGATGGTTGTACTGCACTCTTAATAGAGGCAATCTCTTTCATCATAAATTCATCAACAGCCAAACGACCGGCAGTATCGACAATTACAACTCCATATCCCTCTTTCTTAGCTAGAGTAATAGCGTTTTTAGCAATTTGAACAGGATCTTGAACACCCTCTTCTGTATAAACAGTGACACCGATTTGCTCACCGAGCACCTTTAATTGCTCAATTGCGGCAGGACGATAAACGTCACCGGCAACCAATAGTGGACGGATACCTCTCTTAGATTTGATATTGTTTGCCAACTTTCCGCAGAAAGTTGTTTTACCCGAACCTTGTAAACCGGAAACTAAAACTACTCCTGGTGAGCCTTTGATGTTAATATCAGATGACTCGCTACCCATTAAGGTTGCTAACTCATCGTGAACAATTTTAACCATCATTTGTTCAGGTTTAACTGCCTTCAAGACATCTTGTCCTAAAGCCTTTTGTTTAACCTGATCACAGAATGTTTTGGCAATTTTATAACTAACATCGGCATCCAAAAGTGCCTTTCTAATCTCCTTAAGTGTCTCAGAGACATTAACTTCTGTAATTTTTCCCTGTCCTTTTAAGAGCTTAAAGGAGCTTTCCAGTCTATCAACTAAATTTTCAAACATTTTATTTATGTAAATTATAGATTATCAGAATAGTAGTGGTTTGCTATATCTTTTAAATTATATCTCATCGACATTACCTCGCCATAAGCACCAGCAGAGAGTATTGCAATTAAATCTCCTCGTTTCGCTCCATTGATACTCTTTGAAGATGCAAATTTATCACTTGTCTCACAAACAGGTCCAACAATGTCGTATGTATGTAAAGCTTCACTTGAAGTAAGGTTTATAATATCGTGATTTGCTTCGTATAATGCAGGTCTGATTAAATTATTCATACCAGCATCAAGAATTAGAAAATCGATATTATCTCCCTCTTTTATATAGAGAACTCGGCTAATCAAAGCGCCACATTGTGCAACCAGAGATCGGCCCGGTTCAAAGTGAACTTCCTGTCCCTCGTCCAAGTGAAGATGTTTATTTATCGTAGCAAAATATTTTTCAAAATCGGCAATTGGATTCTCCAATGGGTGTTCATAATCAATTCCCAATCCACCACCAAGATTAATGGATTTAATATGCAAGCCATTATCTTTCAACCAGGCAGTAATGACATTAACCTTTTCGCAAAGCGTTGCAAAAACATCAATATCAGTAATTTGAGAACCAACGTGGAAATGGATACCAATCAATTCTATATTTTTACAATTTTTTATCGCCTCAATCGTCTCCAAAAGTTTATTCAAGGAGATTCCAAATTTATTCTCTTTCTTTCCTGTAGTGATAAATTTATGAGTATGAGCATCCACATCAGGATTGATTCTAAGAGAGATATTTGCCTTTTTACCCATCTCTCCTGCTAATTCATCTATGATAGAGATTTCTGCAGTTGATTCGCAATTAAAAGAGAAAATTCCAATTTCTAGAGCCTGACGAATCTCCTTATCTGTCTTTCCTACACCAGCAAAAACAATTTTTTCAGGAGCAAATCCAGCTTCGTACGCCCACATAACCTCATTACCACTAACACAATCTGCTCCAAAACCATATTCCTTAATAAGAGCTAATATTCTTTTATTGATATTTGATTTCAATGCATAATGTGCCTTATAACCATATTTATCGAGTTCTCTTCTACAAAGTTCAAGAGTCCTCTTCAACAGGTCCATATCGTAATAATATAGAGGTGTCTCTAAATTTTTGAATTTTTCTATAGCTCTCTGATCTATCATCTCATTTTTCCTTAATCAAACTGCAAAAATAGTGATTTTTTAGGAGAGAGCTATCATTTAGATTAATTTTTTGGAGTAATTAAAAAAGGAGAGCGTAACAAGTATAAAATTACGCTCTCTCAACTATCTCTGTTGCTACTATTTTAGCTGCTATTTCAACCAATTCTGCACAAGGACGCTTTTTATAGTAATCTGCGGTGCGCTCAGATGGCATCGGCGGTTCCGGATTGGACTTTGGTTTAAGTCCAAGAAGTTCAGCACAAACTATTGAGCCATTGATTGATCTAAATTCTGATGCAAATTTCTGAACAAGAGAATAATTTGCCTTTCTTGCATCCATAATAGATGGATCATCAGCAGGCGATATCAATCCGGACATAAAAGTCATTCCTGAAACTGTACCACAAACCTCTCTCAAACGACCAAAACCGCCTCCAAAACCTGAAGTTAAGGAGGCTAATGTTTTAGTGTCACTATCTATTAAATCTGAAAATGCTAGGACAACACTCTGACAGCAATTATATCCACTTTGAAAGAGTTCCCTTGCCTTAGCAGCTCTAGTTTCAATGAAGTTTTCTTCTAAATTG
Source organism: Bacteroidales bacterium (assembly GCA_017513445.1). Taxonomy (GTDB): domain Bacteria; phylum Bacteroidota; class Bacteroidia; order Bacteroidales; family UBA932; genus RGIG6374. The sequence continues at coordinate 14,759 of JAFXFS010000016.1, read as the reverse complement.
TTAATTTTCAACATTTTACCTATGCTCTTTTCTTAGAAGGTCAAAAATTGTTTTAACAGGGTTGAATGTAATAAGAGGTACATCTACAAAAATTGTATTCCAATCACTCATAGCTCCGTTCCATAAACCAGGCAACTCCTGAGCTTTGAGTGAACGACCTTCGTAACTCTTTGATGAGATGAATCCGGCTTTTGGATCTACAAATGCTGGTAAATCAAATTTTTCTCCTTTATAATCCTTCAATGAGCAAACTAAATCAACAGGGTTGAAGTGAGTTCCGCTATGGAACATCTCCATCACTTTAGGATCATTTGGATTTAGCTGTACACTCTCAAGAATTTGTAAAGATGTAGTGCCATCTTCCTCTTTTATAATAAATGGACCACCTCCAGGTTCACCAACATTTTTGACCATTCCGCACACTCTAATCGGACGATTTAACTTATTTTTCAAGAATTTTGGCAATTCTGAAGCAGGCATCTCAGGAATTGTTATACAATATTCATTATCAATGTATTTAACAATTTCGTTACATAGGTTTTCGAGCTCTTTTTCATCTGAAACTGACTCTAATTGCTCAAGATATTTGAATGTTTTAGCCCTTGCTTGAAGCAACTTGCCAACGACAATTTTTTTCCACAAAACTGTCTCTTCAATGTAACTCTGTTTTACAACATTATCAATATTTTTGATGATGACAACATCTGCATCGATCTCATTAAGGTTATAGATCAGAGCTCCGTGACCGCCTGGTCTGAAGAGAAGATTTCCATCGCTTTTTATAAATGGAGTATTATCCTCATTTACAGCAACAGTATCGGTTGATGGCATCTGCTGAGTGAAATTAATATTATATTTAACATTGTAACGATTCTCATATTTTTCTTTAACAGAATCAAACAACTGCTCGAATCCTTTTTGATGTTCAGGAGATACTGAAACAATGATCTCAACCACTCCACCCTTTTGTGCATAGAGAGCTCCTTCTACAAGGTGTTCTTCAAATGCAGTACGAGATTCCTCTGAAATATCAGATATGCTTAAATCTTTGAGTTCCTGAGCATTATACTTATGGAATTTAAGTACACCTTTAGGTTTAACACCATATCCCATCTGATCAGCATCCAAGACCTTTTTAAGAATTTCAAGCTCACTTTTTCCATCAAATTCTTCTGGTGTATAGAATGCAAAGTCTTTAATATTAGCAACAAATTTCTCCGCAGCGCACTCACTTGGAGAGCCACCCTTTTCAAGTGTATCAACAGCATTGAAGAGATCTTTGAACATTCTCGAAGCTGCACCTGAAGCAGGGACAAATTTTGCAATTTTTAATTGAGAACTCTCATATAGATTTAAAGACTCAGATATCTGAGCTTCATCCATTACTGTGATACCTTTTGCAGGAGTAGCGGCAGAAATAACATTTAGATAGGGAAAACCTGTTTTGAAATTTTCTAATTGACTTGTGACCTTCTCAACTGAAATTCCCAAATTTTGCAATTGAGCACTGATTTGATCATTAAAAAGTGAATTCATCTCTATAATTGTATTTTGATCTATAATTTTCGAAATTTTTAGGATTTGACCTTAATTTTAAATCATCTCGGTAAATTTCGTAAAAATTATTTAGCAAAACCAATATTTCTGCTTGAGATTTGTTAGAAAAGTCTAAAAATTTAGTTTCAGTAGGGATTTCGAACTCTGTAAGTTGATAAATATTGAAAAATTCCGCAACAGCTCTAACTGATAAAACTGTAGCATTTATCTTACCTTGAAGTGAATAGCCAGCTATGTGATAAGTAGCTATGTCTGAAGCATTTAGGAGATTTATATTAACATTTGGTTCATCTCTCCAAACATCGATTACAACACCTGACAACTTATCTCTATGTGCCAGCAATGCATCATCATCTACCACCTCCCCTCTTGAAGAATTTATAAAAATTGCTCCATCTTTAATTTTCTGGAAAAAATTGTATGAGGCCAGATTCTCTGTTGTTGAGTCCAAAGGGGTATGAAGAGTTACAATATCAGACTCTGCAAGTAGTTTATCGAGATTAACATATCCACCATTAGGATCAAGTAACTCTTTAGGAGGATCGTTCTTTAAGACTCTAAAACCAAGTTTCTCTGCCAACTTTACTACTTTTGATCCTACATTACCACAACCTACAACTCCTAATGTCTTGTTAGACAACGGAATAGAGAGTTTATGTGCGAGAGAATATATTGCAGTAAAGACATATTGCATAACACCCCCGCTGTTGCATCCTGCGGCATTAACTACAACTATTCCTTTCTCCTTGGCATAATCCAAATCGATATGATCCAATCCGATTGTAGCCGTTGCAATAAACTTGACAGATGTTCCCTCCAACAGCTCTCTATTGCACTTTGTTCGAGTTCTTACAATAAGAGCATCAGCATCCTTCACATTTGAGTTTGTGAAATCTGCCCCCTTATAATATTTCACATTACAATAGGGTTCGAAAATCGATTTGATAAAGGGGATATCAATATCAATAACTATGTTAATATATTGATTCATAATTATTTAAGATTGATAAACTTAACCACGTTACCACCAAGTATCTGATTGATTCTGCTCTTTATTGCCGGTAATTGGAAATATAGGTCACTTCTAAATACAGATGATGAAAGTGTAACATATAGGATTCCATCCTTGAAGAATTTTGAGGTTGTGACTGTAGCGGCTTCAACACCTACAACCTCATCCCAGGCCTTGAAGACACTCAATGTTTCAAAACCCTTCTCCAGCCCTTCACTCTTTTTGTAAAGGCCTATAATATCTCCTAATCGCATTGTATTACCTCTCTTCATCTCTTTCAGTAATAAATGAACCATTAACTACTGTAAAACTCTTGAAAGAACTACCGATAGAATCAGCTATTTGATTGATTCTCAACTTATTACTATCCGTAATAAATATTTGACCAAATTCATCTGATGAGACTAAATGAAGCAGAGAATTGATACGTTCAGTATCTAATCTGTCAAATAAATCGTCAAGAAGCAGAATCGGAGAAAAACCATTTTTCTGTCGTAAAAGAGAGAATTGAGCAAGTTTAAGTGCAGTCAAAAAGCTCTTTTGCTGACCTTGGGAGCCAAACTTTTTGATTGATTGACCATTCATAAGAAAATCTATGTCATCTCTCTGAACTCCAACTGATGTATATTTTAAAATTCTGTCCCTCTGGTACGAATCAATCAGGAGTTGTTCCATAGTAGAACGCTGTAAATCAGAAGTATAGAGTAAATCTATCTTCTCTTTACCAGAAGAAATTGCTTCGTAATAACGTTTAACGGGAACCGACAATTCTCTACAAAGGGACTCCCTACAATTATAAATATAGGTAGCGTGATTCTCCAACTGCATAGAGATTGTCTCTATCAGATCATCATTGATTGACTCATCCTTTAACAATTTATTTCTTTGAGCAAGAAGATGATTGTAAGAGATTAGGTGGCGAAAATAGTCTCTATCAGTTTGAGAAAGAATATAATTAAGGTATTTCCTTCTAGTCTCTCCGGATTCTGAAATCAAAGAGGTGTCCCAAGGTGAGACCATTACGATAGGGATTACTCCTATATACGACGACAATGTAGATAAACTCTTGCCATTACGCTTGAGTACCTTCTCTCCTGAACCTTTGATTCCAATTGCTATAACCTCTCTCAAATCGTCGTCAAATTGATAGGTTCCATTGATAGACATTGCCTCTGAACCATTGAATATCAATTGTTTATCAGTCACAGGAAAGTAACTTTTAGTAAGTGAGAGATAGTATAGGGCATCCAATAGATTTGTCTTGCCTTCACCATTATTTCCAGTAATGTAGTTAAACTTCTTGGAAAAGGTGAGCTCGGCAGTTTCTATATTTTTGAAGTTAGATATAATGATTTTATCAATATACATAGGATGCCATTTTTTCATTTTCAAGCAACAAAATTATAAAAAATGTTTGTGATTGCACTTTTATTTGTATTTTTGCAATCCTTAAAATTAAAATATCGAGAAATGTCACAGAAAGAACAAAACGTAAATAACGCACAAGCTGTAGGAGAAGCAGTTTCTGGCGTTGAAAAATTTTTGAAAAAGAATGGTAAGGTTATCACTTGGGCAGTTGTAGGTGTAATAGCTCTTGTTGCTATTTTATTTGCTTACCACAATTGGGTTAAACTTCCAAACATCGAAGAGGCAAAAGCTCAAATGATGACTGCAGAAGAATACTTCCGTGCAAATGATTATGAACAAGCTCTTAATGGCGACGGAAATGCTTTAGGTTTTGTTCAAGTTTTAGATGAATATGGCACAAAAGCTGGCAAAGATATCTACTTCTATGCTGGTGTTTGCGAATTGCAACTTGGCAATTATCAAGCTGCTATCGATTATTTGAAAAAATACAACGGTAAAGATAAAATCATCTTAGGTAGAGCACAATGCTGCATCGCTGATGCATACGTTGGTCTAGAGAAATACTCTGAAGCTCTTAAAAGTTACAAAAATGCTGCAGCAACTTCTGATAATGAATTCTCAGCTCAATACCTTTTGAAAGCAGGTATTCTTTGCGAAGAGATGGGCAATGCTGACGAAGCTCTAGCACTATACGAGGAGATTAAAGTTAAATATCCTCAAACTATTGAGGCAAGTGAAATTGACAAATATATCAGCCGTCTTAAATAACATTTAATATGGGAAGAGCATTTGAATTTAGAAAAGAGCGTAAGTTTAAACGCTGGGGCAATATGGCCCGCGTATTTACACGCCTTGGAAAAGAGATTACAATTGCAGCAAAACAAGGTGGTACAGATCCTAGCGGCAACCCACGTCTAAGAACTCTTATCCAGACTGCAAAGTCTGAAAATATGCCTAAAGATAACATCGATAGAGCTATTAAAAGAGCTGTTGAAAAGGATCAAAGCGACTATAAAGAGATTGTATACGAAGGATATGGTCCTCACGGAATTGCATTCCTTATTGAAACTGCAACAGACAACCATATGCGCACAGTCGCCAATGTACGTAGTTACTTTAATAAATATGGTGGAAGTTTAGGTACTGCAGGATCAGTGGATTATATGTTCGATCGCAAATGCGTCTTCAAAATGAAGAGTGAAAATCCAGTAGATTTAGATGAACTGGAATTGGAACTTATTGACTACGGTGGCGAAGAAATTTTCAGAGATGAAGAGGATGATGTAATTGTAATCTATGGTGAATACACTGCATTTGGTCAGATTCAACAATTTATTGAAGAGAACAACTACCAACTTGTATCAGGTGGATTTGAGAGAATTCCTAACGTGGATCTTAAAAATGTACCAGAAGAGGATAGAGTTGAGTTGAATAAACTTATCGAGAGATTGGAAGAGGATGACGATGTTCAGAATGTTTACCACACACTTCAACTGTAAGGACATTTTCATAATATATTATTGTAAAAGGGTGAACTTATTATGAGTTCACTCTTTTTTATTTGTTTTTTAACATTATATGTTCAAAAAGTGTTGATTAAAAATGAGATTTTTTATTTATTTATTAATAATAATTGATAAATTTGCGTGATATAGTAAAATAGTATCATTATACGTATAAATTAAATATTATTATGGAATTAACCCACATTGAACATTTAGGTATTGCAGTTAAATCATTAGAAACTGCTATCCCTTATTACGAAGAGATTCTTGGTCTTAAATGCTACTCAATCGAAGAGGTTGCTGACCAAAAAGTAAAAACTGCATTCTTCAAAATTGGACAAACAAAAATTGAACTTCTTGAAAGTACATCTCCAGAGGGTACAATCGCTCAATTCATTGAGAAAAGAGGCGAAGGTATCCACCACATTGCATTTGCTACTACAGGTGTTCAAAAAGCACTTGAAGAGGCTGAAAGCAAAGGAGTTAGACTAATTGACAAAGCTCCTCGTAAAGGCGCTGAAGGTCTAAATATCGCATTCCTTCACCCAAAATCAACTATGGGCGTTCTTACAGAATTGTGCGAAGATCCAAACGAAAACAAATAATTGACTAAAAAAATATTAGTAATGAGCCAACAATTGGAACAAATTAAAGCCCTTATCGAACTTAGAGAGAAGGCACGTCTTGGTGGTGGTCAAAAGAGAATTGACTCTCAACACCAAAAAGGTAAATACACTGCTCGCGAAAGAATCAATATGCTTTTGGACGAGGGTAGTTTTGAAGAATTTGATATGTTCGTAACACACCGTTGTACAAACTTCGGTATGGAAAAACAAACATTCTTAGGTGATGGTGTTGTTACAGGTTATGGTACAATCAATGGTAGATTAGTCTATGTTTTTGCACAAGACTTTACAGTATTTGGTGGATCACTTTCAGAGACTCTTGCACTTAAAATTTGCAAAGTTTTAGATCAAGCTATGAAAGTTGGTGCTCCTGTAATCGGTCTTAATGACTCAGGTGGAGCTCGTATCCAAGAGGGTGTAAATGCATTGGCAGGCTATACTGAAATCTTCCAACGCAACATTCTTGCTTCAGGTGTTATCCCTCAAATTTCTGCAATCTTTGGCCCTTGCGCTGGTGGTGCTGTATATTCTCCAGCTCTTACAGACTTTAACATCATGACTCGTGGAACAAGTTATATGTTCCTTACTGGTCCTTCAGTTGTTAAATCAGTAACTGGTGAAGATGTTACTCAAGAACAATTGGGTGGTGCAAGTGTTCACACAACAAAGAGTGGTGTTGCACACTTTGCTGTTGATAATGAGGTTGATGGTTTAGGTCTTATCCGTGAACTTTTGAGCTATATGCCTCAAAACAATATGGAAGAGCCACCATACGTACCAACTGATGACCCTATCCAAAGATTGGAAGATTCTCTAAACGAAATCATTCCTGACAATCCAAACAAAGCATACGATATGTATGAAGTTATCGGTGCAACTGTGGATGATGGTAAATTCTTGGAAGTTCACAAAGATTATGCAAAGAATATTATCGTAGGTTTCGCTCGCTTCGGTGGTACTGCAGTAGGTATTATTGCAAACCAACCTAAAGTTTTGGCAGGTGTTCTTGACTGCAACGCTTCAAGAAAAGCTGCTCGTTTCATCCGTTTCTGCGACGCATTCAACATTCCTCTTGTAACATTCGTTGATGTTCCTGGTTTCCTTCCTGGTACACAACAAGAGTATGGTGGAGTAATCCTTCACGGTGCTAAACTTCTTTACGCTTACGGTGAAGCTACTGTTCCAAAAGTAACTGTTACTTTGAGAAAATCTTACGGTGGTGCATATTGCGTTATGAGTAGTAAACACCTACGTGGTGACATCAACTACGCTTGGCCATCTGCAGAGATTGCAGTTATGGGTCCTTCAGGTGCTATCGGTATCCTTTATGGTAAAGAGATGGCTGCTGCTGAAGATCCTGCAGCTTTCAAAGCTGAAAAAGAGAAAGAGTATCGCGATGCATTTGCTAACCCATACAATGCAGCTAAATATGGTTACATTGATGACGTTATCGAACCAAGAAATACACGTTTCCGCGTTATCCGTGCATTGGAACAACTTTCAACTAAGAAATTGTCTAATCCTGCTAAAAAGCACGACAACCTTCCTTTATAATCTAATTTGAATTATGAATAAATTAAAATCATTATTAGTATTTTTCGGCTTGGTTGTTGCTTTTGGTGCATCTGCTCAAAGTCAGTCGGATATGCGACTTAATGAAATCCTTGTAGTCAACACTGATGACTTCCAAGATGATTTCGGACAACAGAACGGATGGTTCGAACTATTCAACACCTCGTACGGAACTGTCGAAATTGGAGGTTGCTACCTATCAAACGACAGAACTAATCTTACTAAGTATATCATTCCGAAAGGCGACGTTAATACCAAAATTAAACCTCGCCAACATACTCTTTTCTGGGCTGATTCTCAACCATATAGAGGTACTTTCCACGTTAATTTCAAACTTAATGATAGTGATACTCTATTCTTCGTGAGCAGCGACGGAAAAACTATTATTGACTACATTGCAATTCCTAAACAATTTGCAACAGACTCATCTTTAGCAAATGTTTCTTATGGTAGAACCGAAGATGGTATAGGATCAAACGATGGCTCAGGCGAAGGTTGGGCACAAATGGATAGAACATCTCCTAGCACCAACAACTCTGGAGTTAATAATGAGAGTAAATCAATGCGTATGGCTAAGATAGACCCTCACGGTCTTACTTTGACTATTACCTCTATGGGTACAGTATTCTTGGCATTGATTATTCTATATTTCATTTTCAAGTATATCGGCAAGTTCTCTGTAAGACAAAGACAATCTAAATCTGACCGTTCACAAACTGCTACTTCAAAACCATCGGTTTCTGTTGAAGATACAACATCAGAACAGATTGCTGCAATTGCTATGGCATTGAATCTATATCGTATTGAAAATGAGGCACACGATGCTGAAAGCTTTATGATTACAATGCAACACACAGATAGAACATATTCACCTTGGAGTTCTAAGATTTACACACTACGTCAAACTCCACAAGTTAAAAAGAGTAAATAGTTAATAAAATTATGAAAGAGTATAAATTAAAAATAAATGGTAATAACTACAATGTAGTTGTTGATGAAGTTGGCGAAACAGAAGCAACAGTTGAGGTAAATGGAACTCAATTCAAAGTTGAATATGAACAACCTGTTACTAAGTCAGCTCCTAAAGTTACAGTTATCCAACCAACCGCTTCAGCTTCTCACGCAGCACCTGTAGCAGCAGCAGCTCCAGTTAAAGCTGCAGCTCCTGCATCAACTGGTGGCGAAACAGTTTCTTCTCCACTTCCAGGTATCGTTCTTGAGCTAAAAGCTAAAGAGGGTGATGTAGTTAAGAGAGGTCAAGTTCTTATGGTACTTGAAGCAATGAAAATGGAAAACAACATTGAAGCTCCTTGCGATGGTACAGTAGCTGCTGTTAAAGTTAACAAAGGCGACTCTGTTCTTGAAGGTGCTCCACTATATGTAATTAAATAATCTGGTATGAATACAATTTTAGATAATTTACAGGCATTTTGGGGTTATACCGGATTTGCCAATTTCGAGCTAAAATATCTTTTGATGATTGTTATTGGTATCGTATTTATCTACCTTGCAATCGCTAAAGATTGGGAGCCGATGTTGCTTGTTCCTATCGGATTTGGTATTATCATTGGTAATATTCCTCTATTCCCTGGCTTAAGTGTCGGAGTCTATGAAGAGGGCTCTGTACTTAATATCCTTTATCAAGGTGTACAGAGAGGTTTTTACCCACCTCTTATCTTCTTAGGCATTGGTGCGATGACGGACTTCTCCGCTCTGATATCCAATCCTAAATTGCTGCTGATTGGTGCAGCTGCTCAGTTCGGTATTTTCGGTGCTTACATTATTGCCCTTCACCTTGGATTTACTCCAGCTGAAGCTGGTGCAATCGGTATCATCGGTGGTGCTGACGGTCCTACAGCGATCTTCCTATCATCTAGATTGGCTCCGGACTTGATGGGTGCAATTGCCGTTTCGGCATACTCTTATATGGCTTTGGTTCCTGTAATCCAACCTCCAATTATGAAGTTGCTTACAACCAAGAAAGAGCGTCTTATCAAGATGAAACCTCCAAGAGCAGTTTCTGCTACAGAGAAGAAGATCTTCCCTATCGTTGGTTTCCTTTTGACAGCATTTATCGTTCCTTCAGGTATTCCATTGTTGGGTATGCTATTCTTCGGTAACTTGATTAAAGAGAGTGGTGTAACTCGTCGTCTTGCTGAGACAGCTCGCGGTCCACTTATCGACATCGTTACTATCCTTATCGGTATCACAGTAGGTTGTTCAACTCAAGCAGACAAATTCCTTCAATGGAAATCTGTTTATATCTTCCTAATCGGTGCAGGTTCATTCGTTATTGCAACTGCAGCGGGTGTATTGTTCGTTAAGTTCTTTAACCTATTCCTTAAGAAAGATAATAAGATCAACCCACTTATCGGTAACGCAGGTGTATCTGCAGTGCCAGATGCAGCTCGTGTATCACAAGTTACAGGTTTGCTATATGATAAGAGCAACTATCTATTAATGCACGCTATGGGTCCAAACGTAGCAGGTGTTATTGGTAGTGCAGTAGCAGCAGGTATGTTGCTTGGATTCTTATCGTAATAATATATTCAGGCAATAGAGGCCTGGGAATCTAAACTAATTAAGAGGTGTGTCGTAAGATGCACCTCTTTTTTTTGAGAGGTCATATAAAAAGATCTTCTAATTACATTTTATTAAATAATTGTAAAAAAATTAAAATTGTTTGAAAATTGGGAAAATATGTATTATTTTTGACATATGGAAAGCGGATTAATACTTATCAAGTATTTAATATAATTACATATCTCTTATAAATACCAGCATCTCTTCATAAGAGAAGTACAGTTTTCTATACTTTATTTGTGCAGTCGCACATTAACGCAAGCTATTTGCGACTACAATTTTAAAAGTTATAAAGATATAAAACAAATTTTTTGGCCTCTTTTTTTTATAAAAAAATCACTTTTTTTATGATTTTTCTATTTATTATAGAAAAATCCACTGTTATGTTCAATTTTTCCACAAACAAGCTATTTTAAGTCTAAAATTATCAAATTTTTGACTTAAATTTCCTATTTACCCACATTTTTCGTAATAGCTATTACATATAAAACAATTTTTTTTCTTCCAGTTTTACTATATGTTCATAGCTATTAAAATTGTTGCCAAAATTTCAGATTAAACCTTCTATCCACTTTTATAATTTAACAAGAAGAAATCTTGTAAATTTCCATTGACTGATGTGCAATTTTTGGAGAATCTGTATCAATTCATATATAAGTTAGCTCTCTTCATCTATGGAGGAATCGTTTTTCTAAGAGAGTTGTACTTCTCTTATGAAGAGAAGTAGTTTTGTTTCGCTTTTTATATTATAGCAACACATTGATTACATACATATTAAAAATATTGAGAATATTTTTCTCTTTATCTTTTATTTGATTTATGGTTAAATACAGATATCTTTTAATATTATTTTTGCTTAATGTCATTCCTCTGAGTTCGCAGGAAACTAAACGAGAGTTTTCTGTTGATTTCAGAGTGAATAGGATTGAGATAGATACTCTATATAATGATAATTCACAAGTCATTAAGGAACTTAAAGAGTATATCTCTACCCTATCTCAGGATACTACTATCATTATTAGGGATCTTTCACTTTCTGCATTTGCATCACCAGAAGGTACAGAAACGATCAATACCAGAATAGTAAGAGGAAGACTTAATGCAATAGAAAATCTGGTTCTAAACAATATAGATATTCCCGATAGTATAATTACAAGAAATGAACAACACCTCTCCTGGAGGGATCTTGAGTCAATGATTCAAGAGTCTAATCTCTATCGAAAGGGAGATGTACTAACAATTATTGATGAGATTCTTGATTTGGAGAGTAAAAACACTCCATACAACAGATCTGTTCTCAAGTTGAAGGCATTAGAAAATGGAAATATATGGGAGGAGATTGACCACCGTTTCTTCAATAAAATGAGGAGTGCATCAGTGATTTTTTCTACAAAAGAAAAAGAGATTGTCAATCAGGAGAGCGTTCAAAAGGATAGTACAATTGTAGCTATTGTTGAGAAAGAATTAGCGATTGAAGATGCCCCGGTGGTTCCTGTGGTTCCAGTGGTTCCAGTGAAGATAGAAGAAGAGATGATAATAGATACAAATATCTCTTTAATGACTTCTAAACCGGAAATAGTACCAATGACTGAAGATGAAATTGGGAATTGGCATCAAGGACTATACTTAAAGACAAATGTTCTGGGCTTAGGGTTGGCTATGGTCAATACAGCTGTTGAGATTGACTTGATGCAACACTTGTCGCTTACATTGCCTATATATTACTCCGCTTGGAATTATTTCAAGCAAACTATCAAGTTCCGCACATTTGCTGTTCAGCCTGAGCTTCGTTATTGGCTGTCGGAAGAGAATGACGGATTCTTCGGTGGGGTACACTTCGGTTTGGCATACTACAATTTTGCTTTTGATGGTGATTATCGCTACCAAGACCATAACCGTGAGACACCTGCCATCGGTGGAGGTGTGAGCATCGGTTATCGTCTGCCCATCAGCAAAAACAACCGTTGGAGGGTGGAGTTCTCACTCGGAGCAGGAGTATATTCAAATCACTACGACAAGTTCCACAACACTCCAGGCACAAAAGACGGTCTGATGATAGAGAGTCTCAAGAATACCTACTGGGGTATCGACCAAGTAGCGGTATCGTTCTCCTATTCATTTGACCTGAAGAAGAAAGGAGGCAAGCGATGAGAAAGATTCTATACCTTATTATATGCCTGCCGATATTGCTTTTTTCGGCTTGTAATGTTCACGAATGGCCTGAAATACCGGAGTTTGTAAAAATGCATCTTCGCCTGAACTATGAAACGGATATGGCCGAATGGAAACACCTCTACGATGGTGCAGAGGTCATTGAGCAGGGATATGGCGAGACATACGACAATCATCGTGATTATGGAAAGATACGCTACATTGTCCGCACCTATCCAGTATCGGAGAAAATGCGTAACACATCTGACTATACACAGGAGTTTGTATTCACGAAAGATATATCAGAGGGCTACGACCACGAAGTCACGCTCGACCTTCTGCCTGGCAACTACAATGTGATGGTATGGTCTGACTTGGTACAGGTAAGTGGTGACAGCCATTTTTACAATGCCGACAACTTTGCGGAAATCAGATTGCAAGGCGACCATAAGGGCAGCAATGACTATCGTGACGCTTTCAGAGGTTCAAACAACATTTCCCTCGTAGCGGATATTATGGAGCATCTGCCCGACACATTGGATATAGCGATGCAACGACCTCTTGCCAAATTTGAGTTCATAACAAACGATTTGGGGAAGTTTATTGACAAGGAATCTGTCCGTGTCGCCTCAAAAGCCAATGGAAACAAGGCCGCATCAAATGACGATACCCCGACAAGAACCGTAAATATCGAGGATTACAAGGTGGTGTTCTACTACGTGGGATTTATGCCCGATGCTTACAATATGAATACCGACAAGCCTATGGACTCCTCTACGGGAGTGATGTTTGAATCCACATTGAGAAAGCTCTCCGAGTCGGAGGCTACGATGGGATTTGACTATGTGTTTGTGAACGGCAAGAATTCGGCTGTAACCGTGCAGATAGGTATCTATGACAATGAGGGTACGCAACTCTCCTTGACCGAGCCGATAAAGGTACCGCTCAAACGTAGCCATCATACCATAATGACTGGTATGTTCCTGATGTCGGAGGCATCGGGAGGTGTTACCATCAATCCCGACTTTGACGGAGACCATAACCTTATTTTCCCCTAACAGATAGACATAATGAAGAATCTACTACATAACATACAGATATTGGCGATTCTTGCCTTGATGATGGCTGGCATACAATCCTGTTCGGATGAATTGCACGATGTGGGCGATGTTCAGGTGAGTTTCACTGCCACGCTCCCAACGGACATCCGTACCCGTGCATTCGGCAAAGCGGAACAAGTAAATACCCTTGTGGTCGGCATATTCAAAAAGGGAGTTGCCGATGTGCATACCAACAGCGGTGGTAGTTGGAACTACTATGAAATAGACCGCCAATCGTTCCCTATAAATGGCATTTCGGTAGATGTACAGCTTACATTGGCTCAGGAGCAGACATACAGTTTTGTCTTTTGGGCGTATGATAGCAATCAGACATCCTACGATATAGATGATCTGACCGCTATCGAAATGAATACCTTACCTAATCCGATAACATTCGCCCAAGCAGAAGCAGCAGACGCATTCTTCGCTACGATGGAAGATATTACCATTACAGGAGATTGCAGTTACCCCGTTGAACTTGTCCGCCCGTTGGCTCAAATCAATGTAGGAACTACAGGGACACCGAAGCAAGCCACATTTATAGCAAGTGGTGCTCCCGACACATTCCACCCATTCACGAATACCGTAAGTGGCGCAGCCGAATTTATTTGGAATTTCAATGAAACCACAACCGAAACATTCTCGGCTGACGGCACAGAATATAACTATCTCGCTATGGGCTATGTGTTTGCCCCGACCACAGCCACAAATATTTCTGCCAAACTGACCTTGACCAAAGGAGACACAAGCAAGACGGTAGAATTTCCACAGGTGGAGATAGAGGCGAACCAAAGAAGCAACATCGCAGGAAATTTCACACCAACAGAATAAGAGATTTTAAATATAAGTATAACGCTAATCACGAGTTAAAAGCCGAACAGAAAAGAACAAACAAGCTAACACCGCAAAGGTAAGGAACAGTTTCGAGACCTTTACCCTGCATCAGCAGGAAACAACAGATTGATGATAATACTCGGTTCTGCATAAGCAGATCAGCCCTCGACAATGGGTGCGATTCCACAAGGGATGTGGTAAACATTAAGAAACAAGAAAATCAAAATAACTATTTGTATAAAAATTAAATTTTTCAAAGATGAACAAGAAATTATTCTTAGGAATGTTCGCAGCAGCAGGTATGTTGTTCGCAACATCGTGTATGAATGACGAACTGGATATAGTTCAGTCAGGAAATGAGGCGCAGGTGACGTTCTCACTTGGTCTTGAAGGTGGTATCTCTACCCGTGCTATCAGTGATGGTACAAAAGCAGACAAGTTGGTGTATGCT
>JAFXFS010000015.1 GCA_017513445.1 Bacteroidales bacterium | reverse complement strand
GGATGGTACTAAGGTTGTTTATGATGGTACAAATGGTGCTGATATGGTTGGTTTCTCTGTTCCTACTAACTATGCTAACAGAGCTCCATTCTCATACAGAAACTATCTAGAACCAATTTGTAAGGATGTTTATAATCAATACAAAAATGCTACTAATGCAGAAGGTGTAGCTGGTACTTATTCAATCGTTCAAAATAAGGGTTGGGAAGCTCTTACTGAGTAAGAATATTCATAAATAATATACTTACAAAATATTTTTGAGAGTGCGTCGAAAGATGCACTCTCTTTTTTATGTGTTGTTCACTCTCCGTCATTGCTGGGCGTAGCCCGGCAATCTAAAACAGATTCCCGAGACAAGCTCGGGAATGACATTTGAATCTAGTTTTAGAATGACGAAATAGGGGCGTCATTGCTGGGCGAAGCCCGGCAATCTGTTCACTCTCCGTCATTGCTGCACGAAGTGCGGCAATCTAAACAGATTCCCGAGACAAGCTCGGGAATGACGTTTGAATTGAATTTTGGAATGACGGTATTTGTTCGTCATTGCTACACGCACTAGGACCGTCATTGCTGGGCGTAGCCCGGCAATCTATATCAGATTCCCGAGACAAGCTCTGGAATGACGTTTTCTTATGTATAGTAAGCTCGGGAATGACGGTATTTGTTCGTCATTGCTGCACGAAGTGCGGCAATCTAAAACAGATTCCCGAGACAAGCTCGGGAATGACAAAATATGGAATGATGCTATACAAATGCTATCCTATTAAACTATGAACTTTATTGTATAATAAAGCATAATAAAAGAGGCCATCAATTTAAAGAATGTGCCAAAAATAAAGCCAAGAAATGATCCAAATGCAGATTTAAAAGAGGTTTCGGCATTCCTTCTATTAAAGAACATTTCTGCAGCCATAGCCCCTAAAAAAGCACCTATAATAATCCCGAATGGAGGGAAAAAGAATAACCCTACCATCGTTCCTACAAGCGATCCCCTGGCTGCTTCTCTTGAACCACCTGTCACTTTTGTAAAATATGCAGGGACAAAATAGTCCAAAATAGTTACAAAAATTGTTATAACCAGCCAAATTACCATAAACCTTGTCGTGATCTCTTCTGGACCCCAGAAATATAGTATTAGAAGTGCCGCCCAGTTAATAGGAGGACCTGGAAGAATTGGTAAAAAACACCCCAAAACGCCTACAATTGCCATTAGAATGGCAGCTATTTCAATAAATAATTCCATTTTTATACTAATTTTCTGTAAATTTAAACAATTACAGCAATGGTACAAAATTGATGCCTATACTATATAAATAAAAAAGCTGCGTCAATTTGGCGCAGCTTAATTATTGTGTGAAGTATAATTACTCGTTGCTTTTGTTTTGACGAGGTTTACGATCTCCACGACCTTTTGAACGACCACCACGACCATTGCGAGGACGACGATCATTTTGTTGTTCAGGTTGAGCATTAACTGCTACACCTGCATTTGGAGAAAGGTCACGTTTACCATAAACTTCACCGTTGCAAATCCATACTTTAATACCAAGCACACCAACTTTAGTGTGAGCTTCTGCTAAAGCATAGTCAATGTCAGCACGGAAAGTGTGAAGAGGAGTACGACCCTCTTTGAATAGTTCGCTTCTTGCCATTTCAGCACCACCTAGACGACCGCTGATAAGAACTTTGATACCTTCAGCACCAACTTTCATTGTAGAAGCGATAGCCATTTTGATTGCTCTACGATAAGAAACTCTACCTTCAACTTGACGAGCGATGTTGTTAGCTACGATATTAGCATCAACTTCTGGACGTTTTACTTCGAAGATATTGATTTGAACCTCTTTGTTACAAACCTTCTTCAATTCTTCTTTCAACTTATCCACCTCTTTACCACCTTTACCGATGATAACACCTGGACGTGCAGTATGAATTGTAACTGTAATCAATTTCAAAGAACGCTCGATAACGATTCTTGACAAAGATGCCTTTGAAAGACGAGCATTCAAATATTCACGAATTTTAGAATCTTCCAAAATTCTGCTTGGGTAGTCACCTGACCAGTTTGAGTCCCAACCGCGGATAATACCGACTCTGTTGCTAATAGGATTTGTTTTTTGTCCCATACTATGCTTCCTCCTTAACTTCTGGTTTTTGTTTGGTTCCTACAACAATAGTAACGTGGTTTGAACGTTTACGGATACGTGCAGCACGACCTTGAGGAGCTGTACGGATACGTTTTAGTGTACGACCTTGTCCAACCATAATAGTTTGAACATATACATTACCATTTTCCAATTCTTTACGATCAGCTTCGTTTTTAGCTTCCCAGTTAGCGATTGCGCTACGAAGAAGTTTTTCCAAACGAACTGAAGCCTCTTTCTTTGAATATTTAAGAATATCCAAAGCGCGATTTACCTCTACTCCTCTGATAATATCAGCTACCAAACGCATTTTGCGTGGTGAAGTAGGAACATCATTCAGCTTAGCAATAGCTGTTTGTTTCTTTATTTCTTTTAGCCTATTGGCCATTTCTCTTTTTCTTGATCCCATTTCGTAATCCTTTTTTTAATTATTAACGATTACCCGAGTGACCTTTGAAGGTACGTGTCGGTGCAAATTCTCCGAGTTTGTGACCTACCATATTCTCTGTTACATAAACTGGAATAAATTTATTTCCATTATGAACAGCTATAGTGTGTCCTACGAAGTCTGGAGATATCATACTAGCGCGAGACCAAGTTTTGATGACCTCTTTCTTCATAGTGCCCTCATTCATAGCGAGCACTCTTTTTTCTAGACTGTCCTGAATATATGGACCTTTTCTTAATGAACGACTCATAATCTCTATACTTTTATTCCGTTATTTTTTCCTTCTTTCAATAATAAATTTGTTAGAAGTCTTCTTAGGATTGCGAGTCTTATAACCTTTAGCTGGAAGGCCTTTACGTGAACGTGGGTGTCCACCTGATGCACGACCTTCACCACCACCCATTGGGTGATCAACCGGGTTCATAACAACACCACGGTTACGAGGTCTGCGACCTAACCATCTCTTGCGACCAGCTTTTCCGTGAGACTCCAAGTTGTGATCTGGATTAGATACTGTACCTACAGTTGCGCGGCAAGTTACCAACACCATTCTTGTTTCACCTGAAGGCAAACGAAGAATTGCGTGAGAACCTTCACGAGCTGTTAATTGAGCATAAGTTCCTGCACTACGTGCCATTGCAGCACCACAACCAGGACGAAGCTCAATATTGTGTACCAATGTACCTAACGGAATCTCTGATAGAGGAAGAGTATTTCCAATTTCAGGAGCTACACCTGAACCTGAAGCGATCTCTTGACCAACTTTTAGTCCATTAGGAGCGATAATATAACGTTTTTCACCATCTTTATACACTACCAAAGCAATGCGAGCACTGCGGTTTGGATCGTATTCGATAGTTTTAACTACTGCTGTGTATTCATCTTTATCACGTAGGAAGTCGATAACACGATACATACGTTTATGACCACCACCGATGTAGCGCATTGTCATTTTACCCTGATTGTTACGTCCACCTGATTTACGAAGTGGAGTCAACAATGATTTCTCAGGAGTTGTGCAAGTGATATCATCAAATGCGCTAATTACTTTATTTCTTTGTCCGGGAGTTACCGGTTTAAATTTACGTACTGCCATTGCCTTAAATGTTACTATAGAAGTCTATCTTATCATCTCCGGCCAATGTCACATAAGCTTTCTTATAGTGGTTTGCACGGCCTGTTAAAATACCAGCCTTTGTAAAACGGCTTTTTTTCTTTCCGTGGTAGTTTACAGTGTTAACATCAACAACTGAAACTCCATACATTTCCTCAACTGCTTTCTTGATTTCAACTTTGTTGGCAGTTCTGTCAACAATGAAACCATAGCGATTCAATTTTTCGCCTTGAATCGTCATCTTTTCAGTTACTATTGGCTTAATTAAAATTCCCATTGCTCCTAATTATTTACGTCTGCTTGCCAAAATTTCTTGTACGCCGTCAACCAAAACAAGTTTGTTTGAGTTCATAATAGCGTAAGTGTTGATTTCATCAACAGTGATAACTGAAACTTCTGGTAAGTTACGTGACGATAAGTAAATATTATTTGAATTTTCAGGAAGCACTACAAGAGTCTTTCTTCCATAAGATTTCAAGTTCTCAAGAATTTTGATAAACTCTTTTGTCTTAGGAGCTTCCATTACAAATGGCTCAACCAACACGATTGCTTCATCTTTAGCTTTGTAAGAAAGAGCTGAATAACGAGCAAGTTGTTTAAGCTTTTTGTTTAGTTTGAATCTGTAATCACGTGGTTGTGGACCGAATACTCTACCACCACCTACATAGATATTTGCTTTCAAACTACCGTGACGAGCACCACCTGAACCTTTCTGACGAATAAGTTTCTTAGTGCTGTGTGCGATTTCCCAACGTTCTTTACTTTTGTGAGTACCTTGGCGTTGGTTAGCCAAATATTGTTTCACGTCTAAGTAAATAGCGTGATCATTTGGTTCGATACCAAAAATTGCATCATCAAGAACAACCTCTTTTCCTGACAATGTGCCATCGATTTTATAAACTGCTAAATTCATAGACGCTTAATCCTCCAAAATTACATAAGAACCTCTAGCTCCTGGTACAGAGCCTTTTACAATTACTAAGTTGTTTTCAGGAATGATTTTGATCACTTGTAGGTTAGAAACCTTTACGCGATCGCCACCCATACGGCCGGCCATTCTCATACCTTTGAAAACTCTTGATGGCCAAGAAGAAGCACCCAAAGATCCGGGAGCACGTAGTCTGTTGTGCTGACCGTGAGTTGTTCCTCCGACACCTGCGAATCCGTGGCGTTTCACAACACCTTGGAAGCCTTTACCTTTAGAAATTCCGGTAACATCTAACCAGTCGGTCTTGCCCTCTGAAAGATCAAGGTCAAGATCTGCGACGGTGATAGTATCTCCTAATTTAACTTGAGTTGTGTCAAAGTTTGTGAACTCTACAAGTTTTTTCTTAGGAGTGGTTCCTGCCTTTTCAAAATGGCCCTGAAGAGCCTTGCTGGTGTGTTTTTCTTTTGCTTCGTCATAGGCAAGTTGTACAGCGGCATAACCATCTTTTTCTACTGTACGAATCTGCGTAACAACACACGGACCAGCTTCAATAACGGTGCATGGAAGATTTTTTCCATCAGCATCGAAAACGGAAGTCATTCCGATTTTTTTTCCAATTAATCCAGGCATTGGTTGTTAATTTGGTGTTAATTAATATATTAAGTTAAAAATCCGCATTTTTGCGGGCTGCAAATATACGACTAAATTGTTAATAAACAACTATTTTTGTTAATAAAATTATCTAACTTTGTAACCCTAATGCATAAAAAACAAGATTCAGATGAAAAAATTATCCCTAAACAGATTCAAAACATTTTCCTTATTAATAATAGGTGTAGCTATGACAACAACATCTTGCACAAATTCTCAACCTCAAGAGAGTCCAATTACCAAAACTGTTCTTGAAGTTAATGATGGAGTTTTCACTCCAGAGATGCTTAACACTCTTGGCAGAGTTTCTGATCCACAGGTATCCCCTGATGGCAAAAAGATTCTCTTTGGAGTTAGTTATCCAAGTATTGAGCAGAACAAGAGCAACCGTGAACTATTTGTAATGGATATTGACGGAAATAACAGAGTCCAACTTACATCTACTGCAAAGGGCGAAAACAATGCCAGATGGTATCAGGATGGTAAGAAGATTCTATTCCTCAGATCGGGACAACTATGGGTTATGAATAGCGACGGAAGCGGAGAGAAACAATTAAGCAGTGTTGAAAATGGCATTATGGAGTTTAAGTTATCTCCGGATCAAAAGAGGTTGATTTACACATCTGAATTTAAGTCAGCTACAAAACCAGTTGACATCTACCCTGATTTGGAGAAATCGACAGGTAGAATTATTACAGATTTAATGTACCGCCATTGGGATCATTTTGTAGAGAATATTCCTCATAGTTATATTGCAGATTTGGGAGAAAATGGACTTGGTGAGGGAGTTGACATCCTTGACGGAGCTCCATTTGAGCTTCCTGCTGAGCCATTTAGTGGTATTGAGCAGCTTGCGTGGAGTCCAGATGGTACCAAGATCGCCTACTCTTGCAGAAAATTGACAGGTAAAGAGTATGCCTTCTCTACAAATAGCGACATTTACCTTTATGATATTGCCACAGCTGAATGTAAAAACCTTACAGAGGGTATGATGGGATACGATACTGAACCATCTTTCTCCCCTGATGGCACAAAATTGGCCTTTTTGAGTATGGAAAGAGATGGATATGAGGCCGATAAGGTTAGATTATTTATAATTAATCTTGAAGATGAATCAAAAGTAGAACTTACCGAAAATAAATTCAAATATAATGTGGAAGGTCCTGTATGGATGGAGGACTCAAAAGGGCTATACTTCTCATCTTTAGTAGAGGGATTAAAGGGAATCTGGAGAGTAGATCTTGATGGAAATTTTGCACAGGTTACTCCAGAAAGAGAGTGGTATGATTTCAGCTCCCCTACTATTGTGGGCGATAGATTGATTGCAACAAATACCAGTATGATGCGTCCATCAGAGATTGTGTCGATTTCTGCCACAGATGGCTCTTGGAGTGCGATTTCTCACGAAAATGATGAACTTATCTCCAAACTTGATGAACCAAAAGTCGAAGAGCGATGGATTAAGACAACAGATGGCAAGAAAATGCTTACCTGGGTGCTTTATCCTCCTAAATTTGATGAAAGTAAAAAGTATCCATCAATTCTTGTATGTTTAGGTGGTCCACAAGGCACATTGAGCCAAGGTTGGTCTTACAGATGGAATTATAGATTGATGGCTCAGCAGGGATACATCGTAATTCTTCCAAACAGAAGAGGAACAACAGCTTTCGGTCAGGAGTGGTGCGAACAAATTTCAGGAGATTATTGCGGACAGAACATTAAAGACTATCTATCTGCTGCTGATGCTCTTAAAGCTGAACCATACGTTGGCAAAATGGCAGCCGTTGGTGCAAGTTATGGCGGATATTCAGTCTATTATTTAGCAGGTGTTCACCAAAATAGATTTGATGCCTTTATTGCACACGCCGGAATCTTCAATCAGGAACATATGTATATGGTTACAGAGGAGATGTGGTTCCCTAACTGGGATAATGGAGGTATTGCTCAGCCAAATGTAAAACAGAGTGGTGCACCTTGGAGTGATAATCCAGTTGCTAAACGTCACTATGCAAACTCACCTCATAAATTGATTAAAAACTGGGATACTCCTATCCTTGTCATTCACGGGGAATTGGACTACAGAGTGCCTGTAGATCAAGGTATGGCAGCCTTTAATGCTGCACAAATGATGGGCGTTCCTTCTGAAATGCTACTATTCCCTGATGAGAATCACTGGATTCTTAAGCCTCAAAACTCTATTCATTGGCACAGAACATTCTTTGGTTGGTTAGATAAATGGTGTAAATAGCATATTTTTTATTCAATTTTTTTCAAACTATATTATTTTTGTGCCATATAATTTTTCAGAGATATGGAACCACTAAAACACGAATGCGGTATCGCAATTGTAAGACTTCTTAAACCACTTAGCTACTATCAACAGAAATATGGAACCTGGATGTATGGTCTCCAAAAACTATATCTGCTGATGGAGAAACAACATAACAGAGGTCAAGAGGGCGCAGGTATTGCAAGTGTTAAACTTGATGCCAGAAGAGGAGATGAATATATTTTCAGAGAGAAGGCATTAGGTTCAACAGCAATCACAGAGATTTTTGACAAAATCAATGCAAAGATTGATTTTGATAAGGGACAAAATGCTGATGCAGATTATGCCAAAGAGCATCTTCCATTTGCATCGGAGTTATATATGGGACACCTTCGTTACAGTTCGACAGGTAAAGCTGGTCTGGACTTTATTCACCCGTTCCTTCGTAGAGATAACTGGTGTGCTAAAAGTTTGGTTATCTGTGGTAACTTCTCACTTACAAATGTAGAGGATGTCTATGAAGATTTAGTACGAATCGGCCAACACCCACGTCGTTATGCTGACACTCACCTCCTTTTAGACCAACTTGGTCACGGACTTGATATGGAGATTGAATATCTTTATAGAGAGTGTCAAGCAGAGGGATTTGAAGGTGCTGAGACTACAAAAGAGATTGATAAAAGGTTTGATGTATCAAAACTATTAAAACGTTGCTCTCCAATCTGGGATGGCGGATATGTTGTCAGTGGTATGACAGGTAGTGGTGAAACATTCACGATGAGAGACCCTTGGGGAATTCGCACTGCCTTCTATTATGCTGATGATGAGATAGTTGTGGTTGCCTCTGAACGCCCTGTTATCCAAACAGCGATGAATGTTCCAATCAATAGTGTGAAAGAGTTGAATAGTGGAGAGGCACTTATCGTTGACAGACGCGGAAAACTTAGAATTGTCCCTATTCTTGAGCCAAAAGAGAAAAAAGCCTGCTCATTTGAGAGGATTTATTTCTCCAGAGGTAGTGATGCTGATATCTACAAAGAGAGAAAGATGCTTGGCGAACTACTTGTAGAACCAATTTTGAAATCTGTTGACTACGATATTGACAATACTGTACTATCTTTCATTCCAAATACCGCAGAGGTAGCATATTTCGGTATGTTGAATGGCTTTGAGAAATACCTCAACAAGCAAAAGATAGAGTACATACTTCAACATAAGGACAAACTGGATGAAGCAGAACTTGAAAAAGTTCTTTCCAGACGCATCAGAAGCGAGAAAGTTGCAATCAAGGATATTAAGTTGAGAACTTTTATTGCTCAAGGTAAAGCACGTAACGATATGGCTGCCCACGTTTATGATGTAACTTATGGCACAATCGTAGATGATGTTGATAATCTCGTGGTTATTGATGATAGTATCGTAAGGGGAACGACTCTAAAACAGAGTATTTTGAAGATTCTTGACAGATTGAATCCTAAGAGAATTGTGATTGTATCTTCATCTCCACAAGTCAGATACCCAGACTGCTATGGAATTGATATGTCAAGTATGAGTGAATTTATCGCCTTCAGAGCTGCAGTAGAGTTACTACACGACCGCAATATGGAGAGTGTTATAGAGGAGACATACAATGCAGCCAAAGAGCAAATTAAAGAAAATCCTGCTCAATATGTAAACTGCGTAAAGAACATTTATGCTCCTTTCACAGACGAAGAGATCTCTGAAAAAATCGCAGAAATGCTTCATTCTGAAGGACTTAAGGCGGAGATTAAAATTGTTTATCAAACAATTGATGGTCTTCACCAATCTTGTCCTGACCATTTGGGCGACTGGTACTTC
This sequence comes from Bacteroidales bacterium, assembly GCA_017513445.1. GTDB lineage: Bacteria > Bacteroidota > Bacteroidia > Bacteroidales > UBA932 > RGIG6374. The sequence continues at coordinate 90,492 of JAFXFS010000015.1, read as the reverse complement.
TCAGGAGATTTCCCAACCAATGGTGGAATGAAGTTTGTCAATGAAGCTTTTATTGATTATTTTGAAAAAGAGTATAAAAAATAGTTGTACTAATTAAAAAAGATATATATTTGCATTTGTAAATATTTACAAATTACAAGCAATCGTATTATGGAATGCAGTGAAAATCTGCAACAGTTCCCGCTGCTGTAAGTTCGTAAAGGTTTTGGACACAATGCCACTGGGAAACCGGGAAGGCGTTCAAAATGGAACAAGTCAGAAAACATGACGATTACTTTACCAGAAAAACTCCTACGGAGAATGGGAGGGAATGTTAGAAAGTAATCTTTCCATTTTTCCGTAAGTAGTTTATTAACAGTTATTTATTAAACTATTGTTAGAAAAAATGAAAAGATTATTTTTTTATTTAGCAGCCACTCTATTAATTGTTGGCTGTAATCCTCCTATTGAGGATAAAATTTCTCATATTGTCGATTTTGAAAACATTGATAATGCCTTTCTTGCCGGTCCAACTGCGTATGGCGATAATCTTTACGAAGGTGCCGATAATCAATTTATTTCATACACAGATCCAGCCACATCACTTGTCTTTGGCATAAACGAAGCATTTGATGCTCACAATTTTTATAATGGCGGCTTTGCCATATCTCAATGGAACGATATGAGTGAAAATCTATACACTAATCAATGCTCAGTGTACTATAAGGATCCTAAGACTCAAATGGGAGGATATAATGGGTCAAAGACTTTTGCCGTCTTTCACACGTCGGCTACAGCTCCTACTGAAATATACTTCAGCCAAAGCGGGAAAGAGGTACAATTTGCTTATTGCTATGTTGCAAATAGCACCTATACCTATTTATCTGCAAAAAATGGTTCTGATTACAATGTCGCTTTGAATTTTTCAAATAAAGGATGGTTGAAACTCACTATAACAGGTTATGACACAGCGGGTAACGTGACAAGCTCTGTCGAACACTATCTTGCAGATTTCAGAAATGAGAAATCTCCTGGATTGAGCGAAGGTTGGGAGAGAGTGGACCTATCAACTTTAGGGTTTGTTACAAAACTATCTTTCGACATTACCGGTTCTGATGTTGGCGAATGGGGGCTAAACACTCCTGCTTACTGCTGCATTGACGAAATTGCCATATTCTAATTAACAAATAGCGATGATAAGGGCATTTCTTTACATATTTATCACTCTGATGTTTTCATCTTGTATGGAGATTCCACGCGGGATGGAGGAAGATATAACAATTGGTGACAAGGCACTTTTTGTTGTCAATCAGGGCAATTTTATGTATGGGAATGCCTCCTTATCATTCTACGATCCAGAAAGCCAATCTTTTGAAAATGAGATATTTATACGCTCCAATGGTGTAAACTTAGGAGATGTTGCACATTCAATGACAATCCATAATGGAAAGGGCTATTTGGTTGTCAATAATTCAGGTATCATTTTCATTATAGATATTGACAACTGCCGTATAGAGGGGGCAATAAGTAACTTAACATCTCCTCGCTTCATATACTTTATTAATAGTACAAAAGCGTATATATCAGACCTTTATGCCGGCAAAATTTCCATCTACAACAGCTCTGAAAAGAGGATTGTTGGAGAGATATCCACAGAGCCATACAAATCATCCGAAAATATGGTTAGTTACAAGGATAAACTCTTTGTGAGTTGTTGGAGTGGATGTAACAAAATCCTTGTTATTGACACAAACAGAGATGAAGTCATCGATGAGATTGAGGTGGAGATGGAGCCAAATTCTATGGTAATTGATAAAAACGGAAAACTTTGGGTACTCTGTAGCAACTCCCCTTCACTATTCAAGATTGATTGTGAAAGTTTTCAAATAGAGGAGAGTCTCTATTTTGAAGATGGTAAATACCCTCACAACCTATCGATAAACAATAGTGGAGATACACTTTACTACATTAATCATTACATTTGTAAAATGGATATCAATAGTACTGATATTCATAGTAATCAATTCATTACAAGCGAAGGCAAAATATTTTTCGCTTTAGGAATTGACCACTCAAATGGAGATATTTACCTCTCTGATGCAATAGATTATGTCCAAAATGGTATAATTTATCGTTTTTCGAATATGGGAGAACCCATTGACACATTGAGAGGAGGTATTATACCTGGGTATTTTTGTTTTAAAACCAACAACTAATTATTTTATTATATGAAGAAAATTCTTTTACTACTTGTCTCTTTAATGACTCTAAATGGTTGTTTCTCAACACTACCTGAAATTCCTGATCCAGATCCAGAAGGTGGTGGACAGGGTGGCTTTATAAGTGATTACTCTACTACTGTATGGGAGTATCTTCCTGCACCGGGGCAATTCATTGGTGAAATCGGTACAGGTATGGAATCTATTACATCACCTGAGATTGCTTGTGAATATGCAAGGCAAAGACTAAATAATCAAGCCTATGTCTCTTTGGGTGGCTTTGGTGGATATATTATTGTTGGATTTGCCAAAGATATTCTTAACACTGGGGGTAATGAATTCTCAATAACATCCAATCAAACCTCTGTATCCTCTGAACCCGGAATAGTATGGGTAATGAAGGATGATAATAATAACGACAAACCGGATGACACCTGGTATGAATTAAAGGGAAGTCAGTATGGAAAGGATGATTACCAATCTAACTACTCTGTTACATATTACGATGACCCTGACAAGAAAATCGGAGCAGATATCGCTTGGGAAGATTCTGATGGTAATAAAGGTGTTATCAAGTATTTGAAGGAGTTTCATAGCCAGGATAGTTACTTCCCTAGATGGCTTAATACCACATCTTACACTCTTCGTGGTTCTCGATTAAAACCAAACATCACCTACAATGATAGTAAAAAACGTTGGGAATTCCCAAGTTTTGATTGGGGTTATGCTGATAATTATGAAGGAGCTCAAAACCTGAACAGAACATTTTTCTCTCTGAAAAATGCTATTGACAAGGATGGTAAACCAGTCTCATTAAGTAGTATCAGCTGGGTAAAAATCCAATCTGCTGTAAATTTCCAGGCAGGAGATTGTGGCGAGGTTTCTACTGAAATCTGCGCTGTAAAAATTGAGAACTAATATGAGAAGAGGAATACTATCTCTTTTAATATCTCTACTCAGCATCAACCTGCTACTTGCTCAGAGCGTCGATCAAGTTTATGATTTAGACTCTACTGTAGTGGTTGCCACAAGGGCATTAAAAGAGATAGGTATTCAAAAAAACTCTTTGGAGAGAGTTAATCTTCGAGATAATATAGCATATTCCCTATCCGAAGTCTTAACTCAAAACAGCTCTATCTTTATTAAATCATACGGTAGAGCCACATCTGCAACTGCTTCATTAAGAGGCACTTCCCCATCTCACACGCGCGTTGAATGGAATGGAATGAAACTCAACTCACCAATGTTGGGTATGGTAGATTTTTCCCTTATTCCATCATTTTTCATTGATAATGCAACAATCTATCACGGATCAAGTTCAGTAGGTATTTCAAGTGGTGGATTTGGAGGGGCAATCTCCTTGGAATCTACTTCAAAACAGAATGAACCTTTTTCGCTTGAGGTCATCGGTGGCATTGGAAGTTTTTCTACCTATAATGGGTTTTTAAGAGCAGGTTTCAGCTCAGAACGATTTCAAAGCACGACAAAAGTTGCCTATAATAGATCTAGAAATGATTTTGAGTATGTCAATTATCGCAAGAAGGAGTTTGATTTCGATAATAATGGTAATTTAGTTGGCTTCAAATATCCTACTGAAAAGAATAAAAATGGAGAGTATGCCGATTTGCACCTTATGCAAGAGCTTGCTTATCGCTTAAAGGATGACTCTAAATTATCTCTCTCTGCCTGGTATATCAATTCCGAGAGAGGAGTTCCTATGCTGAATGTAAATTACAGAGAAGAGGATAAGAGTTCCAACACACAATATCAGGAGACTTTTCGAACCGTTTTTGGATGGGATAAGGCCTTTGATAAGTTACAAATAAAGAGTAAAGCAGGTTATGACTATAACGATTTGCTCTACCTCTATTTAGGTGATTTAGGCGATGGAAAACTGTCAGAAATGACTCATTCTCAAAGCTTTACACACTCCATCTTTGCCAAAAGTAATCTTCAGTTTTTTCCATCTCCTAAATTGATGATTTGTGCAGAAATCTCTTTGGATGAGCATATTGTCAAGAGTTATGATATCGCCATCAACTCTATCTCTCAAGAGAGAGAATACATAGGTTACTTTGAGGGACGATTTGAGTCTTCTGCTCTGCTTACGGCTCGTTATCGCCCATCAGAACGGTTGGGTCTTGCCCTAAACCTCAGAGAGAGTACCATTGGTGATAAGTTTTCGCCTCTTCTCCCTGCATTTTTTGCTGAGTATATCATCATTCAGAACAATAGAGGAAATATTATTGCAAAAAGTTCAGTATCAAGGAATTTCAGAGCTCCTACCCTGAATGACCTCTACTTTCTTCCGGGAGGAAATAAGAATCTGCGTTCAGAGAGGGGGTATTCATACGATTTAGGATTTGAAGGCTCTTATAAAGTGGATAATCTCTCTATGAAGGGAGAACTTACCGCTTACAATTCGAAGATAAATGATTGGATTCTGTGGTTGCCAACCTTTAAGGGTTTCTGGTCTCCAATCAATGTTAAGTTGGTACACAGCTACGGGATTGAGTCAAAGGCAAATATGGAAGTTGACCTCGGCAATGGGTGGAATAGCTCCATAAATGCCAATTTTGCCTGGACTCGCTCTATAAACCACGGAGATCCAATCTCTTGGGGTGATGAGTCTGTAGGAAAACAACTTGTATATGTACCGGAATATTCAGCATCTGTAAATGGAAGAGTTCACTGGAAAGGGTGGTCTTTCAATTACAAGTGGAACTATTACAGCGAAAGATTTACAACCTCTAGCAACAGCAGTGGAGTTATCGGAAGATTGTCTCCATACATTATGAATGATATTTCACTTGAAAAATCTCTCTCAACAAAATGGGCTGATCTAAAGTTTAAATTAATGGTGGAGAATCTCTTTGACGAAGAGTATGAATCTGTCCTCTCACACCCAATGCCCGGCAGGAATTACACCTTTACACTCTCAATAAAACCAAAATTTTTCTAAAGAGGGTAAATCTATTAGTTTTATTAGTCAAATAGTTCTTTTATAATTCTTTTGTAATCACTATTTTTGTCTAATTGAATTAATATTCCAACAAAATAATTATGAAAAAACATCTTCTTCTAGCGATCTGTTGTTCGCTATTTCTCTTCACAGGTTGTGTGAATGAGAAAGGTCACTCTTTTAATCAGGAAAAACTTGCTCAGGCTGATGTTGTTATTGCTCAAGCTATGGAGGAGGGACATTTCCCTGGAGCAGTTTTAGCTGTTGTCAATGATGACAAGATCGAGTATCTTAAAGCATACGGCAATAAGTCAGTATATCCTGATACCGTTCCAATGAGTACTAATACCATTTTTGATATGGCTTCTGTAAGCAAGTGTGTAGGCACTACTTTAGCATTTATGCAACTTGTTGAAAATGGACAAGTTAGACTATCAGATCCTGTTAGCAGATATATCCCTGGTTTCAAACCTTGGTATAAAATTGAGAAGGTCGGAAATGGCAAACACGAGGTGATTACAGACTCAACAACTATCAGAGTCTCACAACTTTTGACACACACTTCAGGTCTTCCTTCATACGTAAATGCAACCTGGTTCTCTGAGCAATATGGTGAAAATAATCCGGATGCTTTCATCAATTATATAGCAAAAGATCTTAAGAGAAGCTATGAACCAAATACAAGACACCTTTATAGCTGCTTGAACTTCATCACTCTTCATAACATTATCGAAAATGTTACAGGAATGAAATTTAGCGACTATGTTCAACAAAATGTGTTTGATAAATTAGGCCTTGAAAACACTTGCTATAACCCATCTGAAGAGCTTTATGACAGAATTGCTCCAACAGAGATAACAGATGGCGAGGTTCTTATCGGTAAAGTTCACGACCCTCTTGCAAGAGTTGTAAATGGCGGTAATTCTGGTAATGCTGGTGTATTCTCAAATGCAGAAGATCTTGCCGTAATTGCCTCTGCACTTATGAATGGTGGAGAGTATAAAGGCAAACGTATTCTTAGTGAATTGACTGTTAAGACAATGGCAACTGTTCCTGAAAATGTAAAACAATTCGGACGAGCTCTTGGTTGGGATAAAGAGAGCGGAGCTGCCTCATTAAAGGGAGATTTATTGAGCGACAATACAATTTGCCATACTGGATACACAGGTACCTCTATGGTAATTGACTTTGATAATAAAATTGCTATTATCCTATTGACTAATAGAGTACACCCTAATGATAAAGGATCTTGCGCAAGAGTTAGAGCACAAGTTGCCAATATCGTTGCTGGAGCTGTAGAATAGTAGAAAGATGAAAAGAGTTTGTCTTTGCTTACCACTTAAAAACCTTGACTATTGTAAAGCAGTAGTCAAGGTTTACAAGTTATATTATGTCGAGTTAAGACTCGATTTGAGCGAACTTACAAACTCTGAATTGGAAGAACTTATCCTTCTTTGTAAAGAATTTGATATTCAACTAATTGCAACATTCCATCTCGATTTGAAAGTTGCAACTGACGAGGATATTATCAAAGCCCATCTTCAACTTCGCAAAGCACTTGAACTCGGGTGCGACATTGTTGATATTGATATAAATACTCCTGAAAAGAGTAGAACACTACTTGCAAATTTTGCAAAGGAGAGAGGATGTAAAGTAATCTTCTCATATCACAATTTTGAATTTTGCGATAGCGAAGAAGTTCTTAAATTTTATGTTCAGAGAGGGATTGATTTGGGTGGAGATTACATAAAAATAGCCACTGTAGCCCATTCTAACAATGAAAAGAATAGGGTTATGAGACTTTATAAAGAGTTTACTCCATCCAAATTACTTGTTTTCTGTATGGGAGAAAAGTGGAGAAGAACTCGATTTACAGCGGTAAAAAAGGGCTCTCCTTTTCAATATATAGCATTAAATCCTCTGACCAACTGCGCCCCTGGTCAGAACACACTTTTTGACTTTGAAAGGGTATCATTTCCAGATTTTGGATGTATAAAATTTCCTGAATCAAAAAGTATCTTTCAACGCTCAGTAATTGCTGCAGCACTATCCTCCGGCACCTCCTATTTTCACTACACAAACGGAGAGTATCAAGAGCTATGTGATGATTCACTAATGTCTCTTGCGATTGCCAAAAGTTATGGTGCCTGTATCAATAATTATGAGAATAAAATTTTCTGTATCGACGCCACTGGAATTACTCCGGGCGAAAAAATCTCTTCTCGCAGAAGGGTAATCAATGTTGGAGAATCTGGGCTTTTAGCAAGAATTAGTCTAATATTAACATCCTTTATATCAAGCAATTACACCATTAAAGGGAAAGGTACTCTGCTTAAAAGAGATCTATCTGCTGTAGCTAGAGAAGTTGAACAGATGGGGCTAAAAATTGAGCTTACCGATGGAAAATTTCTACCAGCAAATGTCAATGGTAAAATTGTTGGAGGGAACTATTCCGTATCTGGCAAAGAGAGTTCTCAGTTAATTTCTGCACTCCTGTTTGCCCTTCCACTCTGCACAGAGGGCTCAGTTTTAGCTGTTCAGGATGTTAAGAGTTTCCCATACATAGCTCTCACTTGCGATATCTTAAAGAAATTTGATATTAAAATAAACATCCTTCACTGCGACTTGAATAATGGCTCTATAATTTTCCAAATACCTGGAAATCAATCTTATAAGTCAACAAACCTGAATGTTGAAGCAGATTGGAGCAGTGTCGCCTTAACTTTGGTTGCAGGAACAATAATAGGACAAACTATATCTTTTGGTGTCACTCCTAAATCTATTCAGGCAGATAGTGATATTCTGGAAGTATTAAAAAGATGTCACGCCTCCGTTGTAATTGAGGAGGTTCCTGGCCAAAATCTTGCTGTAATTTGTGCTTCACGTGGCGTAATGCTCCCATTTGAGTATGATATCAGCTCCTGCCCGGACCTCTTCCCTGCCCTCTTTTTGTTGGCACTCCGTTGTTCGGGTGTAAGTGTCATTAAAGGTATTGATCGACTAAATAACAAAGAGAGTAATCGTGCTGAAACATTTATGGAGGAGTTCAGTAAACTCGGCAATGTCTTTTTTTATCAGCAAGATAATAACCTATTCATTGAGGGTGGATACCTGAAAACCTTGCAAGGTGGTGTAGAAGTTGATTCTCATAATGACCACCGCTTGGCTATGGCTCTTATGATTGCCTCCTATATGTGTGATGAAACTGTAGTCATCACTAATTATGATTGTGTGAATAAATCATTCCCTGCCTTTTTTAAATATTTTGGCAATATTAGATATGAATAACTGTTTTGGTAAAAGGATAAAAATTGAGATTTTCGGTGAATCTCATTCGGAAGTATTAGGTGTGAAAATCTTTGGATTACCTGAAGATTTTTCCATCTCCTATGATGATATGAGAGCTGACCTTGAAGCGCGCAAAGGGGGAGCAATATGGGGAGAAAAGTGGGCTACTCCTCGCAAAGAGGATGATATTCCAACAATCTCTTTTAGCGAAGAAGAGGGTAAACCTCTTATTATCTCTTTCCAAAATAAGAATATTCGCCCAAGCGACTACTCTGCTTTTACCGAAACCCCTCGCCCAGGCCACGCAGATTTTGTATCGTTACACAGATTTGGAAAAGTTTTCAGTGGTGGCGGAATATTCTCTGGCAGAATGACACTCCCTCTTGTTGCAGCAGGCACTGTTGCAAAAAAACTTATCTCACCTATTGTCATCAATAGTAGTGTTGTAGAGGTTGGAGGAGTGAATTGTGCTGATTATCAAGCAGTTGAAACTCTCCTTAACGAAGCTCTTGCTGATGGAGATTCCCTTGGAGCAATCGTTGAATGCAGATGCGATAATTTACCAATTGGTATAGGAGAACCATTTTTTGACTCTCTCGAGAGTGTTATTTCTCACTTGATTTTCTCAATCCCGGGTGTTCGTGGTATTGAGTTTGGAGATGGATTTAATGCTGCTCGTATGAAAGGTTCTGAGCATAATGATGCTATTATTTCTGTAGATGGGAAATGTGCAAAAAATGGTGCCGGAGGTATTAATGGAGGTATCTCAAATGGAAATCCACTCTATTTCAGAGTAGCTTTCAAACCAACTTCGAGCATAAGCAAAGTGCAGAAAAGCATCTCTTTAAAGAGTGGTACTATTGAAGAATTTTCTATCAAAGGACGCCACGACTGCTGCTTCGCACTGCGAACACCAATCATCGTCGAATCGGCCTGCGCCATTGCAATTGCCGAACTTCTTTAAAAGCAACTTTTTCACTCACGTCATTGCTGCTCTCTCACTTCATTGCTGCTCTCTCACGTCATTGCTGGGCGAAGCCCGGCAATCTATTGGTCGCAACCATTGAAACAGATTCCCGAGACAAGCTCAGGAATGACGGAAAACCGTGCCAGGTGGAAGGTGAACGATGTCCACCTGGAACGGGTAATGCGCCTCAAAATACACTCTGGCAAGGATTGGGTGTGCCAGGTGGGAGGTGAATAGTGTCTACCTGGAACGAGGTATGTGCCTTAGAATGCACTCTGACGAAGATTGGGTGTGCCAGGTGGAAGGTGAACAGTGTCCACCTGGAACGGGTAATGCGCCTCAAAATGCACTCTGACAAGGATTGGGTGTGCCAGGTGGAAGGTGAACGATGCCCACCTGGAACGGGTAATGCGCCTCAAAATACACTCTGACGAAGATTGGGTGTGCCAGGTGGAAGGTGAACGATGCCCACCTGGAACGGGTAATGCGCCTCAAAATACACTCTGACGAAGATTGGGTGTGCCAGGTGGAAACAGATTCCCGAGACAAACTCGGGAATGACGGTATTTGTTCGTCATTGCTGGGCGAAGCTCTCTCACGTCATTGCTGGGCGAAGCCATATCCGTCATTGCTGGGCGAAGCCCGGCAATCTATTGAGCATCAACTACTTCTACCTGTGTAAATATGTGATAATTCTCCCCCTTTACAGAATCCTTAAAGTGTCCAGATCCATTACCAGAATGGAAACTTTACCTATCTTCTCAATCATAATAAACTTAAGATGATTGTTGGATATTTTCTTATCATTTTTGATTGTATAGATAAGTTTCTCAATAGGAATATCCGTTGATATAGGCAATCCCAATTTAACAAAATCATCTTTCAATCTATGTAACATTCTGAGAGGCAAGTAGTTAAGCTTATTGGAGAGTTCTGCTGACATTATCATACCAATTGCCACCGCCTCTCCGTGCCTAATCTTTCCCTGAGAACAACACTCAATGGCGTGACCAAAGGTATGTCCCAAATTGAGAGTATTTCTGACACCTTTATCATTTGGATCCTCAATCACGATACGACTCTTTATTTTAGCTGCATCAAGAACTATCTTCTCCATTCTAGGAACATTTTCAGGAATTGATAGTGCCTGAGGACCTTTTAACTTTTTCAAAAGATTTACAGAATTATAATATCTCTTTTCATCACACAAAATATAGGTTTTGAGCAATTCAGAGACTCCGCATAGATACTCCCTTAGAGGCAGGGTTTTAATAAATTCCATACAGAAATAGATGGCATCGGGCTGATAAATAGTACCTACGACATTCTTATAACCACCTATATTTATACCATTTTTTCCACCAATAGAGGCATCTACCTGAGACAAAAGAGTTGTTGGAACCACTATGAGCGGTACTCCTCGCTTGAAAATTGATGCAATGAAACCTACCACATCAGAAGTAACTCCTCCACCAATTGCCATAAAGAGGGTATCACGGCCTAGATTCATCATTGTCAACTGGCTGATGATCTCTCTAATAGTATCAAATGATTTTGATTGCTCACCCGACTCGATAAGAAAATCTGCCTTAGGTAACTCATCACCATAAATACGATCTACCTCACTATCTTTAAAGAATACAACCCTCCTGTGATTGGAGATTCTATTCAATTGATTATTCAATTCCTCAATACTCTTAAAGCAATTTATTTGTGATAATTGTTTCATAGTTTTATATTAGAATTGCAAATTTAAAAAATAAAATATATCTTTGCCATTCCAATTCACGTTGGAGCGTTTACCAAACGAAAAAATTGCCCAGATGGCGGAATCGGTAGACGCGCTGGTCTCAAACACCAGTGGGGTAACACCTGTGCCGGTTCGACCCCGGCTCTGGGTACACGCAAATGGCCTACAGACACCTGTAGGCCATTTTTATACCCGATTTTCCCCACATTTTCCCCACATCTGACAATTATCTTGCAAAAAGTTTTTCTGAAGCGGCCGATTTTTTCGATCTGCTTTGGATTTTTTACAAGATACGATTTTGCGAGTCCAAAAATAAATTTTGCCACAATTTTTATCTGAATGCGATGGTTTTTCTGGACTTTGGTAACTAACGCATATTGGGAACGCAGCAGAAATCAATAGAAAAATCTTAAAATTATTAAAACTACATACTATTCCGGTCAGAGGGTGTTAATCTTCTGACCAAATTTTGTATTCCAATGACCGTCTTTACAAAAGTGTAAAGAAACTTTACACTCAATTTACCCTTCCCGAATTTACATCTGTTTGAATATCAATAGATTGCATAGTTTGGCACGCCGGGTGTTATTATTTGGTACGAACATGAATACAAACTTAACAACCCTATTATAAAAGATGAATTTCTCTAGAAGAATAATTTGTTTTGCAGTGGCACTGGGGCTTGCTTCCGTGGCGTATGGCCAGGATGTGATGACTCTAAAGGAGTGCATGCAGTATGCTATGGAGAACTCTGCTAAGATGAAGCTTCAGCAGATGGATGTGGATGATGCGCGTGTCGCTCGCAGGGATGCAATCCTGAGGGTGTTCACTCCGGAGGTGTCAGCCGGAACTTATGCATATTCTAATTTCGGTCGCTCTGTTGACCCTGAGACCAACACCTATGTATCTACTACCTCTTTCAACAACGGCTATCAGGTCGGAGCGGGCATCACCCTTTTTGACGGATTCTCGGCGGTGAATAACATGAAGATCAGCAAGACTGCATTGAAGATGGGAATCTATCAGGAGGAACTGACACGCGACGAGATATGTCTGGCAACAATGGAAGCATATTATAACGTCGTATATTTCGAGCAGCTTGCTCAAATCCTTGAATCTCAGGTTCAGACAGCTCAAGATGCGTTGACTCTCGCAAAGAAGCAGGAGGAACTCGGACAGAAGGGATATACCGATGTCATCGAGATGGAGGCAGAACTTGCAGACCGCGAATATCAGCTGATAAATGCAAGAAACCAGCACTCCGACGCTCTCCTTACTCTAAAGGACCTTATGTTCTGGCCTATGGATGAAGAACTGCACATAGACACATCGATGGCGGATGCGGAGGTGATAGCCACATTGACACCGGAAGATGAGACAGAGAATATCATCGACTATGCCGTGCATAATCTGCCGTCCATCGCCATTGCCAAGGGACGAATGGATAATGCTATGCTTGAACTCAAGACAGCAAAATGGAAGTTCACTCCGAGACTGTCATTGAACGCAGGATGGTCGACAAGCTATTATACCTATCCTGGCTTGGAAGGATATGTCGCTACTCCATTCCACACACAGTTCAAGAACAACGGAGGTGAATATATACAGCTGTCTCTGTCATTTCCGATCTTTGACCGCCTGTCAACATTCTCAAACCTCAGAAAGAAGAGGAACGAAAGCAGAAGAGCTACCGTCCAGTACGAGAAGAAGGTACGTGAGGTGGAGGCAGAGGTGATACGTGCCGTACAGGACAGGGACGGAGCATCAGCAGCCTTCCATCAGGCAGACAGAAGAGCCGCACTACAGGAAGAGGCATATCACCTGAATGTAAGGAAACTCGAGCAGGGCCTTATCTCGACCATCGATTTCCAGAAGGCTTCGGACAACTGGCTCAATGCCAAGACCAGCAGGCTGGATGCGCTCCTTAAATTCTACATCAAGCGCAGCGTTGTGAACTATTATAATGGAATTAGCTATATCAATCAGTAATAAACGATAAAACATAACCCTATGGACAAGATAATAGAAAAGAAGAAAGGAATTGCAGTGGCATTCACTAAGAAGGCTTTGCCGTTTTGGTTTGGTGCCCTTATGGCAGCGTTCATCCTCTGGCTCGTGCTTCGCGACGATGCTAGCACACTCAGGGTTAACGGTGAGACTCTCTCGATTAGCGAGGCACGAAGCGGAGAGTTCAACGACTACATCCGCATCAGCGGTCAGGTGCAGCCGATGACCACTATACAGATCAGCCCGCAAGAGGGTGGAATCGTAAAGGAGATCATCATAGAGGAGGGTTCCAAGGTAAATGCTGGAGATGAGATCATCCGTCTGAGCAATGATAATCTTGACCTTCAGATTCTGAATTCGGAAGCCGAACTGGCAGAAAAAGAGAACCTCCTCCGCAACACCATGATATCTATGGAACAGCAGAGACTGAGCGTGCAGCAGGAAAAGCTTCAACTTCAGATCGAGGTGAAGAGACTCAAGAGAAAGTATGAGCAGAACAAGGCTCTCTACGAGGAGAAGCTTATCGCACGAGAGGAGTATCTAATGGCTCAAGAGGACTATGAACTCGCGGCAGGAAGACTGGAGCTTGTCAAGGAACGTGCTACCCAGGATAGTCTTTATAGAAGCGTGGAGATCAGTCAGATGCAGGAGAGTCTTGAGAATATGCGTCTTAATATGCAGATGATACGCAGAAGGAAGGAAAACCTGACAATCAAGTCCCCTATCAGCGGCGAGCTCGGACTTCTGGACGTTACGCTCGGACAGTCGATTGCCAGCGGTACAAAGATCGGTCAGATAAATGAACTCGGAAGTTACAAGATCGAGGCACAGATCGACGAGCATTACATCGACAGGGTATCAGCAGGACTTTCTGCTTCGTTCGAGCGTCAGAACGAGTCATACGACGCGGTCATCAGAAAGGTCTATCCTGAAGTACGCGAGGGCAAGTTCAAGGCAGACTTCAAGTTCAGCGGTGAACAGCCTGCAAACATCCGCACAGGGCAGACCTACTATCTCAACCTGCAGCTCGGCCAGCCGGAGAAGGCCATCCTAATTCCACGCGGCACATTCTACCAGAAGACAGGAGGAAAGTGGATCTATGTTGTCTCTCCGGAGGGTGGAAAGGCCGTAAAGCGTGAAATCCGTATCGGTCGTCAGAATCCTCAGTTTTATGAAGTGCTTGAAGGATTGGAAGCCGGGGAAAAAGTGATAACTTCGGGCTATGATAATTTTGGAGATAATGAGGTGTTGGTATTTTAACGAGATTGCCGGTCAAGCCGGCAATGACGGCCACGTCATCCCCGACCTGATCGGGGATCTAAAACCATAATTTATGAAAATCAAGGAAACTATAATAAAGGCGTTATCTCTCGGTACGGGAGTAGCCATCGGTCTGATTCTGATAGCGAAGGTATGCTATGAGATGAGTTATGACACCTGCTACAGAGATGCAGACCATATATATAAGATTCGCACCCTTTACAATCAGCAGGGAGAAGAATCGGAGTATGACAATGTATCCGGAGCTGTGGCTCCTGGATTCAAGGAGCACGTTCCCGGAATTGAGACTGCAACCCGATTGACTTTCATTTTCAACAGTGACAAGTTTATCGATGAGCAGAAGAATATCATCACTGGAGAATGTATTGTGGCCGATACATGTTTCTTTAATGTCTTTGATACAGAGATTCTCGCCGGTAATCCTAAAGAGGCTTTCAGCCAGATTGCAGTCGCAATGGTGTCTGAGTCTTTTGCAGAGAAACTTGGCGGAGTATCGGAAGCTGTCGGACAGATCATATACAATGAGGAGATGCCGAACTTCAAACTTGAGATCGCCGGAGTCTATAAGGACTATCCTTTCCACAGCTCTGTCAAAAATGATGTTCTTTTCTCTATGGAGAGCCTTGACAAATCATCGACAGAGAACTGGGTGGGAAATGACAGTTACAGAGGATATGTAAGGCTTGCCGAAGGTACTGATCCGGATATGCTCGCTCCCGCCATAAGACTTATGCAGGAGAACAATTATCCACCTGAAATAAAAGCTATGGCGGAGACATCGGGTATTGACATTCATTATTTCCTTTCTCCACTTGTGGGTGCACATACATCTTCTTCTGCAATGAAGAACATGATGGTCATTCTGACTATAGTGGCCATACTTCTAATCATGATTTCGCAGCTTAACTACATCCTGATGTCGGTTTCTGCATTGGTGAAGAGGTCAAAGGAGATGGGTGTCCGCAAATGCTACGGAGCTGCCAGTGCAAACATCTATGGAGTCATGTTCAAGGAAGCAGCTCTTGATGTTGCAGCAGCCCTTGTTGTTGTAGCTGTCATAGTTCTCTCACTCCAGACAGTCATAGAGGATATAGTCGGAGTTCCTGTGGATGCCCTTATGGTAAAGGGAACTTATATCACAGCTGTAGGAGTGGTGCTGGCAGTATTCCTTATCGCAGCCATCGTTCCGGGCTATCTATATTCAAAGATTCCTGCCGGTGCAGCAATAAAGAACTATCGTGAGAACAAGAAGATATGGAAGTTAGGACTCCTGTTCGTTCAGACCGGAATATGTGCACTTCTTCTCACCCTTGTGTGTGTCATCAGCGCACAGTACAATAAGGCAATCAATGACAAGCCGGGATATGAATACGAAAATCTGCTTTATGCAGTGCTTACGGGTACTGACAAGAGTGTGCATCCGGGAATCATCAACGATCTGAAGGCTACCCCAGGCGTGCTTGATGTGCAGGTATCATACAGTCTTCCGCTTGATTACAGCTCCGGAAATAACATCTATATCAACGATAACGGATATAAGGAACTGTTCAATATCGCTGACCAGTATGAGGGTTCTGCAGGACTGTTCGATATGTTGGAGATACCATTCGTTGAAGGCCGATATCCCCAGACAGCCAAAGAGGTAGCAGTAAGCGAAAGTTTTGTGAAGAAGATGATGAAGTTCCAGGATTGGAGTGACGGAGCAGTGGGAAAGCAGATCTGCATTACTCAACACAGTCAGACTGCAAATCAAGCATTTACAGTAAGCGGTGTATATAAGGACTATAGAATCAACACCCTGACCAATCAGGATACCAGAGCCAGCATCAAGTTCTTGGGCGAAGTGGGCAAAACCAATATGCCATTTATGGCCATCAAGGTGTCCGAGATATCAAACGAGATGATTGCAAAGGTTGAGGAAGTGATACAGTCCAGAATTGAGAACAAGGATGTGGTAGTGAAGTCATACAAGGATTCAATGCGTGAGGCATATTCCAGTGAAAGAAGAATGAGAAATACAGTCATCATCGGATGCGTGGTATCTATACTCATCGCCCTCTTCGGACTGATCGGCTACGTTCGCGATGAGTCTCAGAGAAGGAGCAAAGAGATGGCCATACGCAAGATCAACGGAGCTACAGTCAGGGAACTTGTGAGTATTTATGTTGCGGAAATCATGAAACTCAGCGTCCCGGCAATCATCCTCGGCAACGTGGGATCGTATTTTGCCGCTTCTGCGTGGCTCAAGAACTTCTCAGAAAAGATTGCCTTATCTCCATGGTACTTTATCCTTGCGGATGTCGTCATAATAGCACTGGTTTCATGCTGCGTTGTCATGAACAGCCTGCGCATCTCGATGAGCAATCCTGTGGAGTCGTTGAAGAATGAATAGATTGCCGGTCAAGCCGGCAATGACGACTTGACAAACATCATCCCCGACCTGATCGGGAACCTCACCCCTAACGTCATCCCCGACCTGATCGGGGATCTTTACAAACCTGTAAAATATTTTTACACTTACCAATAGTACGCAAAAAACACAAATAATTACAAGACAACAAGTTATACAGTTTGGCATAATACTGATATATTACTTTACAAACAACACCGAATATTAACGATTAAATAATACTAAGATGATTACAGTTACAGACCTCAGCAAGGTTTTCCGTACAGAGGAAATCGAGACAACAGCACTCAACCAGGTTTCATTCGAAATCAAGGATGGCGAATTCGTAGCCATCATGGGCCCTTCTGGATGTGGCAAGTCAACTCTACTTAACATCCTCGGACTTCTTGACAACCCTACAGACGGAAGCTATCAGCTTCTCGGACAGGAAGTTGCAAAACTCAAGGAGAAGGACCGCACAAAGTTCCGCAAGGGCAACATCGGCTTCGTGTTCCAGAGCTTCAACCTCATCGACGAGCTCAATGTATATGAGAATGTCGAGCTTC
Source organism: Bacteroidales bacterium (assembly GCA_017513445.1). Lineage (GTDB taxonomy): Bacteria > Bacteroidota > Bacteroidia > Bacteroidales > UBA932 > RGIG6374. Next base: position 73,084 of record JAFXFS010000015.1, on the reverse strand, counting down.
CTTTGAAGTATCTCAACATCAGCTCATCAGAGCGCAAGGCTCGCGTTACCGAGATGCTCAAGAGAATGAACATCAGCCACAGAGCCCAGCATTTCCCTCAGCAGCTCTCTGGAGGTCAGCAGCAGCGCGTTGCCATCGCCCGTGCAGTCGTGTCGAACCCTAAGCTGATCCTCGCCGATGAGCCTACAGGTAACCTCGACTCAAAGAACGGCAAGGAAGTGATGGACCTTCTCACAGAACTCAACAAAGAAGGTACAACCATCGTGATGGTAACCCACTCGCAGAAGGACGCAGCTTGCGCACAGCGCATAGTCAACCTCTTCGACGGTCAGATCGTATCAGACGTAAAGAACGAACTATAACGTCATCCCCGCGACTTAACACGTCATCCCCGGCCTGACCGGGGATCTGACGACCACGACATTGAAACAGATGCCCGGTCAAGCCGGGCATGACGGGAGTGACAAACAAACAGACACGAAATCAACCCTATAGACAACAGACAATGGCATTATACAACATATTCAGAAAAGGCAGCAGTTCATTTATGTCAAGCATACTCAATGTGCTTGGTATGGCTGTGGCGTTCGCAGCATTCTATATCATTATGGTCCAGGTAGATTACGACCTGAACTTCAACAAGGGCATCAAGGATTCGGAGAGGATCTTTGTGATGTCTTCCGGCAGCATGGACGGAGACGCTGACAAGAGACAGCTGAACTTCTGTCGTCCTCTTGCCGAAATCATCCTTGAGGCATCTCCTAATATTGAGTGTGGAGGTATCGTGAGTTTCAGCGGCACTGTAAACTCGAGATACTGGATTGAAAGGGATGGTGTAAAGCAGGATATTGACCTTGGTGTCACCCGTTTCACTGGAACAGCTTTGGAGGCTTTGGGATTGGAAGTCGTGAGTGGCTCGATTGAAGATCTTTCTGATACGAAATCGCTTGCCATCAGCGAAAGCATCGCCGAAAAGTTTGACCTCGAGATAGGAATGAGCCTTGGTTATGAGGGATATGCCAATCTCAGGACCATCAGAGCCATCTTCAAGGATCTGCCAAAAAACTCTCATTTCAAAGATGTGAAGGTCCTCGAGAATAAGGGTGATGACAGCATAACCAATTTCTCAGAATGGTCACATCATTATTTCATTAAGGTTTACGATCCGTCTCAGATTAAGGATATGGAGGAGAATCTGGCTTCGGTTACCCGCGAGTACCTGATGAAGGATTATTTCGGCAATTTCCCGTCTGCTGAAGAATTGGGAATAACTCAGGAAGCGATGGTCGAGGCAATCAATTCATTCGTATCGAATGCAGAGGTCGAGTTTATACCTTTAGAGGAACTGTATTATGCCACCAACGTCTCCACCCCTATTGAAAGAGGTAGCAAGACTACTACCGTCATCCTTATAATTGTAGCCCTGCTTATCGTAAGCATCGCTTTCATCAACTATATCAACTTCTTCTTTGCACAGATTCCTGAGCGTATCAGGGCTGTCAACACCAAGAAAGTACTCGGCTGTACACGTCGTGAACTCATCATCAGCACAGTTAGAGAAAGCGTAACCCTGATTCTGCTTGCACTCGTTCTTGCATTTGCATTCGTGATGCTTTTCAACATGAGTCAGCTCACTCATCTCATCAGTGCTGACAGTGCATTCGGAGCAAATATCGGAGTATCGGTTCTGACTGTAGTGTTAGCTGTTGTCATTGCAATGGTATCGAGCCTGTACCCTGCGTTCTATATCACATCATTTGAGCCCGCATTGGTTCTGAAGGGATCATTCAGTGGCACCAAGACCGGACAGAGGCTCCGTTATACCCTTATCGGTCTTCAGTTCGTCATATCGCTTGTCCTTATCATCTGTTCAAGCTTCATCTTCCTCCAGCGCAGATATATGGTCGATTTCGATATGGGATTTGACAAGGAACAGCTTCTCTTCGTTCACACTACTGAACATATCGGACAGAATGCAGAAACCGTAGAAGAGCAGCTTAAGGCCAATCCTCAGATTCTGGACGTAAGCTGGGCGGCAGGTAACCTTCTTGCATCCACAAGAATGGGGTGGGGCCGCGATTGGAACGGCACAATGGTCAACTTCCAGTGCTATGCAGTATCATATGACTTCCCGGAGTTCATGGGAATTGAGATAACCGAGGGACGTACATTCCAAAAGGAGGATGAGAACAATCCGAACGGCACATTCATCTTCAACGAAGCGGCCCGAAGGACATACGGGTTCACTCTTGAGGACAGGGTTAGCGGACACGCAGACCAGGATGCTGCAATCGTGGGATTCTGCGACAACTTCAGCTTCAAGACTCTCAAGGAGGAGGTCACTCCATTTGCACTATATGTATATGGAAGCGAGCCTTGGTGGCATCCGAATACAGCCTTCATCAGAGTAGCAGCCGGTGCAGATTACAATGAAGTGAAGAAACATATCGGCAAAGTGCTGAGTGAATGGAGATACGACTTCTCGCCTGATGAATGGGAGATATACTTCTTCGACGAGAACATCAACTGGACTTACAAGAAGGAAGAGTCGCTTTCACAACTTATCAGCCTCTTCACCATGATCGCAATCATCATCTCGCTTATGGGAGTGTTCGGAATGGTGATGTTCGAGACACAGTATCGTCGCAGAGAGATTGCTCTCCGCAGGGTAAACGGTGCTACAGTCAAGGAGATCCTGGCAATGTTCTGCAGCCGATTCGTAAAGATCGTCCTCGTATGCTTCGCTGTAGCAGCACCAATCAGCTGGGTCATCGTGGACAGATACCTTGCGACATTCGCACACCGCTGTCCTATGTACTGGTGGGTATTCGCCCTCGCCCTTGTGGCAGTCATGGCCGTGACCATCGGAGTGGTCGCTCTTAGAAGCTGGAAGGCATCTACTGCTGATCCTGCGGAGGCGTTGAAGACGGAATAGTAAACAAAGGCCATTGTAGTCAACTACACTGGCTTTTGTTCAATTAGATATTATCACTACTTTTGTAGAATAAACGGTGACTGACTGTCATCACTTGAAATATACATGGCAAAAAGCAAAGCGAAAATACTGGTTGTGGATGACAACAGCGGCATCAGGGCGGCACTGAAGGTGCTGCTGCCACTGCATTTTTCGCAGGTGGAGCTGATTCCGTCTCCGAAGAAGGAACTGGTGACAAAGATGGCCGACTTCCGTCCGGATGTCGTGCTACTCGACATGAACTTCCACACTGATATCAATACAGGGAACGAAGGCCTCTATTGGCTTTCGGAGATCAAGAAGCGCAGTCCTGAAACTGAGGTTGTGTTATTTACCGCATACGCTGACATCCAGTTGGCGGTAGAGGGCATGAAGCGAGGAGCGTTCGACTTCATCGTGAAGCCTTGGGATAATGAGAAACTTGTCGAGACCCTGAAGAATGCATATAACAGCAGAAACAAGGAAGCGAAGAGTGTTGTTCCTTCTTCTTCAATGAAGATGTATTGGGGCAAGGGACCGGCAATGACAGCAATCAGACAGATGGTAGATAAGGTAGTAGCTACTGATGCCACTGTGCTGATCACCGGTGAGAACGGTACTGGAAAGGACGTGCTGGCTGGTGAGATCCACAGGATGTCGGACAGATCGCTCAGACCTATGGTATGCGTGGATGCCGGAGCAATCACAGAGACTTTGTTTGAGAGTGAACTCTTTGGCCATGTGAAAGGCGCATTTACAGACGCCCATACTGATCATGTCGGCAAGTTTGAACAGGCAAACGGAGGCACACTCTTCCTTGACGAGATAGGCAACATCCCTCCGCATCTTCAAGCGAAGCTACTGCGCGCTCTTCAGAACCGCTGCATCACAAGAGTCGGCGACGTCAAGTCCATACCGGTGGACATCAGGCTCATCTGTGCTACAAACAAGGACCTTAAGCAGATGGTTGCAAACGGCGAGTTCCGTCAGGACCTGTACTATAGAATCAATATATTCGAGCTCCACCTCCCTGCCCTTCGTGAAAGGACTGATGAGATTATTCCGTTGGCAGAGATGTTCATTAAGAAGTTTGCTGAGAAATACAGACGAAACGTCAACGGCATTTCCGCAGATGCTGCAGAACTCCTGAAGGGACATTCATGGAGCGGCAATATCCGTGAACTCTCCAACTGCATCGAGAAGGCTGTCATTCTTTCTGAGAGTGAATTGTTGACATCGGCCGACCTGGAGATAATACCGACGAGAACAGTTGGATCCATCGAAGTATCAAGTACAGATACACTCGAGGAGACAGAAGAAAAGGCTATCAGAGCAGCTATGACTCGTTTTGGAGGTAATCTGTCTATGGTAGCAAAGTCGCTGGAAATCAGCCGTCCTACTCTATATGCGAAACTGAAGAAGTATAATATCTGATGACAACTATAACCGTCATATTGATTATTCTTGCAGCGATAATAATATCGTCTGCCATCACTTCTTTTGTCACATCAAGAAAAATGAGGGACAAGGTAACCTACATGCTTGACGCCCTAGAAGATAAGGAGCTAAATTTCCGCTTTGACGAAAGAAGGCTCCGAGGACGGAAGTTCAACCGCACTCTGAATCGTCTGCGTAACATCTTCGACAAGGAAAGGCACGAGATCATCGAGCAGGAGAAGTATTTCGGCTTGATGCTTGACCACGTAAAGACAGGCATTGCAGTAATAGAGAAGGACGGTCGTGTGGCTTATTGCAATAATACGGCTCTCAATCTGCTTGGCATTGCAACATTCGGCCACATCAGACAGCTTCGTGCTGTAAGTGATTCATTATTTGCATCGTTCCAGACTATTGCAGACGGCAATGAGGAGAGGGCGAGCTATTACAATGAAAGCGGAAAGATGACTATCTCCTTGACAGCATCAGAGGCGAAAATCGGCAAGGATACTGTGAGGATCATCGCATTCAACGACATAAGCAACGAGATTGCGGAAAACGAGCAGCAGTCCTGGTCCAAGCTCATCAGGGTCTTGACCCATGAGATCATGAATACCATTACGCCTATAGCTTCGCTCAGTGATACATTGCTGACCTTCGATGGTGTAGATGAAGATATCAAGAATGGTCTCAGCACTATTTCAGAGTCTTCAAAGGGATTGATCAAGTTTGTGGACTCATATAGAAATCTTACACGCGTGGCTCCTCCTGTGAAGAAGGCATTCTATTTCAAGGAGCTTGCTGAAAGGGTCATCAGTCTGACCAGAGAACAGGCTGCGATGAACGGTGCTGTATGTACATATGAGGAATTGTCGGCAGATATAATCCTGTATGCTGACGAGGGGCAGATAACTCAGATTCTTATCAATCTTGTCAAGAATGCTGTTCAGGCAGAGGCGCGTAATGTAGTAATCACAGCTCAGCTTACTCCATCAGAACAGACAGTTATCAGCGTTTCAAACGACGGTCTTCCTATAAGCCGTGAGAGCCAGGATGAGATCTTCGTTCCATTCTTCACGACCAAGCAGGAAGGTACTGGCATCGGATTAAGTCTTTCGCGTCAGATAATGAGATTGCATAATGGTTCGCTGATGTTGACTCGCAGTGATGAGAGCGGTACTGTATTTACGCTGTTGTTCAAGTAAAAATATTGGAGAGTCATCAGAACTCTACCGTCTTGTCCGTCCTAAACTTACCCTTCTTAAAATGAGATTGGAATTCTCTGTCTTTAATAAAAGATTTCTCCTATCTATTATATTGTTTTTCAATACTTTGCAAGTAGTGCGTATTAAATTTTAATTTAGAATTGTTTTAGTTAAATTTATTATTTCGACCGCGGCTCTGGGTACTGAAACCCCTCTTAGAAATAATTCTGAGAGGGGTTTTTATTTTTTTGCACCACATAGATTTGCCCGTCATTGCTGGGCGAAGCTTTCCCTTATCGTCATTGCTGGGCGTATCTTTCCCCTATCGTCATTGCTGGGCGAAGCCCGGCAATCTATTGGTCGCAGCCATTGAAACAGATTCCCGAGACAAGCTCAGGAATGACGGTATTTGTTCGTCTTTGCCGACCTCATAATCATTAGAAAGCAATATGGATTTTGCCTTATCTACACTGACCACAACACCCCAAATTTACTTTGCTTATTTTGGGTGTTGCAGACCAAAGGGTACGCCTTCGACCAGTCGGGTAACTCCGACCTTTAAATGATATTTTCATTGTGATTCTAAATTTTAGACCCTCTCCCTTCAGATTTTTTGGTTGAGGATATTTTTGCTCTGAGGCAATCCAGACCATTCGAGACCTGAAGAATGCAAAGATACGCACCTTATATTTCAGAAGTAAAAAACTTCATGCGTACTGCCTCAACTTTCGCAGGGTATTGACGCTGGTTCCTGTCAGTTGTGACACGTTACGGAGACTTATACCCTTCTTCAGAAGACTTATTTCCTTGCTGTACTGCTCCCTATATGAAGCGTCTGATTTTCGGTAACTGCTAGGTCTTCCCATCTTGATGCCCTGCTCTTTGCACTTAGCTATATACTGGTTACGACCGCTGGTCATTCTCTCCTTGATGGTTAGGCGTTCCATCGAAGCAATTTCCAGCAGGATGGTGCAGATAAGGCTGGCTACTGGGTTCACCTTACCATCCACAAGGGTTTCAAGGTTGTAGTTCTTAACATATAACCTGACCCCGTTTTCGTTGAAGTAGTTTATGACCTTCAGGGCTTCAATGGTATTCCTACCGAGACGAGAAATTTCAAGGCATACCACCCTACTGATGTCATTGGTCTTGATGTATTCTACCATATCAACAATTTCGGCACGTTCCGCTATCGCTTTTGCTCCCGATACCTTGTTAGCAAAAACTCGCGTCACTTCCCATCCTACCCTGTCACAGTACTCCTGAAGTTCTGATACCTGACGCTGGTAGTCCTGTGTCTGCGTTGATACTCTTGCTAAAATTACGACTCTATCCATATCCTTGTTATTTATCTATAGCTAATATACGAATATTCTCACATATATGCAAGTTAAATAACTCTTAATTCATTGATTTTCCGCAACTTACCGACATATCCATCAGTATAGATTCTTTTTTTAAAAAATCCGTTATAACAATTTCAGCAAGAAGAGGAAAATAGTGACAATAAAAAACAAATAAAGTATGAAGAGTGTCATTTTTTTGCTACATTTGCGATATAGCAGTAATGTGACGCACATAACAAATTATGCTCAATCGTTCTCAAATCATCACCTCGACATAGAACGAGCATCAGATAGACATTGAGCGGCACACCTAATATGAACATATAATTAATTTCCCAACACTTCTAGTACACGATACTAAGCAAATTTCAAACGTGTAATTCCCGAATAACAAATAACCAACACACTAGTTCCTATGAAAAGAGTATTTAATTTCTCATTGATTCTATTCTCTTGTTTAACATTAGCTGGATGTCAATCCAAAGAGGATAAGGCAAATAAACTTATTGATGAATATATGTTCAAACACCTTCACGACTACAACAGTTACGAGGTCGTTGAAACAACTGTGGACACACTCTATAACACTCCATTTTTAGACAGTAAGTGTATAGAGGCTGCCATAGCTAGCATAACTCACGACACTATGGCAGATGAATACGAAAAAGCAGCTGCGAGGAATAAAAGCACTATGGAGATTTGGAGTGATGGCTGGAGTTCAACCGCAAAGAGTGAATATAACAAGGCTAAGGAAGAATACATTAGCAACCAATACTTACTTATCACTGAAAAAATAGCATGGATGAAATCATGGAAGGTTATTACCAATAGATGCGAAGAATTGAATGGAGAAGAAATGATTGGATGGCTAGTTGTACATTCATATCGATGCAATAACAGAGGAGGAAATTCCGTATTATGTGATAAGTTATTCTTAATTGACCCCAACTTCAAGGAAATAGTTTCGTCATATGATTCAGATGATGAGAACATCAATAAGGCTATAAATCTAATCAGCAGCACTATACAGAACAAAGAGATTACTGAAGAAATGTTAGATTCGCTAATAGTTCAGTACGAAGACTTACTAGAACGATGTTCCAAAAATAGAGAATAATATACCGAGGACTATTTAACATAAAATTTTAAGGTGGCCCAGAATTCTGCTCTGTGTCACCTTTTTTATATCTTAGATTGTCACAGTTGAGGTTTTGTCACAGAAGGTTACGAACTTGCTTAATAAGTTCGTTCTCTTTCCTACTGACTACCGATTTAAGGAATTTGTACTTATCCATACGGTTAGATAGTCCATTTTGACTACCGTAAACGCCATCCACACGCATAATTTGCTCTATCATCCTTAAGTCACCCTTAAACACATCCAGAACATATGCCATTGCCCAGTCATCATGTCCGTTACATTGACTGGTATCCAAAACCTTTGCAGTCACATCAAAGATTCTATCAAACTGGTCCCTTATTGGAGTATCCAAGGCACTTAAAAACTCCTAGATTCCAGTACCCACCCCAAGTCGCTCCTTTATCTGGTCCTCGCCTTTAAGCGTAATCTCAAATCTGGTCTTACCATAGAAGTAATCCATGATTTGATTTCTATTAGTCAAGGTATCTAAAAACTTACGACTCTGCTTTAAGAGTTCCTTATACTTATCGTAGACTTTGAGTTGCTCTTTTCCATATATGACATCCTTGGTAAAGGTGATACCCTTATGAGCATAGTGGTCCCATTTGAATCTTCTGTAATTACTGACATTCTGATTAAGTGCATTTAAGACCTCATCTGTCAACTTTAATTCAACATCCTTAGTTATATCCGCACGGATGACCCAACCATGATGCAACACTCCCTCAACATCAATTGTACAGATACCTAATGAATTCAGATTTTCGAGGCATTGTCGAATCGTATCACGACTAATCAGTTCTGGATACCTCTCTTTTAGGATTTTCGAAGAAAACTCTATTTCTAGAGTCTGATGCTGGTTATTAGTAGCGATATACACATTATATGGAATATCTGGGGAGTACTTAGAATGGAAACACCTCCCATTCTCTTTGTTCTTTTGCCGATTATACTGGATATTGAAAGGAATTTTCATCTCTTTCAGATATTTTTATAGTTACAACGAATTTTAATCGTATCACATGTGATAAACATTGATTAAAAGGTTAAACATCTATTATTATTGGATAAGGCAGAAGGGGATGATGCAATCCTCCTGCGTGTTCACTACGGTGAGCATTTCCCTACTTTGTTAATGAGACGATGACAGCGACTATCTGTCATCGTTTTTTCCATTTATGAAGTCATCCATGGATAAATCTTCTGGTCTATCCTTAACCGTACGCCAATAATCAAGCATTGATTGCTGGATACGCCTCTTATGAATTTCCGATTTGGGCTTATTCTTTGTTGAGTTGCTGATTTTGTTAATAGTTTCATCGCTCAGTTGGCGATACTGTCTTTTGTACTTTTTCATATTTTTACGTTTTTCATAAATAGTACGGAAGTAACAAAAGGAAGTAGAGTAAAAGATGAAAAAATTGCCGATCACAACGAAAATCATTTTAACAAACAGGTGTAAGGCTATCATGCCTACTTTTCAGAGGGTATTTATAAGGGCGCTTACTGCAAGCAACCTCAACACCAACAAGCAGATAGGGAGGGCATAATGCTAGAATTAAGCATTACTAGTACTCTTCTCCGAGGTGTGGATTTCCCTCAACTTTCTCTCAAAAGATCCTAAAATTTCTACTTATATAACAAAAAAACGGCAGAGAGCATCAATGTTCCCTGCCGTCCATTATATCAAATAAGACTATTTTGCTTTCTTAGTATATGCCTGATAGGCTTCTTCTGCTTCCATATACATAAGTTGATTCTTTCCATTCCTTTGTGGATCAAGATCCTTTTTAAGCCAACCAACATATTTTACAAGAGGTAGATTTTTAAGTTCAAAATCCTTGGATGTTGGATTAATGGTCCATTTCAAAGTATCAGTTACTTCATCATACTTCATTAATCCAACCACACCTCCTAATAGAGGATAGATATATCCATCAGGATAAGTATAATCTATCGACTCACTTATTGTGCCGAAAAGTGCTTTACTCTTTTTACTGTTCTTAACAGCAGTAATTCTTCCAAAACTACCTTGATGAGAGTTATATAAATCTGGAAATTTAACATAGAGAAGGTCAAAGAACTTCATCAAATCTTCTGTCATATCAAGAGCAGACTTAATTAATGAACTCTTAATGATATACTTTCCATGTTCCTCAACCGAAATAGAGGTATGTGAAATCACTTCATTAAAGAATGTAACACACTGGCCCTTGGATGCATAGAGGTTCACTCTATTAAATTTCTTCAAACCTTCCGGAAGAAGTGCCTCCTCCTGCAAGAAGTACAAAGGGACGTTAGCCATAGCAATCACATCTTCCGCACGAATTTTTCCAGCCTCACCTGTTTTCCATATGATAGGATATTTACTCAGCCTTTCTTTCAAATAATCATAACAGCCAACTTGATTTCCTTTGGCAGTCTCTTTAAGCTGAATATTATTATTTCGCGCAGAGCATATATCAGCAATAGTTGCGTAGTACTCCTCACGAGCAGCCTCATCATCACCAGGGAAAACAATCTCAACAGGAATACTGAAACGGAATTGAGATGTATGTTCAACCTCTTGGAACTTATTTACAATCTCTTCATAATGCTCTTCCCAATACTTCTTACATTCATCCCACTTCTTAAAAGTAACACCAAAGAGTTTATCAACAATAAATCTAGCGATTGCGAACGTATTATGACCACCATCCATTATACCTTCATAAGAAGGGTTATTGAAAGAGATACGTACGCGATTACGATCCAAAAGTTCGCAATTCTCAGTAGCGATCAATATACCTTTTGTCTTATACCAAAATAGTTCAGGAGATTTATCTAAGGTTTCGTATATAGCCTTAGTAATCGGATTAGAAGTTGCTGTTCTAGGATTAATCCTGTTATCAGCATATCTTACCAAGCGAATGAGAGTAGCCGGCGAAATACTAGAAATAATTTTCTTAATCTTAACGTCTTCGCGAGAGTGCTGCGGCTGATTTGTGTGTTCGAGTTTGAAAATAATGTGTTCCATAACTTTTGTTTTAAATAAAAAAAATAAACTAATAACGGATTGTTAATTAGTCTACTACAACAGTATGGAATACAAATATCCTATATGTATGTTCCTACACCATTCCTGTTTGTAGCATCCTTGCAGTTATCCAACCGCTCGATGGAAATCCAACCATCCGCTACCATCCGGTAGCACTGCAAATGTAGAAAATGTATTTTGAAAATCAAAACATTTGACTATTTTTTTTAAATTTCCCCAATTACAGAGCCCATAGATATTCATCGACAAATTTTATAGTCCCACGAAGTCCATATCCATAGAAACGACTAAACTTCAAGCATTCACAAGGATTTTTTCTCATAATGCTTCACACACAGAATAAATGGAATATATACTATGTAAACAAAAAGCGGTAACCCGACAAGGACTACCGCTATACCTATTACTAGTAGAAAAAGTTTCTTTTCTCGATTTTACTAAACAATTTCGATTTTCTAACCTTCTCCAACAAATCATTAAGATGTTTACTCTTTAATGAGTCCACTAAACTCGTTCTACCAGCAGATATACTCTCACTCAGTTCTTTCTTACTTCTCGTTATGATATTTGTAGCATTTATATACGAATCGTATTTCAAAAAGCCATAATCTTGTGCAAGAATTGGATATTGCATCGCATACTGTTCTTGCTTAGTAATAACATTTGAATTAATGTTTGAGTTAATATAAAAGAACCCAGCAACCTCTTCATCAGTAACTCCCACAACGACAAAAAACTTTCCGTGGTCTATATCGTCAAACATAGTGGAGTGAAAAATCTGTCCCCTCCTTATAGTATGATCCACTAATACTGCTGGAAGTTCCATTATGATAAGCAATTTGACTCTGTATAAATCTTCTCAGTAATGTAGTTCACGTATCCTTCTTCATCCCCTACCTCTCTCAGGATATCCTGAACTGATATCAGTCCATTCTTTGGAGCGTTGCTCCAAGCAATGTTGTGAGACAAATCTGTCAGCTGGCCAAAAGACAAATCCTTACATTTTTCTATTGAAGCATCCAAACACTCAATATCACTTTCTGATAAATAATCAAGGTCTGGATCCTGCAAACTCTCAATGATATAGTTGTTAAGAAATCTAAAATACGTAGCTAACTTATCTGCCAACGGAGTACCAGAAAAGAAACTATCTCCACGAACAGCCTTAAACATATCATCAACCTTAGAAGGCACTGGACCGTATTGCATTGCAATATAACAATCACCAGTAATACTTCTTCCATAAAGAGACAAATGTTGCTGATCTGCAAAATACAAGATCTTGCTCAACTTATGCATATCAGTCTTTCCGCCCAATTTACATAAGATGTACATTATAGCCTGCAAGGCAACATCCTTTTTGAATGATCTGTTCATAATCAATTTACTTAATACACAACAAAGTATTGCAAAATCAGTACTATAACCCTAATTTACAACAACATTGCGTTTACTCATTGTATAACAACGCGTTACAAAGGTAGTGAATATCATGATATTTGCAAAAGCATTTACAAATATTATTGAAACTATTTCGATAAATAGCATCTAGGACAGGGCCCCTTAGCTATTATTCCAATTTATCATCTCTATAATTTACTCAAACAAAGGTTTAACCCAGGTATTATCCTCTATAAATCTCACAACCTTCCGGAAGTCATTCCAGAGGATCAACAATTCGACACCTGCGAGAGACATAGAGGGCAATATGATTACAGGACATCATCAAACGAAGGAAAATACTTCATCAACCTATAAATCTTAGCCAAGTCTTCCATAAACTGGTTCGAAAACAGATAGTCTTCCGTGTACTTGGATCCTCTCTACATACATTGTGGAGGGGATTTTTTTATTTACTTTAGGTATTGTAGCATATTATTTTCAAATACCCCAGTACTTTTAATAGGTATCTTTGCTGAGGTTCCCAATATCCCAGAACTACCATAAAAACACCTCAAATTAAGAAGGTTTATATTAATAGAGGTCCCACCTTTGCTATTAGGCTTTATTCTAACAATCCAATCTCCAATCATGTCCCATCTTTATTTTAGCATCCGGTTCAAGAATATTCCCAAAACCTCCTCTAACGGTGGAAATAACTACATACGCACTTGGATTTATTAATTTACCATCTCTGTCTTCTCTTGAATAATTATTGACAAAGGAAATGTTACTAGCAACAATAATCCCACTGCTTTTATCTATAGTGGTAATAGGCATACCTGATAAGGCAAAATAATCTATGATTTTTGTCCATACAACTTCTTCAGCAAGTTCTGTTTCTCCAAAAACACTGCCATCCGTGTAGTTTCCTACTAGCTTTATTGACGAACAACCATATAATGTGAGTAGTCTAGTTACTACATGTACTAATATTTCTTCATATGCGATACATAATTTATTTAGTTATTACTTTTTACCACCATTGAAACTCTCCAAGGAAGAAGAAAATGCCCCATAATATAAACAATAATCCCATAATTTTTATTTTAAAAAATGGTTCTTAAGCTCCTTAATATCATTAGTCATTCCCCATAGTTTGAAAAACAACATTACATTGAGTACTACTACACAAATACCAAGTAGTACAACTAAAATTTCTAGTGCTCCCATAGTGTAAAATATTTAAAGTTAAATAAAAAAAGCGTGGGCAATGCTTATGCGACACCGAGGTACTGGCATACCCACACCATACAAAAGCACAACCCACGCTAGGCGTAGGCGTTTCGTGCCTATTGTACTGATGGTGTTGAAAAGTGCCATTTTTCGGTATCAAGCACAATAGCAAAACGCTATTCAATATTTTCTAATTCACTACAAATGTAAGGATTAAATTATAAATCCTATAAAAAAGAAGAGGGCACCCCAGGAAGGACTGCCCTATCTCATACAACATATTTAAAAGTTCCTTGGAACGATACCCACCTGGAACGGGTAATGTGCATTAGAATGCACTCTGACGAAGATTGGGTGTGCCAGGTGGAAATAGATTCCCGAGACAGATTCCCGAGACAAGCTCAGGAATGACGGAAAACCGTGCCAGGTGGAAACAGATTCCCGAAACAAGTTCGGGAATGACGGAAAACCGTGCCTACAAATTTAATAAATACCTCTTTTAATCAATCCATCACACAGTGCCATTTTCACTGAACGATGTTTTTTATTATTTTTACGAAAACTATTCAGAAACTACTCTTATGAAACGATTTATTCCATTATTACTGCTTCTATTGCCATTTGTGGCCAATGCAGATTCACTCTATTTCCCTTATCAACCATCACTATCTCCTGATGGAAAGACGATTTATTTCTCTTATGATGGAGATATTTTCAAAGTTCCATCTGAAGGTGGTATCGCTATGAGATTTATCTCTCTTGGATCAACTGAAATAGAGCCAAAAGTATCTCCTGACGGCAAATGGATAGCATTTTCATCAGATATTCAAGGCAATTATGATGTTTATATTGTCCCAACAGCAGGTGGAGATATTAAAAGATTGACTTGGCACGAGGCAAATGATTATGTCAGCGAATGGAGTTCAGATTCAAAAAATATCTACTTTGAGACAAATCGTGCAAATACTCGCACTACATATAAAGTCTCAGTAGATGGCGGCACACCTATAAGATTATTCGATAATTATTTCAATACTATTACAAATGTTGTAGAAAACCCAAAAAGTGGAGAAATCTACTTTAATGAATCGGGAGAAAGTTACAATTTCCCTACACGCAAAAGGTATGTTGGAGACCATAACCCTAACATTAAGTCGTGGAATCCAGCTACCAGCGAATACAAAGAGTTGACTGACTATATTGGAAAAGATACCTGGCCAATGGTAGATAAAGAGGGTAATCTATACTATGTAACAGATCAATTCAATCAAGAGTCAAATATTGCAAAATATACTCCTAATGGTAAAGCAGAACAATTGACCTCTTTTGAACACTCATTACAATATCCATCAATAAGTTATGATGGTTCTGCAATGGTTTTCCTTTTAGAGTATCAAATCCATTATTTAGATCTTAAGAGTGGACAAGTATCTAAACCTCAAATAGTTATAGCTGACAACAATGTAGAGGTTGTCCGTAGTTTCGAGAATGAAAAACCTCGCACTGTGGCTATCTCTCCTGATGGCAAAAAGTTCGCAATGTCTATTAGAGGGCTTCTATATATCAGCGATGTTAAGGGTAAATATCAAGTGCGCCTCAACACTCCTCAAAACGAAAGAGTTGATGAAATTGTTTGGGCTAAGGATAATAAAACTCTGTACTACACAAGAACAAACAGAGGTTATACCAATATCTTCAAAATTAAAGCAGACGGCTCTACTCCAGAATCTTTGGTATATTCTGCAAATTGCAATATCAAGAATTTAACTCCATCTCACAAGAGAGACAAAATTGCATTTGTAGAGGGTAATCACTCCGTACTCTCACTTAACACTAATAATGATAGTGTAGAGAAAGTTGCTGATGCACAATTCTGGTCATACTCTACTTATACTTTGAATTTCTCTCCAGACGATCAATATCTTGCATTTGAGGCAATGAATCTATTTGAGGGAGAGATTTATATCTACTCATTCAAAGATAAGACTCTACGCAACCTTACAAACTCTGCCTGCAGCGAGGGTAGTCCTATTTTCTCTCCTGATGGCAAGTATCTTTATATGGTGGCAAATTTCTATGGCACGACTTATCCGAGAGGTGGCAGTGAAGCACAATTATATAAACTACCGTTGGACCGATACAATGTAACACCTTTCAAATCAGATATTTACGATAAACTTTTCGCTGATGAAAAGAAGGATGTTCCAGAAAATAAGCCAGAGGCAAAACCTTCGAAAAAGGGCAAAAAAGAGGTAGAAACTGCACCAGCTAAGAAGGAGAAAAGCTCAGTAGAGGTTAAGATAGATTTTAATGATATTCTTCGCAGAGCTATTCCTATGGATATCAATGCTCGCTCACTCGACATTTTCAAATCTAAAGATAAATCCTATCTTCTTTATTCATCAAGAAGAGGCACCTACAGTCTTGAAATTTCTGATCCTGAAGCTAAACCTAAAGAGATTAAAGGTATCAGCTGGGGATATTTTATATCTTCGGATAATGACCTATATTTTGTTGGCCGTGATGGAATATCAAAAGTTGATTTAAATAGTGGCAAAACTACCAAAATCGATATTAAAGTGGCTGTAGAAAAGGATGTTAAAAAGGAGTTTGAACAGATGTTCTATGAAGCTTGGGCTGCTATGGATCAGAACTTCTATGATGTTAATTTCCACGGAGTTGATTGGGCTGCCAAAAGAGACTATTATGCATCTTTCCTTCCGTATGTTCGTAGCAGGACTAACCTTATTACCATAATGGCTGATATGTTGGGAGAATTGAACTCCTCTCACCTCGGATTCCGCTCTTCAGGCAAGGATCTTGAAGCTCCATTGACAAAAACATACTCTATGGAGACAGGTATCATTTGGGATAATGATAATCCATTTGTAATAGACAGAGTGCTTACCGATTCTCCGGCGAATACAGTAGAGGCTAATCTCCAAAAGGGTGATATTTTAGTGGCAGTAAATGGAGAAAGGGTTGATAATCAAATAAATAGAGAATCATATCTTTCCTCTGCAATCAAAAATCCTGAAGTAAAATTGACCTTTAGTCGTGATGGAAAAGAGGTCGATGTAAAATTACATACCACAAACTATTCTGAGGTTAAAAACTGGCTCTACAATGAGTGGGAAGATACCAACCGCGCATTGGTTGACAAGTTAGGAGAAGGAAAAATTGCCTATACCCATATGAGAGATATGGGAGCTGAAGAGCTTAATGAATTCTTAAAAGATATGCACACCCGCACTATTGGCAAGAGTGCTATCATTTTAGACTTGCGATATAATAATGGTGGAAATGTCCACAATGAAGTGCTTGAATTCCTTGCACAAAAGAGACATTTCAACTGGGCATATAGAGATTTTCCATCCAATTCTCACCCGAATGTAACACCTGGAGATATGCCAATCATCGCACTTGTTAATGAGAGAAGTCTCTCTGATGCCGAGGTAACTTCCAATGGAATTCAAACTCTTGGATTAGCCACTATTGTAGGCACAGAGACCTATCGATGGATAATTTTCACATCAGGCACCACACTTCTTGATGGCTCATACTTGAGATTACCTGCGTGGGGTTGCTACTCACTCGATGGCAAAGATCTCGAATCTACTGGTGTAAAACCGAACATCTATATCAAAAACACCTTCGAAGACAGACTCAAAGGACGCGATCCTCAATTAGAGAGAGCTATCGAAGAGGCATTGAAACAGCTGAATTAGTGATGGAGGGAAAAAAGAGGGCGACTAAATCACTTTTTAGTCGCCTTATTTTTTAGAGTACCTACACAAAACTATAACTCCCACTTCACATTTTGCTCCTCTTTACTGAACTCGATTGCTCTATTTATGTAGTCGAGGAAGGGTTTTGCACTCTTGAAGATGGCAACGACCTCTTCTAACAGAGAATCTGAGAGTAGTAGTGAATCATCAAAATGGTATGAAAGGCAGAAGTTTTTCAACTTGAAGTATTCCGCATTTGGGGAGTCTGCAGAGAAGCCCTTTGGCACCTTTTTCAAGAGATTGTCCTGGTCGAGAGAAAGGCGTGTATCTATCTGATTTTTAATAATTTGATCAAAATCATCCTTACCAAAATCTATATCCTCTCTCAATATTTTCAGGACTGCCGGTTCTGTAAAATAGTTACCTATTGCCAATATGTGTTGTGCAGGGTAACTATTTTCACTACCCGTTCCAATGTGGAAATAGTATCCACTATAGCCTGATTTCTTGCCACCGCGAACAATGTATGCCCCAAGATGTGTTTTATAAGGCAATTTATCACGTGAAAAACGCATATCCTTATTAATTCTATAAGTACAATCTTTGACGGTCAAGTCCACTATTGTAGGATCAAATTCCCCAATTTTTTCAATCAAAGAGGAGACAAACGCTTCAAAAAAAGATCTTACCTCCAGATACTCCGATCTGTGGCTATCGAACCACGCTTTATTGTTATTACACTCAAGCTGACGAAGAAATGATAAGACTCTTTCCATATACTACTCTTAATCCTAAACAAATAGTAATATCATCAACTGTGCTATAAGCACTCGCATAAACATTGTCAGAGGATAGACCGTAGCATAACTAACTGATGGAATATCGTTGTCGCTCATCTCATTTGCATAAGCAAGAGTTGCTGGAGAAGTCATCGTTCCTGACATTATACCACTTAGGAGTATATAATTGATTTTCATAAACTTACGACCAACATAACCCATAATCAAAAGCGGTATCATTGTAATTATCAAACCATAAAGAATCCATAAATATCCTCCATTTATAACTGTAGGGACAAACGATTCTCCGGCACTAATACCAACACAGGCAAGGAAAATCGAGATACCAATCTCTCTCAACATAAGACTTGCTGAGTTGGTGGTATATGTAACTATTTTATAACGAGGGCCAAAACAACTCATAAGAATCGCTACGATCAATGGACCTCCTGCCAAACCGATTTTTATAGGTTGAGGCATACCTGGTATTACTATAGGAAGTGTTCCAAGTGCCACACCAAGAAGAATACCTATAAATAGCTGGAAGAGATTTGGTGTATCAAGTTGTTTGATTGAGTTGCCCAATTTTTTCTCTACTATATCTATTGATTGAGTTGTACCAACCATAGTAACTCTATCCCCTACCCTCAATTCAAGATTTGCTCCAGCCATAAAATCAACACCTGAACGACTCACTTTTGTAATGTTCACACCATAACTTCTCAAGCGAAGTTGTGCCAGATTCTTACCATTTATAGCTGAATTTGTAATTACGATTTTTCGAGAAACAAATTGAGTATTGATCTCTTTCCAATCTCCACTCTTATCTAACTCTCCAAACATCTCTATTACAATAGGTTGCGCAGCTGATGAAGTAATCATTTTAACTCTGTCACCTAAAAATAATTTGGAATCCGCCTTCGCCATCTCCTCCTCTCCACTCTTTCTTTTAATTAGTGTGATAACAAAGTTACGTTGCACTTTATCGCGTATTTCGCTGATTGTCAACCCATTAATCTCATTATTTGTTACAGTTAATGTAAATCGAGTTGCATTTGTTCCACTACTTTCAGAACGAGTCAACTCCTCCCTCTCTTTAGCAATATCCACCTTAAAGAGATTCTTAAGGATAACTATTGTCAATATTGCTCCAACTACAGCCAACGGATAGGCCACTGCATAACCGGTTGCAATTGATGGGTCATCTGCTCCAAATAGGTCAATTGCAGTCTGCTGTGCCGCACCGAGACCCGGGGTATTTGTTACAGCTCCCGACATAATACCGACCATTGCCGGCATTGGAACTTTAGTTGCGAGATGAAGTATATATGTGACTGCAACACTTGCAAAAATACCAATTAGCGCCAATAGATTGTATTTAACTCCTCCCTTTTTGAATGATGAAAAGAAGCTCGGACCAACCTGTAAACCAATTGAATAGACAAATAATATCAATCCAAATTCTTTCAATATTTTTAAAATGGTGTCATCTACCCTCATTCCGAAATGTGAAACAAATATACCGGCAAAGAGAATCCAAGTCATTCCAATAGAGATACCTTTTATCTTAATCCTCCCCAAAACCACACCCAGTGCAATTACCAACGATATTGCAAAGATTGAGTGGGCAATACTTTCTCCAAAAAAGAGTTCATTCAACCAATTCATATCTATACTATTTAAAATTACCGCCACAAAGTAAAAAAAAATATCTTTTAGTTATTATCTCTTTAATTCTTATATTTGTATAATTAACACTTATACTATGGATGCTGTTGTCTTGGTTGGACATTTCGGAGAGATTGATGTGACTGAAAAGGAACATCTACCTAAGTCATTGGAAAATGTGGCTGGAAAACCCTTTCTACACTACCTTATTGAAACCCTCTCTCTGAATGGGTTTCAACATATTATCATCGCTATGGATAGAGAGTATCAAGACCTGAAATGGTGGCTTGAAGGTTCGGTATATTCAACCAAAATATCCCTTTCTGTAGAGAAAACTCCTTGCAAAAGTGGACTTGCCGTAAAACACGCAATGGAGTTATCCGACCAAGAGAATCTCTTTATCTTCAACTCCAATATGTTTCTGACTCTTGATTATCACAAGATGATAGAGTCTCACAGAGAATCTGGAGCGCAAGTTACTCTTGCACTTAAGAAATTGAATAATTATAGTAGATATCAGAGTGTAGGATTTGACAAAAAAAGCCATCACATCTCATTTTTTACAGAGGTAGGCTATAGCGACAGCGGCTATGTTTGTGGTGGGGTATGTATTGCTAATCGCGCTGATTTTCAGCAATATAATGAAGATTTCTCCCTATATTCAGACTATATAGAAACTGTGGTTTATTCTGGGTATATGTGTGGATTCCCATCAGATGGATACTTCGCTGATTTGGACGATCCGGAGAGTTTTTCATCTGCAGCTCAAGATTTCAGAAAGGGAAAATATAAAAAATATGACACCCTATTTCTTGACAGAGACGGAGTTATAAATCATCAGATTGTAGATGATTATGTTAAAACTCCTGAAGAGTTCGAGTTTATTGATGGCGTACTTGAAGCAATGAGAATTCTTAACCCTCTATTCAGCAAGATTTTTATTGTATCCAATCAGCGTGGTGTTGGAATTGGCGTTATGTCAATGAAAGATCTTCGCGAGATCAATGACTTTATGAGTTCTGAAATAGCACAGAGCGGAGGTCGAATTGATAAAATTTACTCTTGTACAGACCACGACAAAAACAGTTTCAATCGTAAACCAAATATAGGTATGGCTATAAAAATTAAGGAGGATTTCCCTGAAATTGATTACTCTAAATGCTTTATGGTCGGAGATACTACCTCAGATATAAAATTTGCAAACAATGCAGGAATACCGGCGATACTTGTTGGAGATAAATATGCTAACCGAGATCGCTCAAATATGGATATAGTTGGGTATTACCCATCTCTGTTGGAGTTTGCAAAGAGTTTATAAACAAAAAAGTCGACTTTTCAGCCGACTTTTTTAGTTGAGTTACAAGGATTCGAACCTTGACAAACAGAACCAAAACCTGTTGTGCTACCATTACACCATAACTCAATTGCGTCCGCAAAGATAGTGACTTTTTTCTAAATTACAATTTTTTATGGCATTTTTTTTATTTTTTGTAATTTGGAAGTGTAACGAATCAGTAGAGTCATTGCTGGGCGAAACATTCCCTTCAAGTCATTGCTGGACGAAGCTCTCTCTCGTCATTGCTGGGCGAAGCTCTTTCAGGTCATTGCTGGGCGAAGTTCTCTCACGTCATTGCTGGGCGAAGCCCGGCAATCTATTGGTCGCAACCATTGAAACAGATTCCCGAAACAAGTTCGGGAATGACGGAAAACGTGACAGGTGGGAGGTGAATAGTGGCCACCTGGAACGGGTGATGTGCCTCAGAACACACTCTGACAAGGATTGGGTGTGCCAGGTGGAAGGAGAACGATGCCCACCTGGAACGGGTAATGCGCCTCAAAATACACTCTAGCAAGGATTGAGTGTGCCAGGTGGGAGGTGAATAGTGTCCACCTGGAACGGGTGATGTGCCTCAGAACGCACTCTGACAAGGATTGGGCGTGCCAGGTGGAAACAGATTCCCGAAACAAGTTCGGGAATGACTAATGTTGAACCGTCATTGCTGGGCGAAGCCCGGCAATCTATAACAGATTCCCGAAACAAGTTCGGGAATGACGAAATCAAAATCGTTATACTAAATCAGAACCGTCATTGCTGGGCGAAGCCCGGCAATCTATCGCCTATCTATTTAAACATATTGAGCACTTGCTCTCCATACTCCTGGAATAGTAAGAACCATACTAAAAACCTCAAGAAACGTCCTATAAGCATATAGATAGAGCACTTCCAGAAGTTGATTCTATAAAAACCCATACCAATAGCAAACAGATCCCCAACAATTGGCAGCCAACTGACTAAACCTAATGGTGGACCATATTTACTGATTTTATCTTTTTGCTTGACCAGAGTCTCCTCTTTGACGTGAAACCACTTCTCAATCCACTCCCATTTTCCAATATGACCAACTGCATAAGATGTAATTCCACCAAACCAGTTTCCAATAGTAGCAACTATCAAACAGGCCACAGGTGAAATTCCGGTGGCTAAAATTCCTATGAAAAGTACATCTGAACTAAAAGGGACAATTGTCGATGCCAAAAAAGAGCCAATAAAAAGTCCTACTAAACCTAATCCTTCTAAACCACCCATTATCTCTTCTCTTTAAAAAAAGTTTTCACTATTTCAGAACACTCTCCCTCGAGGATGCCAGTCAATACCTCTGTTTTGGGATGAAGAAGAGATGGTGAGAAAAGAGAATATCCCCTCTTTTCATCCTTTGCTCCATATACAATTCTATCTATCTGAGCCCACGCAAGAGCTGCTGCACACATAGGACACGGCTCAACAGTAACATAGATTGTACAACCTTTAAGATATTTCCCACCAAGATATTCCGAAGCAATTGTTATCGCCTGCATCTCAGCGTGCGCTGTTACATCAGTTAATGTCTCTGTTAAGTTGTGCGCCTTTGCTATAACTCTTCCATTGGCTACAATCACAGCTCCAATAGGCACTTCTCCATCTTCGTATGCATATTGTGCCTCCTTTAGAGCATATTTCATAAAATCAATATCTGTCATAAGAGAAAGCATATCAAATTTGAGCAAATATAATGTTTTTTAAAATTTCTTTCAATGTCATTTTGTCACAGTTATGATTTGGCACTTAGTTTGCTATATTTACAGTGAAATTTGATAAAATTTAAAAAACATAATAAAAATGAACATTAAACCATTAGCAGACAGAGTTTTGATCGAGCCAAAAGAGGCCGAGACTAAAACAGCAAGCGGATTATTTATTCCAGACACAGCAAAAGAGAAACCTCAACAAGGTGTAGTTGTAGCTGTTGGAAATGGTAAAAAAGATGAACCAATGGAGTTGAAAGTAGGTGATGTAGTTCTTTACGGAAAGTATGCAGGCACTGAATTATCATTGGAAGGAAAAGATTATTTAATTATGCGTCAATCTGACGTAGTTGCAATTCTATAATAATATGGCAAAAGAGATAAAATTCAATATGGAAGCTCGCAGCCTAATGAAAGAGGGTGCTGATGCTTTGGCAAATGCCGTTAAGGTAACTTTAGGTCCTAAAGGCAGAAATGTAGTTATTGATAAGAAATTTGGCGCTCCTCACGTTACAAAAGATGGCGTGACTGTAGCTAAAGAGATTGAATTGGAAGATCGCTTCCAAAATATGGGAGCTCAAATGGTTAAAGAGGTTGCCTCTAAAACTAATGACCAAGCTGGTGACGGTACAACTACTGCTACTGTTTTGGCTCAGGCAATCATCAATGTAGGTATTAAAAATGTAACAGCAGGTGCAAATCCAATGGACCTTAAACGTGGCATTGACAAAGCGGTAGCTGCTGTTGTGGAGAATCTGAAATCACAAAGCAAAGAGGTGGGAGATGACTACTCGAAGATCGAGCAAGTTGGTACAATCTCAGCGAATAATGATGCATTCATCGGCAAATTGATTGCTGATGCAATGTCAAAAGTGCATAAGGACGGCGTTATCACAGTGGAAGAGGCGAAAGGTACTGAGACAGAGGTTAAAGTTGTTGAGGGTATGCAATTCGACAGAGGTTATATTTCAGCTTACTTTATGACCAATTCTGAGAAGATGGAGGCCGTTTTGGATAATCCAATGATTCTTATCACTGATAAGAAAATTGCTACAATGAAAGACCTTCTTCCTGTTCTTGAACCTATCGCAAGAGAGGGTAAATCGTTGCTAATTATCGCGGAAGACATTGAGGGTGAAGCACTTACAACATTAGTTGTAAACCGTCTTCGTGGCACATTGAAAATTGCTGCCGTTAAAGCTCCTGGCTTTGGCGACCGTCGTAAAGAGATGCTTCAAGACATTGCTGTTCTAACAGGTGGTGTTGTTATATCAGAGGAGAGAGGTTACAGCTTGGAACAAGCTACACTTGAAATGCTGGGTAGTGCTGAAAAGGTTATCGTCGATAAGGAGAATACAACGATTGTAAATGGCGCAGGCGACAAAGAAGCAATAACTGACAGAGCTAACCAAATTCGCAAACAAATTAAGACTACAACAAGCGATTACGATCGTGAAAAACTACAAGAGAGACTTGGTAAATTAGCAGGTGGAGTAGCTGTTCTTTATGTTGGAGCAGCATCAGAAGTAGAGATGAAAGAGAAGAAAGATAGAGTTGAAGATGCTTTGAGTGCTACAAGAGCTGCTGTTGAAGAGGGTATCGTTGCTGGTGGTGGAGTAGCTTATATTCGTGCAATTTCTGCTCTTGAGAACCTAAAAGCTGAAAACGAGGACGAACTTACAGGTATCAAAATCGTTGCCAGAGCTATCGAAGAACCACTTAGAACTATCGTTGAAAACGCTGGCGTTGAAGGTAGCGTGGTAGTTCAAAAGATTAAAGAGGGCGAAGGTGACTTCGGTTACAATGCTCGTGCTGACAGATATGAGAATCTGTTGGAAGCTGGCGTAATCGATCCAACTAAAGTTACTCGTGTTGCTCTTCAAAATGCAGCATCTGTTGCAGGTATGTTCTTGACTACTGAATGCGTAATTGCAGACAAACCGGAAGAGACTCCTGCTATGCCAATGGGTGGCGGAAATCCAGGAATGGGAATGATGTAAAAATCTCAATAAGCCAATTAAAAAAGGTCAGCTCCTCAACAGGGCTGACCTTTCGTTTTATAGTAACTGAATCTATTCTCTTATGAAAGTTCCAATACTGATTCTGAGATATTGATCATATAATCACCCATCTTTTCGCACTCATTTACCAAGTCGATGTAGTAAACACCTGTCAGATAGTTATATGATTGGTTCTCAAGATTTCTTAAGTGCTCTTCACGAAGTGCATCGCGATAATCATTGATAACCTCTTCTGCTGATACAGCATTTGTTATCTCTGTTACCTTTACATAATCCTTATCAAGATTTTCTATCATAGCATCGAAAGCATCATTCAAAAGATGAATCATTCTGAGAAGTTTTTTGTTCATATTCTCATCGAATTTGCTTCCATTCAGACGCTTTCTTTGAAGAATACGGCCAAGATTGTAACCTGAATCACCGATACTTTCAAGCTCACCGACTATTCTATACATAGCTTGAACGCGGCGTCCTGCAATATCACTCAAATTGAACTCTGCCACCTGATTTAGATAACTTGCTATTTCAAACTCAATTCTATCAGCCACCTCTTCGTAGTGCTCCAATTTTTTGAATAGTTCATCAAACTTGTCATCATCCTCTTCAACAAGAATTTGCTCTGTGTAGCCATTTTGACGTTTCATCAATTTTGCGAAGCTAACTATCTCACGTTGAGCTTGTTCCAAAGACAATTCAGGAGTAGAAAGGACACCACCCTGGATGAAAGTCAATCTGAAGATTTCGTCCTCTTGTTTTTGAGGGATAAGTTTCACAACAAGTTTCTCGATCAATGGAACAAACCAGATTAACAACAGTGTATTAAACAAGTTGAATAGAGTGTGAACCATTGATATAGCATATAGAGATCCGGTTGAGGCCACATCTGCGCCATACTGAGAAGTTGCCGCTGAATATTCCATAAATGGATCTGGATATCCAAATAGGTTTGTGATAATATTGGAAACCAAATTTAAGAATGGTTTGAAAAGTATAAGCACCCACAATACACCAAACAGGTTAAAGACTGTATGTGCTAACGCAGCTCGCCTCGCACCCACATTACCAACAGATGCTGCAATATTGGCAGTAATAGTAGTACCGATATTCTCACCCATAACCATCGCTGCAGCAATTTCAAATGGAATCCAACCCATACTTACCATAACCAAAGTAAGCGCCATTGTTGCAGATGATGATTGAAGTACAATTGTAAGAAGTGTACCTATTCCGACAAATATCAAGATAGACCAGAATCCCCAACTTGTCCAGTTTCTCAAAAATTCCAAAACCTCAGGTGTGCTATTCAAATCTGGCACAGAACTCTTCAACGCGCTTAAACCCATAAACAATAGCGCGAAGCCGATGATCATATCTCCGATGGTTTTCTTCTTATTTGACTTCAACATTTTGAAGACAAAACCAACAGCAATCAAAGGAATTGAAAGGATTGATATGTCAGCTTTAAATCCCAATAATGAAATAATCCAAGCAGTGACTGTAGTACCGATATTGGCACCCATAATTACGCCAATAGCTTGAATTAGAGAGAGTAAGCCGGCATTTACAAAACTCACCACCATTACTGTTGTAGCTGAAGAGGATTGAATAATTGCCGTAATAAATAGACCTGTTAAAACTCTTTTGAAAGGATTAGAGGTCATTGACGCTAAGAAAGATCTTAAGCCGGAACCGGCCACTTTCTGTAAAGACTCGCTCATTAAAGTCATTCCATAAAGGAATAGTGCTAATGAGCCCAACAATGTAAAAATTTGTAAAATTACACCCATTTACCCTAATTTAATAGTTCCGCAAATATAAGAATATTTTTATTTTTTCATAACTTTGTAAATTATACTTGAAAAAATTAATGAGGAAAAGTTTTAAAATAATTCTTGTTTCACTTCTATTCATTCTTTTGTGTCAAGAGAGAGGATTTGCCCAATTTACATCTTTGGGAACTGATCCCTCCTCTGCCAAGTGGTTGGAACTGAAGAGTGAACACTATACAATGATATACCCTGAAGAGGTGGACTCTCTTGCAAGAAAGTATCTTTTCCTTTTGGAAGATGGACGCGACAACATTCTATCCGGTCTTAGAATTGACCCAAAACCTATACCTGTCATTCTACATCCATATACTACTGCAAGTAATGGTTCTGTTATATGGGCGCCTCGAAGAATGGAGTTATTTACCACACCTCCTGCATATAGTAACTTTGCAATAAACTGGGAGGAGAGTCTGGTCAATCACGAACTCAGACACGTCGGCCAAATGGAACACTATACAAAACAATTCTTTGGAGGATTGTCAAAGGTTATTGGAGAGTCATCAGTAGGATTAGCAATGGGATTCCAAGCAAGTTCCTGGATGATGGAGGCAGATGCTGTAATTAGAGAGACAATTCTCTCAAATAGTGGAAGAGGCCGCGACGCAACTTTCTTAATGCCACTCAGAAGTGCATTCTTAGAGAAATCTCCACGAACTTATGATAATTGGCGCTGGGGTTCTTACGATTATTATAAACCAAGCAAATATGCTTTTGGTTATCTTGTAGCAGGTTATCTGCAATTGAATTCAGATAATTACAATGCTATGAGCGACATCCTTATTAGATTGAATCACTATTGGTATAACTGGAATCAATGGGTGTTGGCGTTCAAAGGTGCATCAAAAGGGAATACTGCAAGGCGAAACTACAGGGGAGCAAAAGCATTTGCAACCTCTCTTTGGAGTGAAGATTATCAACAAAGGATGCCTTACACAATTTTTGACCAGATAAGTGACCACAAAGATAGGACATACTATGAATACACCTCCCCTATCCCAACGGATAATAATGGTGTAATTGCTTTAAAATCAGGATATTCCACTCACACTAAACTTGTTTTAATTGATGAAGATGGGAAGGAGAAAAGTTTGAGACCATTCTCCACAACCAGCAGTAAACTCTACCCTGTAGATGGTGGTTTTTATTGGAGTGAACTAATCCCTGATGTCAGATGGGAATTGAAAGATTACTCCATTATTCGTTTCTATGATTTGGAGAGCAAAAAAATTAAGAATATTACCTCAAAAAGTAGATATTTTAACCCGATGCCTCACCCATCAGAGGAGTTGCTTTCTGTAATTGAATACCCAATCAAAGGGGGATCAAACCTCGTGATTATCAATAGTAAAACTGGAGAAAAAATATTTGAGAAAGGGGCTCCAATGAATGGCCAACTTAGAGAATCTGTCTGGGTAGGTAATGATTTGTACGCCATAACAACTACTGATAAAGGGCAGGGAATCTATAAACTGGAGGATATAAATCCTAACTCTGAGAGCTTTAATAACGAGACATCCTGGGTAGTGGAATTACCTGAACAATATCAGCGTATTGAATCTTTAAGAGTAAAGGATGATAAATCATTTTTATTTGCCTCTGACGTAGATGGAGTCCACAATATCTATAGTTATGATGTAGAAAGTCATACTCCAACAAGGATTGTAAATGCCCGTTTTGGAGCTTTTCAGCCCATTTTAGACAAAAATGGAGACTTACTATTATCTGACTATAAAACAGCAGGATACGACGTTGTTAAGGTAAAAAAAGAGCATTTTGACACCGTTGTTACAGACTTCTCAAAACCTCATAAATACTATTTTGCTGAGGCACTTACCGCTCAGGCACAAGAGCATCTAACTCCGAAAGATAGTGTTGCTTCCGACAAATTATTCAATGAGATTCAATCTCTTGAGGCAAAAAAGTATAGCAAGGCGGGGCACCTATTCAATTTCCACTCTTGGGCTCCATTCTACTATAATGTTGACAGGATTATGGATATGAGCTACGAAGAGTATTACCAACTGATTTCATTGGGAGCTGTTGCTCTATCTCAAAACAGACTTAGTACAGCAACATCTTTTGTCGGCTACTCATACCACAATGGACAACACGCCGGTCACATCAACTTCAACTATAGTGGCCTCTTCCCTGTATTTGAATTCAGTCTTGATATTAACGATAGGAAAAAAAGCATTACTACTTTATTAGACTCTAATAGCGAAAGTCTTGATTTTGAGATAGATACATTAAACAAACCTGCTATTGACCTTCAATTGAAGAGCTATATCCCGTTGAACTTCAGTAGTGGTGGTTGGGATAGAGGTTTTATTCCTGAAATTGGATATCAGTTCAGTAATGACATCTATAAATACCCTGGCACAAAGGATAGATTTAGACAATCAATCAATTATGGTGCAAGATTCTACTCTGTCCTACCAAAGAGTAAATCTCTTATTTATCCGAAATGGGGTGCAGGTATTATTACAGAGGGAAGTAAATCTATAAATTTAAAGAGCAATAACGGAGATATTTTCTTTGCAAAATTCTACTCTTATATGCCTGGTTTAGCTCCTCGTCAAGGATTGAAGTTTACAGCTCAATATCAATATCAGGATAATGGACTTCCTTATGGTTATCTGGATAATTTATGTAGCGCTCCTCGTGGGTATAATAACAGATTTGAGACAAATAACTATTTCAAAGCGACTATAGATTACGCAATACCTATCCACTTGAATGAGACTATGATTAAACCATTCTTCTACCTAATGCGTATGAAATTGATTCCATTTGCTGACTTTGCACTCAACAGCAACCGTTTTGTGAAGAATGAAAAGATGTTCTCTTTCGGAAGTGATTTACTATTTGATTTTCACCTTTTCAGATTTGGGTTTGAAATCTCTTGTGGTGTTAGATATGCACGCACTGCCGATGGCAAAAATTATTGGAATGCCGTATTTAACACACCGCTTTACTAATTTTAAGTATTATGACAAAGTTTTCACTAAAATCACTCAACTGGTTTGAGTATTTTCTGATAATCGGAATTATCTCTATCAATATCCTATATTGCTGGATCACAAATGACTGGGATGCACTCGCAATTATAGCAACTTGTACAGGTGTTATCAATGTTGTTTTGGTGGCAAAAGGGAGTATTCTTAACTATCTTTTTGGTATCGTAAATGTATTTCTATGCTCCATTATATACTTTAAATCAGAGACATTTGGGCTTGCTGCTCTGAATGCACTCTATTTTCTTCCAATGCAGTTCATTGGTTGGTATAATTGGAGAAATAATTTGGTTGAGGATAGCAGTGACATTGTTAAGTCAAAAAAGATGACTACTAAACAATTGATTATCACCTCTTTAATAACAGTAGCTTCCGTTACACTAATCTCAATTATATTAAAGAGTGTTGGTGGAAATCAACCTGTTATTGATGCAATCTCAACTATGATTCAGATTATCGCAATGTTCTTGATGATAAAGGCATTTTCTGAACAATGGATTCTTTGGGTTGCGACCAATGTTATAAATGTAATCCTCTTTATTATTCTAGTGATTGAGGGTAAGGAACACGCAATTTTGATGCTTGTAATGCATATTTTCTACCTTATCAACTCTATCAATGGCTGGATCCAATGGCGTAAGAGTTTATAAGGAAGTTGCTTTGATTTTCAAGTAAGTAATAGAGAGAGAGTTGCATAGATGGAAGTTCGTGAGAAGATAGAATTTTTGCCAACCGGCCCCGGAGTTTACCGTTTTCTTGATAGTGACGGCGTGGTGATCTATGTTGGAAAGGCAAAGAATCTTAAAAAAAGGGTATCTCAATACTTTCGTCCTAAAGATCAACTTGACCGAAAGACTCAGGTAATGGTCTCAAAGATTGATGACCTTATTGTTGTAGAGGTGGAGAGTGAGAGAGATGCACTTTTGCTTGAAAACAATCTCATCAAAGAACTTCAGCCAAAGTATAATATTCTTCTGAAAGATGGTAAAACATACCCTTGGATATGTATTAAGAATGAGCTATTCCCAAGAGTATTTATCACAAGGCGTTATGTAAAAGATGGTTCAAAATTCTATGGCCCTTATAGTTCCTCAAACCACGCACATAATTTAATTCAATTAATCAATTCTCTATTTAAGTTAAGAGATTGTAAGAATAATTTTACTCAGGAACTTATTGATAATCACCACTATAAACCCTGTCTTAATCTACATATTCATAGGTGTGGAGGTGTCTGTGTGGGAAAAATTTCACAGCAGGAATATGATGATCAGATAGCACAAATTGTTACAATTCTGAAAGGAGATGTCACAAAACTTATACGGGAGTTCAAACAGAAGATGCTCTCTGCAGCTTCTGAATTGAATTTTGAACTTGCACAGGATTACAAGCAGAGGATTGAACTACTTGAGAATCATTATAGTAAGTCTCTTGTTGTAAATCCTGCCATTTCAGATGTTGATGTATTTACATTGATTTTCGATGGTGCCGATGTCTTTGGCAATTTCTTGCGTATTCAGAGTGGGGCAATCATTCAATCACTCAATGTGGAGTATAAAATGCGCATCGAAGAGAGTCAAGAGAGCGTTCTTACTCTATTTATGGGCGATATTCTGACAAAAACAGGATCTTTATCAAAGGAGATAATTGTTCCATTCCTACCCGATAATGATTTTGAAGGACATACACTACATATCCCTCAGCGTGGAGACAAATTGAGTCTTTTAGAGTTAAGTCGTAAAAATGCAGCAGGTCTTAAATTTAACAGAGCAAAGCAAGAGGAGGTTTTAAGACCACAGGAACATCGTGAAAAAATTGTTGCAAGACTTCAAGAAGATTTAGGTATGAATGTGCCTCCGACACATATAGAGTGCTTTGATAACTCCAACATCCAAGGTACTAATCCGGTAGCTTCCTGTGTTGTATTCAAAGATGGGGTGCCATCAAAAAAAGATTACAGACATTTTAATATAAAAACTGTTATAGGAGCTAACGATTTTGCCTCTATGAAGGAGGTTCTTAATAGAAGATATTCTCGCTTATTGGCTGAGAATGAACCACTTCCACAACTTGTGGTTGTTGATGGAGGAAAGGGGCAACTTCATTGTGCTGTTGAGGCCTTAGATGAATTGGGACTTTTGGACAGGATAAAGGTGATAGGACTTGCCAAGCGTCTGGAAGAGATTATAATTCCTGGAGATAACTATCCCCTATTTCTTGATAAAAACTCATCCTCGCTTAAAGTTTTGATGCATTTAAGAGATGAGGCACACCGCTTTGGAATCACTCACCACCGCAACCGTAGAAGTAAAGGGCAAATCAATTCTATTTTAAGGGAAATCCCTTCTATCGGCGAAAAGAGAGAGACTGAACTTTTAAAGAGATTTAAGAGTGTTGCCCAAATTCGCAAGGCATCGCTCGAAGATCTGACTGCCGTAGTCGGACAAAAAGCAGCCCTTGCCATTAAAGAGCACCTGAAATAGCGAAAATTTCCTCATCACACTCAATTTTTCGTCATTCCTGCGACGTCAGTCGCGGGAATCCATTTCCACCTGAGGCACACAATAGATTGCCGAGCTTCGCTCAGCAATGACGTGTGTGATGTGACTGCACTCAGCAGTGACGTGTGGAGTGTGATTGCGCTCTGCAATGACATTCAATTTTTCGTCATTCCTGCGACGTCAGTCGCGGGAATCCATTTCCTCCTGAAGCACACAATAGATTGCCGAGCTTCGCTCAGCAATGACGTGTGAGGTGTGCCTGCGCTCAGCAATGACGTGTGGGGTGTACCTACGCTCAGCAGTGACGTGTGGAGTGTGATTGTGCTCAGCAGTGACGTGTGGGGTATCTTCGCTCAGCAATGACGTGTAGAATATCTTTCGCTCAGCAATGACGAATTTATGGAACCGGATCGTAACCAGAGCCACCCCAAGGGTGACAACGAAGAATTCGCTTAGCCGCTAAAAAACAACCTTTGATTACCCCGTGTTTCTTTATTGCCTCTGTAGCATAAACACTACAAGAGGGCTCAAATCGACAACAATTTGGCAACAAAGGCGAGATACAAACTTGATAGAACTTAATCATCAAGAGAAAAGGGGCTTGAATCACCTTTCTAAATTTATCTCGAGACCTTTTTGAGGATTTCTCCGATTTTGCATTTGATGAATTCGAAGTCATATATCTCTTTGCTAATGTAAACAAACAAAATATCTACATTACAATCTTGCAAAAACTCATCCTTAAGATGTCTGTAACTCTCTCTTATTCGGCGTTTTAGAAGATTTCTATCAACTGCCTTCTTAAATAACTTTTTGGGAACAGAGATTAAAATTCTACTATGAGGCAGAGAATTTTGCTTAAAGTGTACCTTAAAGGGGTGATTAACTATCGTTTTATAACCAGAAAACAGATTATCAATATCCCTTTGCTTATAAATTCTCTCCTCTTTTGGTAGTTTTAAACTCATTATTCTGATTCAAGAAATAGTTGGAGTGCTTTTACTACCGATGGCACCTCTGGTG
This sequence comes from Bacteroidales bacterium, assembly GCA_017513445.1. Lineage (GTDB taxonomy): Bacteria > Bacteroidota > Bacteroidia > Bacteroidales > UBA932 > RGIG6374. Next base: position 39,723 of record JAFXFS010000015.1, on the reverse strand, counting down.
TTGGAGCTTCAATTTCTATATCGAAATTTGCCGCCTTCATCGCCTTAGCTGCAGTCGGTCCAAAAGTTATAAATTTTACACTCTTCTGTTGGAAGTCAGGATAATTTTCCTGTAAAGATTTCACATCCATAGGAGAGTATAGAACCACTACTTGATACTTTGAAAGGTTAATCTCTTTCAAATCACTCATTCTTGTCTGTACCAAGATTGCGTGATTATGTTTCAATTTTGCCTTAACAAATTGTTTTTCAAGATCTTCCTTTATTGTATCAACATAAGTCAATAGGAAAGTTTCATCTTTGTGTTTAGATCCGATAACACCAACAACTGAATCTACCGAGCCATTCCCAAAGAAGATCTTTCTCTTTCTATAAACAATATATTTCTGCAAATAAAGTGCTATTGCCTCTGAAACACAGAAATATTTCATAGTCTCAGGAACTACGACACGCATCTCTTCACAAATTTTGAAGAAGGCATCAATAGCAACCTTTGATGTGAAAACAATAGCTGTATAATCTAAAATACTGATTTTCTGAGTTCTAAAATCTCTTACAGATATAGGTTCCGCCTTAAAGAATGGACAAAAGTCAATTCCAACATTAAACTTTTCAATTATATCTGAGTATTGTGAACCATTTACTGGTTTAGGTTGTGAAATAAGTATGTTTTTAACAATCATCTCTCTATAAATACATCGATGCCTTAACTAGAACAGCTATCGGCAACAATTCAATCGCGCAAAGATACAAAAAACAAAAAAATTTTGAAACTCCCGAGCTAAAAAAAACTTTTACAGCGTATCTGTAATATAATATACAAATGATTGATACTGAGCATATTAACAATACATCTATGACCGTTTGGCTTAGCATCGGAAATAGATAAGAAATCATCATTATTACTCCCACTAATGGTGTAAGAAGCACTAATGATGTGGTAGAACTATTACTTAACGACCTGAACAAATCTTTTTCATCATAAATCCACTCTAAAAACCTTAATGTAGCTGCACGTAAAATGAAATATCCAAATATTATAATAACAGCAGTCAAATACTGAATGTATAACTCTGATTTTTGTGAAAATTCTCCTCTAAAGAGGTTTAACTCAACACATAGTACTGAAAGCACCAGTATTGATGCAAAGGCAATGATGTTTCTTGAGAGAACAAACTCCTGTCTTGACTCCAGATTACTCCACTCTTTAGGTTTGGTCACTGATGACAATGATATTCCCAATACAACAACGTATCTATCAAATAATACCACTGCAACCAATGAAATAAGAAGGAGTATTGCAGAGACTACAGAGAAACCCTCTCCTGCCTTTTGAACAATTTCACAAACTTCAATATTCATTAATTTGCCCTTTTGCCTTTATAACCCATTGATAATAAAAGTTGTAAGACCTTGTCTCGGAAATCACCCTGGATAATAATCTCACCATCCTTCGCGCTACCCCCTACTCCACATTTGGTTTTGAGAGTTTTTGCCAGAATCTCCAAATCCTCCTGAGACCCAACAAAACCGGTTACCAAAGTAACTTGTTTGCCTCCACGATTTCTTCTATCGATTGAAACTCGAAGATTCTGTTTCTCTGGAGGGAGTGTCTCAACTTCCTCATTATCAATATCTTGTTGATAATTGTAGTCAGGATTTGTAGAAAAAACGACACCTAATCTACTTTTCCAATCATTTTCCATTGTTACTAATAAAATCCTCTATTGCTTTAGCAATCTCAGCTTCACCATTTTCTTCCAAAATGCTTTGAGCATAAGTTAAATACATTAGATTGTGTTGATAATCCATTCTTGAAACATAACCATCGCCAGTGATTGCAGAAGGTGTTCCGAAGAAATTGATACCCTCAAGAGTCTCTCTGATAAAGATATCCAGAATCTCTATTGCCTTCTCTTTCTCCCCAATTTTTAAGTATAGGTCAATAATATCCAACATAACATACTCATTTGTTGAGCCCAATATTGAAATATTATAAGGGAAGTTTTCATTAGGCATTACCTCAATACATCTGTCAAGAAGTTCCTTTACTTTATCACTCTCTCCATTTTTGTAGAACTCCTCAGCCACCATTAAGAAGATAGATCTTACTGGCATTACTCCTACGAATGAGTAGATATTTTGATAATCCCAAAATAGATCTGTCTCTTTCAAATTATCAAAACGATAGACATTCATAAGTTTGACATACATCTCATCTTCATTGATTTGTGTCGCCTGAAGAACATTTGATTCGCTTCTGATAGGAACAAATTTGGAAGCATAGCCACTATATTGTAACCATTTATCAACTCCAATGTTGATATCTCCACCTAATGATAGGAAGTAGATAGGTCTATCCCATTCATAGTTTGCAAGGATATCAAGGATAATTAGATCCGTTTTGCTCATATAATCCTCATTTTCAGGGATTTGCAACAGAACGTAATCTTCAATCTTATCATAATCCTCCTCAGCTACAATATTATATTTCTTCACATTCTCTTTATTAACAGGGATAATAAGATTTTTTGAAGGAATAAAGTCATAACCTTGGAACTTAACATCCTTATTCTTGAACAATCCAATAGCATCTTTTGCTAAAATTGCCTTTCCTTCAAATGATTCAATTACAGGAACCCAATCATTTGTGCCATAAAGGTATTGTTCTCTTTCAATTGATATAGGTAGTGGATCTGACTCATAAACTTTACACTTCATCTGATCAATATACCAATCAGTAGCCAGTAGTGATGTATTCACGACGCGAACATCTGTTCTAACTCCTTCAACCTCTTGAATATACCACAATGGGAATGTATCGTTATCACCGTGCGTTACAATAATAGCATTCTCGTCGCAAGTATTTAGATAGTTGTAAGCAATATCACGTGCTGTATATCTTCCACTACGATCGTGGTCATCCCAGTTTTCAGTTCCCATAAGTACAGGAACACTCAAACATAACAGAGCTGCCACTGTCGCAATAACAATCTTTGATTTCTCTCCTTTTGGTTTAAGATATCTCTCTATAAAGTCGTTAATTGCCATCACTCCAAGACCAATCCAAATAGCGAATGCATAGAATGATCCCGCATAAGCATAATCCCTTTCACGCACCTGTAATGGTGGTTGGTTCAGATAGACAACTATCGCAAAACCTGTCAGAACAAATAACAGGAATGTAATCCAACTATTTCTTCCATCTCTATTGACCTGATAGAAGAGACCAAATAGTCCAAGCAATAGTGGTAAGAAATAGTAGTGATTTTTAGCCTTGTTATTCCTTAGATAATCAGGGGCCTCGCTCTGATCTCCTAATCTTGCTTCATCAATAAATTTTATACCACTCTCCCAGTTACCCTTTAGATTATTCTCGTATGGCGCGTGGAAATCATTTTGACGACCTACAAAGTTCCACATAAAATAACGGACATACATCCAATTAACCTGAAAGTCTAGGAAGAAGTTGATATTGTCGATGAATCGTGGTTTTTTAACCACCTTCATCTCTCCATCTACCATCTCTCTGCTTGTAGTATATCTACCTCTCGAGTATTGTTCATAGAATTCTGCATAACTAGTATTTCCTGTGTACCACATTCTCGGGAAGAACATTTTACCTTCCCACTTTGGCTCAGGAGGTGTTTGAACTTTTGCATATTTACCATTCAACGGGGTATAATACTCACTTACCTCCAAAGTTCTATCAGATAGATAACTTTGTCCATATAAAAGAGGGTTTTTACCATATTGTTCACGTCCGATATAACGAACAAGTGTGAATGGGTTATCTGGTTGATACTCATTTGTAGGAGTATTTGCAGATGATCTAATAATACAAACAGCAAATACCGAATAACCTATCAATATCATTGTAAAGCAGAGCGATGCCAAGTTTAACATTGGCTTATTCTTCTTAGCTGTAATATGAATTAGCCAGAAGCATAGGACAAAGAGTAGCAGCATAAATATAGCAGCACCCAAATTGTATCCTGCACCTAAAACATTTACAAAGAAGAGATCTATATAAGCAGCTACCTTAGGCAAATAAGGCATTATTACGAATAAAATAGCTGCCAAAATCACTACCGAAATAGCTAAAGCTATCAACGAGTTTTTTAGTGATATGTTTTTTGATTTTTTGAAATAGTAGATAAATACTAACGGCGGAATTGCCAAAAGGTTAAGAAGGTGAATACCAATTGACAGACCCATTAACAGTGCTATTAAAACAATCCACCTATTTGCGTATGGCTCATCTGCCTGCTCTTCCCATTTCAACATTGCCCAAAAGACAATTGCTGTGACAAGCGAAGACATTGCATAAACCTCTCCTTCTACCGCTGAGAACCAGAATGTATCTGAGAAGCAATACGCCATTGCTCCAATTACTCCTGATGCAAAAACAACTATTGCAGATGATTTTGAAAGGGTTTTTCCTCTTCTTTCGTTGATTCTTCTTGCAAAGTGAACGATTGTGAGGTATAGGAAGAATATCGTAAATGCCGAGCACATAGCGCTCATAACATTGACTGCCATAGCTGCATTATCTGCAGATACAAACATCGTAAAGAACCTTGCAATCAATTGGAACATTGGGTTTCCAGGTGGGTGACCAACTTCCAACTTATATGAAGATGCTATAAACTCTCCACAATCCCAAAAACTTGTTGTTGGCTCAATTGTAAGTAGATATACCAAAGATGCCGCAAAAAGCACTACTAAGGCAATAATGTTATTGATAAATTTAAATCTCTTAAATTGCATAATGTCTTGAATTAATCAAGCTACAAAGATACATAAATTATGCCTATAAAAAAAGAAGCACCCCTTTGAGAGGTGCTTCTCGATAATAATTCTTAAAAAATCCTATTTGTTCGCTTTTTTCTCTCTCTTGATATTCAAATCGTACATAATTGGAGTACCAATAAAGATAGAAGCGTAAGTTCCTAGAATAACACCCAAGATCAAAGCAACTGAGAAACCTCTAATAACTTCACCACCGAAGATTGCAATAGAAAGCAATACCACCAAAGTAGTTACTGAAGTGTTGATTGTTCTTGACAATGTGTTGTTCAAAGCGTCATTGATGTTCTTATCAAGTTCACGTTTTGGATATAGTGCGCGATATTCACGGATACGGTCGAAGATAACCACGTTATCGTTAATAGCGTAACCGATAATTGTCAAAATCGCTGCAATAAATGTTTGGTCAACGTCCAATGTAAATGGAAGGATTCCTGAGAACAATGAGAAGAAACCGATAACGATGATTGATGTGTGAGCAAGTGAAGCAACACCACCAAGACCCCAAGTCCAGTTTGAGAAACGGATTGCGATATATCCGAAGATTACGATAAGTGCCAAGATAACTGCGATAACTGCATCTCTTTGGATTTCACTTGCAATTGTTGGGTCAACGCGGTCTGAACTGATAATACCGTTAGGGTTATCAAGTGTTGATGTAAATTGTTCCAAAGTAATCTCATTTGTAAAGAATGGTTTCAAAGCTGTGAACAATTTTGCTTCGATTTCCTTGTCAACTTCAGAATCTCTATCATCTACTTTATATTTAGTAGTGATCTTCATTTGACCAGCACCACCAAATTGTTTTACCTCAAGAGACTCACCAAATTCTTCCATAGTAGCTGCTCTAACTGCTTCTGGAGTTACAGGAGCATCAAATCTTACAACGTAAGTTCTACCACCAACGAAGTCAACACCATATGTAAAGCCCTTAGTGAAGATAGAAACTAAACTGATAAGGATCAAACAAGCTGATACGATATAAGTAACTTTTCTCTTTGACAAGAAGTTGATTTTGGTATTTTTCAAGAAGTTTCTTGTAGATGGACGATCGAATGAAACATTTTTACCTTTATTTACTCTTGCATCAATAATCAAACGAGTGATAAAGATTGAAGTAAATACTGAAGTAATAATACCGATGATAAGAACGGCTGCGAAACCTCTTACTGGACCAGAACCAAATACATAAAGGATAATACCTGTTAAGATTGTTGTAATCTGACCATCAAAGATTGCAGAGTAAGCATTCTTATAACCATCAACAATAGCAAGTCTTAAAGCTTTACCTGCTCTCAATTCCTCTTTAACACGTTCGTAGATGATAACGTTAGCATCCACAGCCATACCCATTGTCAATACCAAACCTGCGATACCTGGCAATGTCAAAACAGCACCGAATGATGCTAAAGCACCAAACAAGAACAATACGTTGCATAGAAGTGCGATATCAGCAACGAAACCTGCTCTGTTGTAGAATACGAACATATAAATCAATACAAGGATAAATGCAATGATGAATGAAATCAAACCTGATTTGATTGATGCACTACCCAAAGTTGGACCTACAACTTGCTCTTGGATAATTCTTGCAGGAGCTGACAATTTACCAGACTTAAGAACTGTAGCCAAGTCTTCTGCTTCTGTAACTGTGAAGTCACCTGAAATAGATGACATACCATTTGGAATCTCTTGATTTACAACAGGATATGAGTAAACCATTCCGTCCATTACGATAGCGATTTGGCGACCGATATTTTGACCTGTCAAAATTTTCCAATCGTTGCTACCTGTACGGTTCATAGTCATACTTACTGTTGGAGCACCTGTCATATTATCATAAGTAACGTCAGCATTTGCGATTTCTGTACCTGAAAGAGCAGGACCCTCTTCGCGGCTGCCTTCACCCATATTTTCTGAACTCTTAAGAGCTACCAATTCATAGTGAGAACCACCCTCAACATATTTTGAAGGTTTGAAAGACCACATAAATTTCAAATCAGTTGGGAACAACTCTTGAATTTGAGGATCTCTCAAAATAGCGCCAACTTTTGCAGTATCACGATAGTGAGCCAAACCTACAAGAGCACCTTGAGAAATTTGACCAGTGTTTGTCATTGATGGAGTCAGTCTTGAGAATAGAGGATTTTCTCTCTTGAATTGTTCATCAGATTGAGTTTGAGCTGCCAACTCAGTTGCAAGTGAGTCTGCCAATGTTTTAGGAGCCTCTTCTACAACCTCTTCTACAAAACTTTCTTCAATGATTTCCAACTCTTTAGCCAAATTGTTTGCCTCTTCCAAGTATTGGAATACCTCTTGATTATCATAAGTAGTCCAGAAACCTAAAGATGCAGTACCTTGAAGAAGTTTTCTAACACGTTCTGGTTCTTTAACACCTGGAAGTTCTACTAAGATACGACCAGTGTTACCAATTTTTTGAATATTTGGTTGAGCAACACCGAATTGGTCAATACGTTTTTCAACTACATTGTAAGAGTTGTCAATTGCACTTTGAGCCTCAGCTGCCAACATTTCCAACACCTCTTCGTTTGTTGTCTTGTTACCGTTTCTTAATTTTGATTCATTTGCAACATTGAAAGAAGGATAAAGTTTTTGACCAGGAGCAACCTCTTCCCAAGCTTCACCGAATAGAGTGATGAAATCACCTTTAGACTCTTTCTCACGAGATTTTGCCAACTCAATTGCTTGGTTGAACTCTGGAGAAACTACATCATTAGCCATTGATTTCACCAATTCACTCATTTCAAGTTGAAGCATTACGTTCATACCACCTTTAAGGTCAAGACCAAGGTTGATCTCTTTTTCCTTAATTTGTTTGTAGGTATAACCTAGGAATACCTTCTCTGATGAGATTGAATCAATGTAAAATTTGTTAGCTTCTTTTCTGATTGAATCAAGATAGTGTGTCTTGTCAAGATCAGAAACTTTTTCAAAAGATGGCAACGACATTGCCTTCTCAGCTTCTTTTTCTGCATATTTTCCTGCTTTAGATTCACATACAGCAGTAGCTGCAGTGAATGACAGTTGGAAAATACAAGCTAGTGCAATTAGGATTGCCACTAAACGAATTACGCCTTTACTTTGCATTTTATAAAATTTTTAGAATTATAATCTACTCAAAAATAGTTTGCAAAGTTACAATTTTTTCTTAATTTGTAAAGTATTTAGTACTTTTGTTTTTCATTTTTGGTATTAATATGAGGATTTTACACTCCATAGTGGCATTTACCGCACTTTTTTTTACGAGTTTTTTTGGTCTGAATGGTCAAAATCTCTCTGATAATGAGGCATTTTTGAAAGCTAATGCTCTACATAATGAGTATCGCTTCAATGATGCTAAGGCGATTTATGACTCAATTCTCAAAGTTACTACCGACTCTATACAGATTCAGCAACTCAATAAAATGATCATTCAGTGCGAGAATGGTATCGGTTTGGTTGAGTATCTTTATAGACCAAATGTTATTGCTAAGAAGAATGTCGCACTTAGTGATTTTTACCTCTACTATTCTGACTTGAAAGATAGCTCTTGGGTAAAAAATCCTAACCCGTTTGTTAATGGTGAGCACCCTATATATTCAGCTATTTATGCACCAGCCTCACATAGTGAATATTATTTTGCACAACCAGACAAAAGTGGCTCTTGGAATATCAATCATTCTACATTCAATGACACTACCTGGAATGCTCCTGCTATGTTGAACGAGGAGAATACCTCTATCGGTGATGAGATTTTCCCACTTGTTTCAAATGATGGATCTAAACTATACTTCTCATCTAATGCTCTTTTCGGGATGGGAGGTTACGATATTTATATGTGTGAATGGGATGAATCCACAAACGATTGGGGCGCTCCAACAAACTTAGGATTCCCATTCTCTTCTCCGGCAGATGATTTTCTCTTTATGAACACTTCTGATGGAAACTATTCGATATTTTCATCTAATAGAGATTGCGCCAAAGATAGCATCACAATTTACGTTCTTCAATTTGACAATCTCCCTATCAGAGAGGCAAATCCATCTTACGAAGATATCGTAGAGTGTGCAAAACTTGATGTAAAAAAGAGCGACAATGAGCCGAAATCTGCTGATAATCAGGACAATACAGACGAAGGAGATGAGTTATACACTAAGTATCTCAATGTAATGGCTCAATATCGCGAATTACAATCTGAGATTAAAAAGGTGGAGACAGAACAGAGCGAAAACCGTGAACAATATATTGCCACAGAGGATGCCAATATTCTGAAAGAGTTGGAAACCAAGCTTCTGGATAATGATTTGAAGATTTTTTCTCTTCAACAATCTTTGGGAGAACTTTCCAACACTATTCAATCCATAGAGATGGATTTTATTGCTCAAGGGATGATTTTTGATGCCGACGATTTTGATGAAGAGGAAGAGAATGTAGAGCAACAGCAAGACTTTCAGTTTGTTAAACACTCATTCTCTGAAAATCGTTCTTTTGTGGTTAACGAACCTGAAGTGATTTTTGACTACTCTTTCAAAATTGGAGAAGAGGCACAATTTGCATTGGATAATACTCTGCCAGAAGGACTAATCTACCAAATTAAATTTGTCACTTTAACATCTAAGGGTTCACTTGAGAGATTTAAGGGATTAAGTCCTGTTTATGAAAATAGAATCAACTCTCGCAAATATATCTATAATGTAGGTCTATTCTACTCTTATCACGAGGCGTTGGATCAATTGAATGTCGTGAGACGATTAGGATTTAGTTCAGCAGCTATTGTAGCATATAATTCAGGAGAAAGTATCTCCATACAGAATGCCCGCAAGTTGGAAAAAATGATTAAGGAGAATGCAAAATACAGAGTAGTTATCTCACAATATGACGACAAATTACCTGCAGAGATACTATCTGTAATCCAAAGTATGAGCGATAAGGATATCGCAAAAGTAGTAGAACAGGGCAAAACCTACTATATTATTGCACCTTTCAACTCTGAGAGTGATGCGAAAGAGTTGACAGATGCGTTGGTCAATGCAGGTGCAGATGAGACTATTTACCAGATAATCAAATAGATATGGGACTTATTATTGTATTAATGATTATTGGAATCGTTCTCTTATTGGTAGAGACATTCCTTATCCCCGGATTTGCTATCACAGGAATTTTGGGGATATGCTCAATCGGAGCAAGTTGCTATTTTGGATACACAGAATTTGGTTGGATAGGAGCTTTGGTTACCATCCTTATAGCTGCTGCTATAATTGGATTGATGCTTATAGTTTTTCTCAAATCTAAAACTTGGGAAAAGCTTACTCTTAAAAATAAAATTGATTCTAAAGTTGATACTACTGCTGCCGACAAAGGTCTTGCTGTTGGTACAGTTGGAATTGCTGTGACCCGTCTAAATCCTATCGGAAGGGCAAAATTTGGCAATGTTAGCATTGAAGTTAAGAGCGACGGCGAATTTATCGATGCACAACAAGAGATTGTAATCGATTATTTCGATGATGAAAAAGTTATTGTTAAACCTATAAATAAGTAAGATTATGCCTCCTATGATTTTAATTTGGGTAGTAGTTGCGATTGTTGGACTACTTATCCTGTTGTGGTTCTTCCCTGTTACAATGTGGTTCCAAGCATTGATTTCAGGTGTAAAAATATCTCTTATCCAACTCGTATTGATGAGATGGAGAAAAGTGCCTCCTGGAACTATTGTTATGGCAATGATTACAGGTACTAAAGCTGGTTTGAAACTCAATGCTAATGAGCTTGAGGCACACTATCTTGCAAAAGGTAATGTAATAAAGGTGGTTAATGCACTTATTTCTGCAGATAAAGCAAACATCTATCTTGATTTTAAGATGGCAGCAGCTATCGACCTTGCAGGTAGAGATGTTTTTGAAGCTGTACAAATGTCTGTTAATCCAAAAGTTATAAATACTCCTCCTGTAACAGCAGTTGCGAAAGATGGTATCCAGCTAATTGCTAAAGCCAGAGTTACTGTCAGAGCAAATATCAAACAACTTGTCGGAGGTGCCGGAGAAGAGACAGTCCTTGCTCGTGTTGGTGAAGGTATCGTTTCAAGTATTGGTTCTGCTAGCAGCCATAAAGATGTTTTGGAAAATCCTGATTCTATCTCTAAAGTGGTATTGCATAAAGGTTTGGATGCAGGAACTGCATTTGAAATACTCTCTATTGATATTGCAGACATAGATATTGGAAAGAATATCGGTGCTGTTCTTCAAATAGATCAGGCAAATGCAGATAAGAACATTGCTCAAGCACGCGCCGAAGAGAAACGTGCAATGGCAGTTGCATTAGAGCAAGAGATGAAAGCAAAAGCTCAAGAGGCACGTGCAAAAGTTATCGAAGCAGAAGCACAAATTCCTCTTGCAATGGCAGATGCATTCCGTAATGGTAATCTTGGTATTATGGATTACTATAAATTTAAAAATATCGAGGCAGATACATCAATGCGTGAAAGCATTTCAAAAAAGTAATTATTTAGAAAATATTAAGAAAATATGGCAGTTCGTTGTGGTATAGTAGGGTTACCAAATGTTGGAAAATCAACACTTTTCAATTGTATTAGTTCATCAAAAGCTCAATCTGCAAACTTTCCTTTTTGTACTATTGAGCCAAACTTTGGATTTACAACTGTTCCGGATGAGAGATTAACTGTTTTAGAAAAACTTGTAAAACCTCGCAAAGTTGTTCCTGCAACTGTTGAGATAGTTGATATAGCAGGTTTGGTGAAGGGTGCTAGCCGCGGTGAAGGTCTTGGTAATCAATTCCTTGCAAATATTCGCGAGACAGATGCTATTTTGCATATCCTGAGATGTTTTGATGATGAAAATATCACTCACGTTGATGGCAATGTAAATCCTGTCCGTGACAAAGAGATTATTGACTTGGAGTTGCAACTAAAAGATCTTGAAACCATTGAGAACAGACTCTCAAAAGTACAAAAACAGGCACAAACTGGTGGAGATAAAATGGCTAAAAAGTTGGTAGGTGTCCTAAATGCCTATAAAGAGGTCCTTTTAGAGGGACGTTCTGCCAGAGAGGTTACATTTGATTCTCCTGATGAGATTAAATTGGCGAAAGAGCTATCACTGCTAACTGCAAAACCTGTATTGTATGTCTGCAATGTTGATGAGGGCTCTGCTGCCACAGGAAACAAATATGTAGAGGAGGTGCGTGAAGCAATTAAAAATGAGGGTGCAGAAATTTTAGTAATTGCTGCTAAAATTGAATCTGAGATTGCTGAACTTGAGGATTATGAAGAGCGCCAGATGTTTCTTCAAGAGATTGGTCTCGATCACTCAGGAGTTGAAAGATTGATTCAGAGAGCATACTCTTTGTTAAATCTTCAAACCTACTTCACAGCGGGTGAACCTGAAGTACGCGCCTGGACTATCAATAAGGGAGATAAAGCTCCTGCTGCTGCAGGTGTAATTCACTCAGATTTCGAGAAGGGCTTTATTCGTGCAGAAGTTATCAAGTATGATGATTATGTAAAATATGGCTCGGAATCAGCTTGTAGAGCTGCCGGCAAACTAAATGTGGAGGGTAAAGAGTACATTGTTGAAGATGGCGATGTAATGCACTTCCTATTTAACGTCTAATAATTACAAATAATAGATAAGTTGTTCCTGTGGCCAATGTCGCAGGAACAATTTTTTTATAGCCACTTCATCTGAAGCTACAACCAATTTGAAATCATAATAGAAATTATCACTAATGGAGCAAAGTACTTGATAATAAAGAAGATAATATTTAGCAACCATTTAGGCCACTTCAAAGATGCTCCATTTGTCAACTCGTCTAAAACCTCGCGTTTTCCAAGTACCCAACCTACGAAGATTACCATTAACAACCCTCCGAAAAGCATTAGCACATTGGATGAGATATAATCGAACAGATCAAATATTGAAAGTCCAAATATTTTTACATCACTCAATGGGCCTTGAGATAGAGATGCAAAACCTCCTAATACGAATAGAACTCCGAAAGCAATTGTAACAGCTGTTGATCTCTTGATTTTGAACTCTTCAATCAAATAGGCAACAGGAACTTCAAGTAACGATACTGATGATGTAATCGCAGCAAAGAATAGAATAATAAAGAAGATCAGAGCCAACAGCTCACCCATCGGCATTTGACCAAAAATTTCAGGCAAAATTATAAATGCAAGACCTGGTCCCTCACTTGGAGATACTCCAAAAGAGAAAACAGCCGGCATAATAGCACATCCTGCAATTAGTGCAAACAAGGTATCAACTAATGCCGAAGAGGTTGCCACTTTTATAAGGTTCTCCTCTTTTTTTACATAGGAAGCATAAGTTAAAATAGTACCACAACCTATTGATAATGAGAAGAATGATTGTCCAAGTGCTGCCATTACCGTAGAGGCAGTTACAGCGCTGAAATCCGGTTTGAAGAGATAACTCAATCCCTCGCTTGCTCCATCTAAAAATAGATTTCTAACAGCCAATATGGTAACCATTATAAAAAGTATCGGCATCATAATCTTTGAATACTTCTCAATACCCTTTTTAACACCTAAAATTACAACTAATGATGTAAGTAACAGGAATATAAAGTGATAAAAAAGTGGTGCGTATGGATTGGTTACAAGATTATTAAATGTCTCAGCCATACCTCCGGAAGAGGCAGGGATTAATTTAAATGTAAGTGATTTAACAAGATAGGAAACTGTCCAACCCCCTACTACGCTATAAAAAGAGAGGACAGCAGTTGCCGAAAGCACTGCGAACAACCCTACAATAGTAAATTTTGTACCTGGTCGCAACACTTTGAATGCTCTGACAGCATTAGACTGTGCTCTTCTACCTACTACAAATTCTGAGAAGAGTATTGGAAGACAGAGAATAAGCACGAAGAAAATATAGATAATGATAAAGGCAGCTCCACCATTCTCTCCCACTAAATATGGAAACCTCCACAAATTTCCCAAACCTACAGCAGAACCTGCTACTGCTAACATAACTCCTATTCTGCTTGAAAAACCATCTTCGGATCTTCTCATAATACTACTTTCTTTGATATTGAGTAAATACTATCTCTAAATTACTACCCTCATCAACAATTTTTTCGCTCTCTTCTACCTTTGACCATACAGATTCATCGATATGAGGGAAAAATGTGTCAGCACCCTCTACTTCACAATTAACATAAGTAATATAGAGTTTATCGGCAAGATTGATCGTTGATTTATAGATCTCTCCACCTCCAATTATAAAAAGAGTCTCCTCTTTAGGCCAATTTTTAATGAATTCCTCAAGATTTGGGGTAATTTCTGCCCCCTGTGCCTCTTTTAATGTAGAGCTTACAATAATATTACGTCGCTTTGGCAATGGCCTGCAACCTAAAGATTGCCAAGTACGGCGTCCCATAAGTACAGCAGCTCCCATTGTGGTAGCTTTGAAATACTTCAAATCGGTTGATATATGCCAAGGCATATCTCCATTCTTTCCGATTGCATTATTTTTATCGATTGCGACAATAATATTTATCATAATTCTTCTCTTTAAACTGCGATTGGCGCTTTAATTACCGGATGAGGATCATAATTGATCAAATTAAAATCTTCATATTTGAAATCAAAAATTGACTTTACATCCGGGTTAATCTCCATTTTTGGAAGTTCTCTTGGCTCTCTCGAGAGCTGAGTCTCAACCTGTTCGAAATGGTTAAGATAGATGTGAGTATCTCCCAAAGTGTGAACAAATTCTCCCAACTCATAGCCGCAAACCTGAGCTATCATTTGGGTAAGAAGAGCATACGATGCAATATTGAAAGGAACTCCTAAGAATACATCGGCGCTTCTCTGATATAATTGACACGAAAGTTTATTATCGGCAACATAAAATTGGAACAATGCGTGACAAGGTGGCAAAGCCATATTATCAACCTCGCCAGGATTCCAGGCCGAAACTATGTGGCGACGTGAATTCGGATTCTTCTTCAACTGCTCCACCACATTGGCAAGTTGATCAATTTTGCCTCCTTGAGGAGTAGCCCAACTTCTCCACTGATGTCCATAAACAGGACCTAAGTCTCCATTCTCATCTGCCCATTCGTCCCAAATTGTAACTTTATTGTCGTGAAGATATTTGATGTTGGTATCCCCGGCAATAAACCATAATAATTCGTGAATAATTGACCTTAGATGGACTTTCTTTGTTGTAAGCAAAGGGAAACCCTCTGCAAGATTAAATCTCATCTGATAGCCAAAAACACTCTTTGTTCCGACACCTGTACGATCACTTTTGACCGTACCGTGTTCCATTATATGACGTAATAGATCTAAATACTGTTTCATACTACAAAGATAGTTGAAAATCTACATTTATGCTCTCTGATTTTAATAATTGTGAGATGAAGGGTTTGGGGAAAAAGGAAATAAAAAAAGAGGTGTGTCCGGTGACACACCTCTAAATTTATGTTAATCTCACATAAAGTGGTTCGCTTAGAAGCGGATACCAACTTTAAATTGTGGGAATGCAAATGCTTTCAAATCGTGATTGCATGCGTAATAAGGTGATAGGCCTGAAACTTGAAGGTGCAATAGGCTATATTGATAAGCCACTGGTGCAACCTCGAAACCAAATTGTAAGCCAGGAAGGATAGAATAAGCAACACCGGCAACTAGTCCACCTTGGAAAGCAAGAATTTGACCTGCTCTCGAACCTGCCCTGTAAATAGCCAACTCCTCATCATCGCCTGCATACTCACCAGTGTATGGATAGAATGCCTCAATGCGAGCCATCTGGAAACCACCAAAGATTCCCAAATATGTACTAACTCGTGGGTTTCTGTGGTTGAAATAGTAATTCGAACCAATTCTAACATTCAATTTGTTTGTAACAACACCTTGAATAGCTTTTTGTCCAGGAACGAACAAATCGTTGTCGATTTCACCAATAGTTGGATCGTAGATTGTTGTTCCTTCCTCGTAGTTTTTAGAAGGCTGTAAGTTCAAATCATAAGATGCCATCAAGTTGAGGTCAATATGATTTGTAATGAAATACTTAGCCTGTAAACCTACGATATTCGATAGGTTGTTGTGATTGAATGAACCCAGATTAAATATAGTCTGTGCCAATTCGCCACCGATTGTAGCTGAACCACCTAAACCAAGATCAGAATTTTGGTCTGGTAGAAGGTAGTAAAGACCTTGGAAGTCATTTACGTATCCTGTTTGACCGGTTACTAAATCGAATTGCCATTGACCAGCTCTTGGAGCAAACATACACTCACAGCAGTCTGCTGATTGTGCCTTTGCAGGCACAATCATTAGAACCGCCAATAGTAATATGCTTAATCTTTTTAACATTCGTTAGTAAGTTTGTTTGTTAAAAATTGCTTTTTCTATCTATTAAAGACCCATTAGTTCTTCGTAAGTATCGTAACCTTCTAGTTTGAAGCCTTCGATAACTTTGTCAAGTTCTTGTTGTGCAATATCAAGTTGATACTTAGATGTAGTGTAATATCTTTGAGCGTCAGAAACTTCACGTTCTAGTCTAGCAACTTCAGCTTCGTAAGCGTTGATCCAAGCTGTTTGACAAGTGTATTCGTACACTTCTTTAAGCTCAGCATTAGCTTCTTTCATTTCAGCGATAGACTCTTCTAGTTTAGCAACTTCTTCTTTAGTGTTTTCGATCAACTCTTCGTAGTATTTAACTTGATCTTCGTAGTATTTGTCAACACCTGCGATGAAGCTTTCTAGATCTGTAGCGTTATCTTTACCTTCAGTTACTTCGTATTCATCATCCCAAGTAAATGTTGGATATTGAAGAGTAGATACAATCTCAGTTGAAGTTCCAAGACCTACATTGTAAGCATTGCTGTAAACATCCCAAAGAGCTTGAAGTTCTTTTTGTCTGTAAGCAATCTTATTAATATCGTCGATTAGAGAACCAACAACTTCGTCGTGTTTAGCAACTACAGCTTCGAATGCTTCTTGCATTGCATCAGCTAGAGCAGCTTTTTCAGCTAGAGCAGCTTCGTATTCAGCAACTTTTGCTAGGTAAGCATCAGCAGCTTCGTTGTAAGCTTTCATTGCATTTTGTTCTGCAGTCCAAGCAGCTACCCAAGCGTCGTTAGCAGCAGCAGCTTCTGCTTGTTGGTTAGCAAGATTTGCTTCTTCCCAAGCTAGTTGATCTTTAGCAGCTTTAATCTTAGCATCTTCGTCCTTAATTGCCTTAGCTAGAGCAACTTCAAAGCTTGAATCTAACTCTTCACCAAGTGAAATGTACAATTTAGCAAGAGCAAGTTTCAACTCTTCCCAGTTGCTTATGAACTCTTCGATATCGAATTGTAGGTCAGCTATAACTGCAAGTTGTTTCATCATTGAGAAGTAAACTGCTTTGTTAAATCTACCATTCATCTTAATATAACGGATACCAGTTGGATCAACAACAGTATTGAAGTCAGCGTTGTAAGTTTGAAGGATTAGACCAAGGTTACGGTTGTCAAGTAGTCTGTATTTTGTACCAACAGCACCGTAGTTAACTACGTCCATAGGGATTTCGATATCCTTATTGTGACCAATAGTTTCAGGACTTACATTGTCACCTGTTTGTGCATTCAAAGTTACATAGTAAGCTTCAGCTACATTTGCAGGTTCAACAGCGTCATCTTTATATTGGAATCCGTAATCTTTACGTTGTGCTTTTCTGAATTTGAAGTCTTGTTGTTCGTTTACAATGATATCTTTGATACCTGAAATAGAAGCAGCATTCTTGTACCAATCTAGATCTTTTTCAGTGTAAGCTACGCCACCATTCCAAGTTTCACCACGGCCTACGTAAGTAACACGTACATCCCAGTAAGCTTTAAGAGCAGCTTTGAATGCATCAACAGCAACTTCGAATTCTTCAGTAGCTTCTGCTACAGCAGCTTTTGCATCTGCAAGATCTTTTTCTGCTTTAGCTACAGCTTCTTTAGCATCTTCGATTGCTTTATCCATATCAGCTAGAGACTTTTTGTCAGAGTTAACCCAATTCAAAGAGTCATATTTAGCAATTTGTTGAGCGTGATCTTCAACGAATAGTTTTTGATATTTATTGTATTCAGTTTGCATAGCTGTTGTAGGAGCTCCCCACGCCATGTAGTATACACCACCAGCTTCAGCAATTACATACTCACTGAAGATTGAAGGACGACCATTATTTATTCCTGTGTAAACTGTCTTAGATTTAGCTTCGAATTTAGCTTTCGCATCAGCATAACCTGTACCGTCACTAATTTGTGCATCAGTAAGCTTAACAGCATTTGCATTTTGCATTTCTGTATAAACCCATTCACGATACTCTTTCCAAGCTTTAGGAGAAGCACCTACAACTCTTGTTGCAGGGACATTAGTATCTTTACCAACTTTTGGTAAATATTGATTATCTAGATACCAGAAAGCGATTTCAATTTGTTGATCTGAATTTGCAGCACCTTCACCACCTGACCAACCATAGAATGAATCTTCTGCACCTTCGTTGTTCAAGAATACTTTATATGGTTTTGCACCAGCCCAACCTGTATTCAACCAAGTTTTATAGTCAGTTGTCCATTTTTCTTTTGCTGCTTCAGCATCAGCTAGAGCAGTTTTAGCAGTAGCTAGATCAGTTTTAGCTTTAGCTTCCTTATCTTCAGCATTTTTCAAAGCAACCTTAGATAATCTTAAAGCTTCAACAGCTTCTTCTACATCAGCTTTATTTTCAGCAATAGCAGCTTCAGTGTCTTCTAATTCTTTCTTAAGAGTAGCTACATCTTTGTAGTATTTAGAAGAGTCTTTTTGGTATTGCAATTGTGCAGCTGCAAGGTCAGCTTGTAGGTCTGCATCAGTTGTAGGAACGATACCAGGGATACCTTTAGCAATTAGTTCGTCAACATATTTAACGATACCATCAATACCGAAAGTATGAGTTTCATCAGCAACTGTACCACCGTAGAATACCCATTCGCGTCTCACTTGAGTAGTAATTACTCTAAGAACGCCTTGTGCATCAACATAGATGTAAGCAGCATTGTCATATTCGTCTGGTTGTACATCACCTAAGTCGTATAGGTAGTTGTTAGTTGCGTTTGGATAAGCAGAGCTTTCAATATAAGTAGCTTCAGTAACAGCCAAGAATTTAACGAAGAATCTACGTTCTGCTTTCTTTGGCAAGTACTCTTTAAGATCAATTGATTGAGCTACAGCATAAACTGCAGGATATTCATTAGTAAGATCATCTAAAGCTTTAACTTTAGCAGCTTCAGCTTTTTCAATTGCTTTTTTAGCAGCTGCAACTTGTGCTTCTGCATCTTTAACTTCTTTTTCTTCTTTTTCTTTCTTTGCTAAAGCAGCATCCTCAGCAGCTTGTGCAGCTGTGAAGTCATTGTATTTCAAAGCTCTGACAGTAAGAGCTTCATCTTTAGCTTGTTCAGCAGGGATAACAACATCTTTGTTGTGAGCTTCAAATTTAGCTACAGCATCCAAGTAAGCTTGATCTTTGATATACTTTTTGTAAGTATTGTAGAAAGAAAGAGCAGTGTGATTCCAGTTGAAATCTGAATAACCGGCTGGAGCAACTCTATCAAGAGTTTCATCAGTGTAAGCAGTTGTATAATCAAGAACATCAGCAAGACCGGTGATTTGTGCGTCAGCGATCGAAGCTATTACTTGACCTTTTTCCAATTGAAGAGCATCAATTTCAGCTTTGTAAGCATCTAATTGAGTTTTCCACTCTCTTACAGGAATACCTTCGAAGTATTCTGAATCTTCTTGAGCGGCAACAATAGCTTCGATTTCAGCTTCGTAAGCTTCGATAGCTTCTTGAGCAGATACTAGTTGAGCTTCCATAGCATACAATGCTTCAGCGTGTACTTCTTGGATATCTTCAAATCTCTTAGCAGCAATCCATTTGTAAGCTACTAGATCTGATTCAGCAGAAGCCAAAGCCGCTTGTGCATCCTTGAAATTATCTAAGCATAGTTCGTATGCTTCGATGTAACCAGCAATAGTTTCTAACTCTTCATCAGTTAGAGTACCTTGCATTGATTCGATGTAAGCAAGATTCTTTTCGTATGCTCTTACTTGGCTTTCGTAAGCTTCTTTAGCTAGAAGAAGAGCTTCTTGTTGAGCAAAAATCTCAGCTTCAATTTTTAATTTAGCAGCTTCAGCTTCAAGAGCAAGTTGCTCCATATAAGCTTCGTGTTTTGCCATATACTCTTCGTGATCAGCTTCTTCTCTTTCTTGTTCTAGTTTAAGAGCGTCCAATTCAGCTTGGATCTTAACTAGTTCAGCTTCAGCTTTAGCTTTTTCTACTTCAGAAGCTTCTGAATAGTAAACTTCCCAATAAGCAGCTTCAGCCTCTTTAACTCTTACTTCTGCAGCTTTGATTGCTTCGTCTAGAGCAGCCATTCTTTCGAAGTGAGCAGTTTCAGCTTCAATTCTTGCAGTTTCAGCTTCAATTTGAGCTGTTAAAGCATCGATTTGAGCAGCTTGAGCTTCCAAAACTTTAGCTTCTGCAGCTTTCAATGTAGCTTCAGCGTTTGCAAGAGTAGTAGTAGCAGCAGCGTTTGCCTTTGCTAATTCTGCATCTGCGTTTGCTTTAGCAGCCAATGCCTTGTAATATTCAGCCTTCGCTTTTCTTAGTTCTTCAATACCTGAAGGCTCAACATTTTCAAGACAGGATGTGAATAGACCTGCTGTGCAGACCATAGTCACCAATAGATAAATAATCCTTTTCATAAAAAAATTGTTAAGTGTTTGTTGTTATTTTTGGTTAAAACATTTCACTACACGGTAATATACGAATTCAAATATAAGTTATTTTTCGGAAATTTTCAAAATATTTCCGAAAAATATCTCAAATTATTCGTTTTTTTACCCTAAAAATGGAGAATTAACCCCTATTTTATCGTTTTTTAATAAAATTTACCTCTGTAATCTTTTACCTCAGCATCATTAAGCAGAATCTGTCCTAATGTGCTAAGTTGGCCTTGTGTAACCTGTGCATTTCTATTTTCCGCATCTTTTTCAGTATAGAAAGCACCCATCTGGCGATCTTTAACCACCAACACATAAGTACCAATATTACCCTCTACCGGACCAACAAGTTTTCCTACTTCTGCCGCAGCTACTGCGCCAATAAACTTAGGATCCAATCTTTGTACATTGATTGCACCAAATGTAACACCATCTTTGTGGCTAACAGTTGTTCCCAACTTCTCAGCTACCTCTTCGATAGTTGTTGCACCCTCGATTTTAGCAGCGATTGACTCAACTTCTTGTTTAGCAATCTTTTCTGCTACAAGTGTTTGTCTGATATTATCTTCAATATCCTCAATAGGAGTATAACCCTCTTTGTGAATATCTGTAAGTACTGCAACTACATATTGGTCGTTGTCAAGTGTGATAATATGAGAAACTTCTCCCTCTTTTGCTTCATAAGCCCAACGAGTAAGTTCAAGAGCATTATTGAAGTTGCCAATTTTACGTTCGCCCTCTGGTATTCTCATTGCAGGAGAGGTAACCAAGGCGCCTTGGTTTACAGCTTCAATATAGTTCTCATAACTACCTGTAGCTTGACTCATAAATTCACTTGCTTGATTGTAAACATCCTGGAATGTCTTCTTGCTTGGTTCAACAGCTTTCGCCAACATTGCCAATTGAACTTTATTATAAGTTTTTGTGCGTTCTTTTACAGTAACGATGTGTGTACCGTATTGAGTTTT
The DNA here is from genome assembly GCA_017513445.1 of Bacteroidales bacterium. Lineage (GTDB taxonomy): Bacteria > Bacteroidota > Bacteroidia > Bacteroidales > UBA932 > RGIG6374. The sequence continues at coordinate 18,175 of JAFXFS010000015.1, read as the reverse complement.
GATAAGCTCATATTTCTTAAGTGGCATATCAAATACACCCTCAAATCCAGGAATTATATAACTCTGAGTAAACCAACCGATATCACCTCTTGCAGGAGCATTTGGATTGTTGTCTAAAGAGTGCTCAGCAGCAAGTGCCTCAAATGACTCACCACGTTTCAATAGATTAAGAAGTGAATCAGCTTTCTCTTCACTACCAGGACCTGCCAAAAGAATGTGAGCTACATAAACAGAGTCAGGCATATTTTTCTTATCAATAACCTTTGCAGCTACGAATCTTTCATCCTTATTAATAATAGGTGTAATTGTTGACTTGTTTTTGAAGATCTCCTCATCAAATTCAGGAAGACCTACTGATATTAACTCACCCTCTTTATAATAATAGGTGTTAAATGGAAGGTCTGAATTTCTTGACAAGAAAGTTTTATAGTTGATATCATCTTGTTTAAGAGTTTCATAAGCAACTTCGATCTCTGCTCTCTCTTTATCGATATCTTCTTGTGATGGATTAACGCTGAATACTACATATTCTATATCGCGTGAGTCCAACTGTTTGAACATATCTTTACGAGCATCGTAGAATGATTTAATCTCAGAATCAGATACAACGATTGAAGAGTCATTGCTATAATTGTGAGGAATCATAACGAAATCAACATCTGAAGATTGGTTGTTCTCTTCAAGAGCTCTTCTTAATTCAACACTATTTAGAACGTTGCTATTCGCAATTAGTGATTCATATTTCTCTGAAAGTCTTCCAGAAATCATTCTATCTTCTAAGAAGTTCCATACAAGTGCTCGATTTCCAGTTGGATCATCATCAATGCTTTGTACGAATGCAGCAACAGCTTCACGTGAGAACTGACCATCTGGTCCATAGAACATAGGTGATTGTGCAAGAACAGGTGAGATGTTAGTACCTTGTGAAAGGTTGTAAATTTCTTCATCACTGATACCGATACCTGCCTTTTTGAAAGTTGGCTTATAAAGCATATCTTCTACGAAAGATGCCCAAGCAGTTGTATAGATTTCTTGTTGATCATCTTCAGTAGAGGCAGCGTTGCCTGTTGTTAATTGATGAATAGTTGTGTAGTAATCTACTTTTTCTTGATAATCCCTAATGTTTACACTTTTACCAGCAATTTCACCAACATCATTTTTTGATGAAAAAATAGACATAGCTGATGTTAAAGTGTTAGGATCAATGATAAAAGATAATAGTGCAACTGCAATTAGCACTGTTATCAGTAGTCCGAACTTGACGCGAATTTTCTCTAATGCCGCCATTTTTAGTTAATTTTTAATTGTTATTTTAGTAGGAAACGCAAATATAACCAAAAAATCAACTAATTGTGCATTTTTGTTGAAAACTTTGTTAATAAAGTGTAGGACCTATAAAATTTAATGAATCCAAATAGATAGAATTGGTGTCTGAAATGGTATTTCCGTAGGAGTCAAATGGGCGTAAGATTATAGCATTTGAGGCCTTTTCGTCAGATCGCATACCAAATCCTTGCAGGAAGCCATCTTGAGACCACATTTTAACATAACAATCTGTAAATATCTCTGATTTCTCCATATCCCAATAAAGAGTGTCTGTTTCCATTCTTTCACCCTTTATGTGATTCTTAATCAGCACATTACCATAAACAACCCACTCCTCGTGATCTTTTGTTGTAGTATGTTTTGCCCCTTGAGAAACAATGGTAGTTTCCAATTCTCCTTCCGAAGTGTAACTGAAAACATTAAATCCTTCTGGAAATAGTTCGTAAGAGGTAGTATCAGTCTGATACTTTTCCATTCGTGGGGCAGACATTTTGCTTTGAAGCACTCCTCCATCAGATTGAAGTGCATTCATATTGTTAATTACTTGAACAGGGATTTTTGTTAAATCCATCTCTTCAATCATTGTCTCCTCTTTTGAACAAGAAGAAAAAGATATAGCAGCTGCTAAAAATAGCGCTGCTACACCTTTAATATAAATAGAACTATGTCTCTTCTTGAAAAACATTATTTGTTAGTTCTTACAACTGTATTTTCTCTCAAACCTGAGCAAGCAACAGTGTATGAAGCTCCGTCTAATACATCATACATAAATGCCTCAGCTTGTTGTGGGAAGTATGCACGATATTGACCGATTAGGTTATTTGCCTCTTCAGTTAGAGTTTCATCAGCATTTTTAGCTTTGTTCAAATAGTCAACTGCTACCCAGTATTGAGCTCTTGATTCGATTTCGTTACCACCGCATCTTACTGAACCCCAGATAGTTCCAATTAGGAAATATGCTCTACCAGCAATCTCAGGTTTAAGTTCAACTGCTTTCTTTGCAGACTCGATTGCCAATGCTTTGTCGTTTGCATTTTTGAAAATGTATGTTGCCAATTCCAATAGGTAATCAGCATCTGTAGAAGCATCTGTCTCTTCCATTGCAATAGTCTCTTGTAGATATTGAATAGCAAGATCTGTGTTACCAGCAGATGAGTTCAATTTATAAAGTGAGTATGAAGATGTTGCAGATGGTTCAAGTGCGTGTAGAGATGTAACTGCTTTTAGGAATAGTTCGCTATCCATACACTCTGATCTACCCATCATTTTAACGATATTTGAAACCAATGCTTTATCGTCAGGATTTTCTTCGTAACGTGGTGTGTATAAAGCAATTAGATTTTCACAACTTGCTACACCACTCTCAATAAATAGAGATTCCATATCTCTCTTCATTGCTTCATTTTGGCTATTTGAAGGAGAAGCTTCTACGATAGATTCAAAGATTTCAATGTTCTCTGTATATACATTCATAACCTCTTCAGCTGCAATAGTATCTTGTTGATATAGCTCATTTGCAACCTTCATTCTATTAACAAGAATTACAGGATTTGTATTCTCTTTTAACTCAACAACAACTCCACTTAAACCTTCATAAAGTTTAGATTTTTCAGTTGCTCCATAATAATTGATCATATCCAAACCTTTATTGTTATGAGCTTGAACTCTGTATTTTGGATAGTTATCAATTCTTAATTGGTGAAGCATCATCAATGTATCAATCAATTCTCCACGACGAATCGCATCTTTTCTATTTTGATTAATTAGACGACGCATAATTGATTGACCATCAATAAGCATTGTCTGATTTGCAGATGGAGGACAAGATTGAAAAGCTTTATACCAGTTTGGAGTAGCTTCTTCGTAGTTCTTTTGTTTCATATACTCCTTGTAGTACGATAGATAGACTACACAATTAGCACTATCTGGACCATATTTACTTTGAGCTTTAACTTGAGGTGCTGCTACCATTAAAGTTGCAACGATAAGTAATAAAATCTTTTTCATTATTTATTTGTTGTTTAGTTATTATTTCTATTTATATAGTGGTTTTTGGAACCAAATATCGTGTAAGTTGATACCTATATAGAAGTTTGCATATCTTTCTCGTACCAAATCATTCTTAAGCGATCCTCTCTCCCCTAAATCTACTCCAAGTGTAATTGAATTATAGAATCTGAATACAGGGAGTGAGAGCCCGAAGGTAATTCCTGTAGCAGATATCTGACTTCCATTCAATGTATAATAAGATTGATTATGATAAACACCGAATCTGTATGAAACTCTCTTGAAATAGTATCTAATGTCATATCTATTTGGTGTAAATTCAAAACCTAACTTAAACGACTGAGCTTTTGCAGTTTGGAAATCAATGCCCGGCGTCTCTTCAAATTTAGTATTGCTCCAATCCTGTAAAGTATAGTCAAATGCAACTTGCCATTTTGCTGAACTCTTGAATGAAATACCCACTCCTATCTCCTCTGGCATATTGATTATATTTCCATTTATAACCTCATCATGGCGGACAGTATCTGTATAAGATGACGATAAAGCATAAGCATATCTAGTAGAAACTCCTCCTAAATTGCAAGGAAGCTTGTATGTACCACCAATAACCATAAAGTGTTGTTCTCCAAGTGGTTGAACATATTGAAGCCCAAACTTAGCAGTAATACCTCTCAAAGCATATTGCCAACCAGACTGAATTGTTCTTTGTGAGCTGGTTGAATTAAAAATTGCGTATGATGATCTGCTTATTGTTCCAAAGTTGAAATGTGCCTGAGCACCAACACTGATTCTCTTCCAGAATGTAGCGGAAGCACCTGCAAAAGCAGAGTAGAGACCACCTGTACCCATTTTTTGATACTGAATATCACCCAACTCAGCTACCAAAGCATCATCGGTTTCGCTCTCAGCAAAACTATAACCAACATCACTTAGTGGAGTAATACCCAAAACCATTGCTGAACTTCTATAAAGAGGGAAACTTACAGCAATGTGAGACATATTAAAGATATTGTATGCATTCTTTAATACTTCATTTTCTCCTAAACCACCTGTTGTACCCTTTCCTGTGTATATAGTGTTCTTTTGTTGAACACCAAAATCCACCATAAAAGATAGTGTATCTATTGAACTGGCCGCAGCCGGATTGAGGAAATTGATATATCTATTATCTCTTACACCTATACCAACACCAGCCATCGATTTATTGTAGGGTGTGCCTTGAGTTACCAAATCACCTATTCCGAAAAGAGTATAAGGGGAATATGAACCCAAAGCCACTGACCCCTGAGCTGAAAGGGATAGTGAGTTGGTAAGTAACGCCACAAATACAATTAAAAAGAATTTCTTCATAAAGGGTTAATTCTCCGCTATTTACTTTTATATATCGTAAAAGCAAATCAATAATATTTTACAAACTACAAAAATGAGACTTTTTAAGTTTTTCACAAAATAAAAAGTGTATTTTGCAGTTAAAAAATGAAATAAAAGTATAAATAATCCACATTTGAGATTATTATTCAATTATTATTCAAACAATATGCCAAGAAAAGAGAGAATAAGGTGTTTATAATTAGATATTTATAGAGTTGACAATATGTCAAATGCTTTTTTAACACTATTTACACCTTGAACTACGATATATAGTTTATTATTCTGCTCTTTGATATTGAATTTTCTACCACCCTTCTGGATAGATGAAAGAATTCTTGTAAAGAGTTCGCTTTTGAAATATGCCGACAACTGATTAGATATAAAATATGCTACTAAAGTGTTGTTTTTCAATACAATACGTTCAAATCCCAACTCTTTTGCCAATGACCTCAACTTTACTACAGTCATTAACTCTTTGAACTGATTTGGAATTGCTCCATACCTATCTTCTATCTCTTTTTCGAACTTCTCCAACTCGTAATTTTCAGTCATAGAGTCCAACTGTTTATAAAGTCTGATTTTTTCTGCTGTAATTGAGATATATTCATCAGGTATTGATATATCCATATCTGTATCTATATGGCAATCAGATGATGCATAACGAGTAGCAGGGAGAGGTAGTTGTTGATTCAAATGTTCAGACTTACCCCTATTAAAGGCCGTTGTAAGTGGTTCAAGTTCACTTAATGCTTCGTTAAGAATCTTTTGATAGGTTTCAAAGCCCATCTCTGCAATAAAACCACTCTGTTCGCCTCCTAAAAGGTTACCGGCTCCACGAATATCCAAATCCTGCATTGCAATATTGAAACCACTTCCCAACTCTGAGAATGTTTCGATTGCTTGTAATCTTCTTCGTGAATCGTCAGGAAGAGTTTCTAAAGGTGGAGAAATAAGGTAACAAAAGGCCTTCTTATTAGAGCGACCTACCCTACCCCTTAACTGATGTAAGTCGCTAAGACCAAAGTTCTGTGCCTGATTTATAATAATTGTATTAACATTAGGTATATCTATACCATTTTCAACAATCGAGGTACAGATAAGTATATCATACTCCGCCTGAATGAAATCCATTATGATTCCTTCAAGTTTTGTTGCCTCCATCTGGCCGTGGGCAATAGCTGTTTTTGCCTTTGGAACTATCCTCTCTATGATTGCCTGGATAGATAAAAGATCGTCAATTTTATTATGTATAAAAAATATCTGACCACCTCTATTTAGTTCATAATCAAGTATTTCCCTTATCTTTTCATAATCAAAGTCCATCAATTCCGTATGGACAGGAAGTCTATTTGGAGGTGGTGTATTGATAATGGAAAGATCCCTTGCCCCTAATAGTGAAAATTGAAGAGTTCTTGGTATAGGAGTAGCAGTCAATGTTAAAGTATCGACAGATGTTTTCAACTCACGAAGTCTCTCTTTTGCCGAAACTCCAAACTTCTGCTCTTCATCAATTATTAAGAGCCCTAAATCTTTAAATTCAACAGACTTGTTCAGTAAACGATGAGTACCTATAATGATATCTATTTTACCCTCTTTCAAGCGTTTAAGTATATCCTTAATATCTTTGGCACTCCTCATTCTTGAAATATATTCTATATTACAAGGAAAATCATTTAAGCGAGACTTGAATGTATTGTAGTGCTGAAATGCTAAAATAGTAGTAGGAACTAAAACTGCAACTTGTTTACTATCTGCAACTGCCTTAAATGCTGCTCTAATGGCAATTTCAGTCTTTCCAAAACCAACATCTCCACAAACAAGTCTATCCATTGGACAATTTCTCTCCATATCCTCTTTTATTGCAAGAGTAGCTTTGTGTTGATCTGGTGTATCTTCATACATAAAAGAGGATTCCAGCTCAGTTTGAAGATATGTATCAGGTGAAAATGCAAATCCACGTGACGCAGAGCGCTCTGAATAGAGTTTTATCAGATTGGCTGCTATATCTTTAACCTTTGATTTTGTATTATTTTTGAGGTTTTCCCAAGTCTTACTACCTAATTTATATATTTTAGGAGGGGTTCCATCTTTAGATTTATATCTTGAAATTCTGTGAATTCCGTGAATTGAAACAAAGAGAACATCACCATCTTTATAGACAAGTTTTATTGCCTCCTGTAGTTTTCCATTTACATTTATCTTTACTAATCCGTCAAATTGTCCTACTCCGTGGTCAATATGTACTACATAATCTCCTCTTTGAAAAGCATTTAACTCATTGATAGTCAATCTTTCACTCTTTTCAACTGTACGTTTGACCTTAATTTTGTGATATCTTTCAAAGATTTGGTGATCTGTGTAGTAACAAATTTTATCTACATTATCTATAAAACCTTCACTAAGAGATAACTGCTCTACATTAAGCCAATTTTCTCTATCCAATATAAATGAGTAGTCGTTGCTCAGATTGGTTTTTATCTCTTTTATAATTCTATTAAGGCGCTCATTCTGGGTAACATTATCGGTTAAAATATTTATTTGATAACCCTCTTTTGCCTTAATCTTTATATCAGAAAGTAAAATATCGAAGTTTTTGTTAAATGTGGGCTGTGGAACAGTGCTATATAAATAACAATACTGAGAGCTGGTTTTTGGAGATTCTAAAATATTTTTAACCTTATCTAATAACTCAGTTTGAGATTTTACATTTCTTATTTCACCATCGTAATTCTTTGGTAATGAATCATATACACAATTAAAAGAACTATTTGATGATAAATACCACTCCCTATTCTGGTACAACTCTCTATCAAAGAACCATATTATTGAATCTTCAGGAAGAAGATTTATAAAATTTGTTTTATTCTCTTGTGAAGTTGTATTAAAAATATTTGGATAGATATCAATCTCTTTCAACTCTTTTGTAGAGATTTGAGTATCGTTATTAAACTCCTTTATAGACTCTATTTCATCTCCAAAAAAATCTATTCTGTATGGGTTGTTATTGGAGTATGAAAATAGGTCAATAATACTCCCCCTTAAAGCAAATTCTCCAGGTTCCGATACAAAATCTACCTTATTAAAGCCATTTTCAAAGAGAAGTTCCTTTATGAAAGAGTGTGAGAGTTTATCCCCTATTTTAATCTTTAGAATGGAGTTTTTTAACTTATTTCCGTAGATAACCTCCTCATCTAATGAGTCAGGATAGGTAACAATTATAAGTTCATTACTTTGAGTATAATTATCTATTGCCGCTATTGCTGATGTTCTCTGAACCTTTTGTGAAGCATCTCTAATACTATATTTAGAATTGATATCCTTTGATAAAGGGAAATAGAAAACCATCTCATCATCGATAAAGTTGTATAAATCATTACAAAATGCAACAGCTTTATCCCTTGATGAGGTAACAACAAGATGTACCCTTTTGTCCAACTTTTCGACGGCCTTTGCGCATATAACTGCACCTGCAGATGCACTAAGGCCTGAAATAAATAGCGACATTATTGATTATTTTCGCAATATCTTCTGGTTTGCAATATTTAAATAAATTGCATCATAGAAAGATTGTAACTCTTTTGAATCAACCTTTCCAGATTCTCTCCATTTTTTACTTATAATATCATAAACCTCAAAATTACTCTTCTCTACCTCTCCAAAAACCTGCATATAACCATTGCCTTCACTGTTATACAGTTTTGAGAAGTTAAAATAGTCTTTACCATTACCCCTCTTCATAGGAAATACATCCTTTTTTAATTCAAGGACATAGTCACACATTTCACAATGTAAAGGATTTTCTACATCAATTAGTAGAGTTTGATAGTTATTGTCGGAGTATTTTACCATATATTTTGGTAATTGTTCATTTACAAATAGAGGAACAGCTACTCCAATTGGTGGATAACCTAACACAGTCCACATTGTAGTAAGAGCTGGATTTTCTTCAGGTAAAACACTTTGTATAACTACTGATGCAGATGAAATTCTTCTAGGAATAAAATCTTGATCTATAAACCAACCACTTGGAGTAAGTGAAGGATCTTTCACTAAATCTATATCCAATGCTGAATTATAGAAAGATCTTGAACAATCGTTAAATATCCATTGTGGAGTAAATTCACCGTTTCTTCCCTTATTTTTAAGAAAATTTATATGAGCTGTAGTATATCTTACGTATCCACTACCTTGATCGTAATCTCCTGTGTATGAATAATTTGCAACTACCAAGAAACCTTGAGGTGCAATTTTAGGATCATTTACATCAATTTTTGTCCACTCAAAATTATTTACCTCATAATAAGCTGCACCACCTTCAGCATCGATAACACCAAAATTTGCCTCAACACCAAGAGGTTTTTTCATTTTATTCAAAAGATTCTCAAAATCTTCCAAATTCTTACAAACAGAAAGAGCTTTATACATTATAACTCCTTCTAAATCAACTATTTTTGTCTTATCATCACTTGGTTTTAAGTTGTATGAAGCTGTGTTCATAATACTAAAACCTGTCTCATTTGTTCCAGCCCAGGCCTCAGTAGCTTCATCAACATTACTATTGAATAGTGCAATAAAAGAGTATTTTTCTCCCTCTATTTTCTCTATACGATTATCCAATGTACCTGTATCTCTATGTTTCCACATTAAAGCTCTTCCGTCTGGTGTTGCTTTACCTGTAATAATAGCAGATGTACAAGCAAATGATGTAATTGAAATGAAAGCTAAAACTATAGAAAGAATCTTTTTCATAAAAATTTATTTAAAAAAGTGAATTATCTGAATATTTTGAAAGTCCTAAATGTTTGTATGCCAAATCGGTAACTTCACGACCTCTTGGTGTACGCTGAATAAAACCCTCTTTTATAAGATATGGTTCATAAACCTCTTCGAGTGTTCCAACATCTTCACCAACAGCAGTCGCTAATGTTCCAGCTCCAACAGGACCTCCTTTGAATTTTTGTATAATCGTACTAAGTATCTTATTATCAATCTGATCCAAGCCCCTTTTATCAATATTAAGAGCATCAAGAGCATATTTTGCAATCTCCAAATTTATAACACCATTTCCTTTAACTTGAGCAAAGTCTCTAACCCTTCTTAATAGTGAGTTGGCAATTCGTGGTGTACCTCTACTTCTACAAGCAATCTCTTTTGCTGCTAAAGAATCAATATCTATATTAAGGATAGATGCACTACGAGTGATAATTTTTATTAAAACATCAGCATCATAATACTCTAAATGTGATGTAATACCAAATCTCGCACGAAGAGGAGCTGTTAAAAGACCACTTCTCGTTGTAGCTCCAATTAGTGTAAATGGACTCAATGAAATTTGAACAGATCTTGCTCCAGGCCCCTTGTCTATCATTATATCAATAGTATAATCCTCCATTGCAGAATATAGATACTCTTCAACTATTGGAGATAGACGGTGTATTTCATCTATAAAAAGTACATCACCCTCATTTAGAGAGGTCAAAAGTCCTGCTAAATCTCCTGGCTTATCCAAAACAGGGCCAGAGGTTGTCTTCATTCCTACTCCCAACTCATTAGCAATAATTGATGCCAATGTAGTCTTACCCAAACCCGGAGGTCCGTGCAGTAGAACGTGATCCAATGTATCACCTCTTAAAAGTGCTGCCTGAACAAAAATTTTCAAATTTTCAAGAATCTTCTCCTGACCTGAAAATTGTGAAAAATCCTGTGGACGAATCTTTCCCTCAAAATCTCCATCTTTTGAGGTACCGGCAATTCTTGGATCAAAGTTTTCGTTCATATATATTATTATTTAATTTTTACTTTTATTAGATGTTATTATTTATAGACTGTTGATAATGTTGATAACTCATTAAAAACGCTGTTGTAGCTATCTACAGCCCATATTTTTATTAACATTTTCTATTCATAAAGTTGTTAATAAGTATTGATAAATTGTGTATAAATAAACTTATTAACAGTTGTAAAAAAGTTATTAATAGGTTATCAACAACTTATTAACCGCTTTTTTATTCATTTGTTGAAAACTTATCCATAAATTGAACAACCTCGTTTTTAACTAACTCTGGATACTCAATAAATGAGTTGTGAGCGCATTTTGGAAGGGTTTTATGTTCAACATTAGGATAATTATTTATCATTTCCAATCTCTTTTCTTCACTCAAAAATGGATCATTCTCTCCATAAATAAAGAGAGCAGGCGATTTATAACCTTTAATAAAATCGTTATAATCTGAACGAGCCATAAGTCCATTTATTGAGGCAATAATACCCATTGGATCGTGAGTTTCACAAATCTCAATAGTTTCTCTAATAATATCGTCACATCTTCTTAAATTGTCGCTATAATACATTTTTGGAATCATAGCGGAAGCTATATTAAGAAGTGCATTTCCTTCAATTTTAATAATATCTTTAACTCTATCTTTTTTCTTTTCTTCGCTATCTGCGAATGTGTTGGAATTAAGTAAAATAAGTCCTGTAAATAGTTCAGGATACTTTTTACAACACATTTGAGCTACATATCCACCCATTGAATGGCCGGCAACTACAGCTTTGGAAACATTACATATTTCCATAACATCTTTAACAACATCAGCACATAATTCCATTGAATTGGATTCAGGATGTGAAGTTGTTAGTCCGTGTCCTGGAAGATCTATAGCAATAGTTCTATAATCTTTTAAATATTCTCTAAAATCTTCCCAAATATAGATAGTTTCGAGATAGCCGTGAAGGAGGATTATAGTTTTATCCCCCTTCTTGCTATCTGAAATATATACACTAATATTTGTGGATTTACTTTTAGCAAAAAATTCCATAATTATTCAATTCTTAAATCTTGAATAATGATGTATCTACCATCATTAATTCCGTCAATAACAATTTTTACAGCTTTTACCTCTTTTTCAATATTTTCGATAATTGCTTTGTTGTAACGATATTCTCCAGCATTTTCAAAATTAACACCATCGTAAGAGATCTCTACGTGACCTTTATTTATTCCATAAAAATCAACTTCTGGATCTGAAGAGTATGATGTAATCTTTTCACAATTAAGACCTTGTGGGAATTCAAATAGAATCCAGTCGCCCTCTTGAGCTCTTCTGTCTGATCTGAATGCAGTAGGTTGTTTCCAATCTGTTAATTTATCCAGTTCCCAACCTTTGATACCATTCATTGAAGATGTAACTTTTACTTCTGGAGTTTGGTATTGATAAATATCAATGTTTTCAGCTCCAACAGTAGCACTCTTAATATCGTGGTAGAAAGTAGCAAATCTAAATTTATGAGGAGCATCTGTGATGATATTTCCTGTTACTACAGGAGAGTAGATTGTAGGAGATAGACCATCAGTAGAGTATCTTACAACTGCAGCAGGATATGGTGATTCTACAACAAGTTGATTGCCTTTATATTCAACTTTAGGGAATGGAATTCTATACTTGATACCCATTTGATACATTCTTTCAAGATGCTTTCCGTGAATACGATTATTGAATGCTTCCCATTCTCTTTGATTTAGAGGAGTCCAACCAACTTCTGCAGTTGCACAAAGTCTTGGAAACATTTGATAATCAGAGAAATGAGGAGGTAAGAATAACATTTCTGTCCAAAGAGCTCCTTGTGGTCCAAGAATAAGTTTTTCTTGCTCTTTAGTCAATTTAAAACTACCAATAGGGTCAAATCTATAAGCATCTTCCAATGTTACTATTGCTGCCCAGTTGTGACCTCTCTCTTTATCTGAATATTTCATATCAAAGTAGCAATATTCACATACTTGCATTACTGTAGGTTGATTCTTTTCGATAGCTTTTTCGCCACCTGCGTAGTGCCAAGATGTTACCAAAGTATTTGGTTTAAGCTCTCCGCCATCAAGAATCTCTTCCCAACCAGCCATTTTTTTACCATATTTACCTACAATATTTTCCAATCTGCGAACAAAGTAGTTAAGGAGTTCAATCTCTTCGGTCATTCCCTCTCTTTTCATAAGGGCCTGGCACTCTTCACAGTGTTCCCAACCTACCATATTTACCTCATCACCACCGATGTGAATATATTCTGATGGGAAAAGTTTCACAATCTCCTTGATGATGTTATCAAGCATTTTGTAGTTATCTTCATTACCTACACACCAAACATTATTAGATTCACCTTGAATACTGTAAAATTCACTTTCAATTTTACAATTAACATTTGGATATGAAGCAATTACAGCTTTCGAGTGTCCTGGAAGGTCAATTTCAGGAATAATTTCAATGTTTCTGTCGGCTGCATATTTTACAATCTCTTTAATCTCCTCTTGTGTGTAATATCCACCGTAAGAGTCATCGCCTGTATTAAACCAGCCTTCAAGAACTTCATTTTTACCTCTCCAAGCACCTTTTCTTGTAAGTTCAGGGTATTTTTTAATCTCAATTCTCCAACCGTTATCATCAGTAAGGTGCCAGTGGAATTTGTTTATTTTGTGATATGCAAGACGATCCAAGTGTCTGATAATGAAATCTTTATCAAAGAATGAACGAGATACGTCAAGCATATTACCTCTATATTCGAAGCGTGGAGCATCAATTACCTCAATATTACCTAAATAGTACTCTTTAAGCATTGCACCATCGTGTTTGTTTGTGATGTTTGCATATACTTGTGGAGGAAGTAATTGAAGTAGTGTTTGAATACCATAAAACAGACCGGTTTTTGATCTACCATCAATGTGTACATAGCCATCTTTAACAGTTAAAGAGTATGCTTCTGGACTATCACCGTGTTCAATATTTTCAAACTTTTGGGGCTCTTGATTGATAGTTAAAAGGATAAAATTCTTCTCTGGAGCCACTTTTTCTTCAATAATTTCGAAGTCAAACACCTTAATAAGTTTTTCTTTGAGGTAATTTGAATTAAAATTACTATCTTTATCCTTTGGATTTTGAGTAAGGTCAACAATGGTCAGACCTTTTTCCAAAATAATGTATCCATCAATGTCATTGACTAATTGTGGAAGTGGAACAAAATCGTGAGGGGATGGACGATAATTTACATTATCAAATCGTGGATGTGGTTGATCTTGAGCATTTAAATTGCTGCAAATCAACGAAAAACCTAAAATTAAGGTTAAAAGAAAGTAAGATTTTTGTTTCATTATAAAGAAATTAAATATTTGAAGTAGCACAAATTTACAAATAATTGTTAATTAACATAAAAATAGCAAAATTTGCACTAATTTTAATTACAAACTAAATATGGCAAAACTTGATTCCAAAATTCCGGAAGGACCTTTAGCTCAAAAATGGACTGAGCATAAAGCACACATTAGGGTTGTCAGCCCTGCAAACAAGAGAAAATTAGAAATCATTGTTGTAGGTACAGGTCTTGGTGGTGCTTCTGCAGCTGCTTCATTAGGCGAATTGGGATACAATGTCAAGATCTTCTGTATCAGCGATTCTCCACGTCGTGCACACTCAATTGCAGCACAAGGTGGTATTAATGCTGCTAAGAATTATCAAAATGACAATGACTCAGTTTACAGATTATTCTATGACACTATCAAAGGTGGTGACTACAGAAGTAGAGAGGCAAATGTTTACCGTCTAGCTGAGGTAAGTAACAGTATTATTGACCAATGCGTTGCACAAGGTGTTCCATTCGCACGTGATTATGGTGGACTTCTTGACAACCGTTCATTTGGTGGTGCGCAGGTTTCTCGTACTTTCTATGCTCGTGGACAAACAGGTCAACAGCTACTTCTTGGAGCATACGCTGCTCTTAACCGTCAAATTGCTAAAAAATCAGTAACCAGCTACCCTCGTCACGAGATGGTTGATTTGGTTATGATAAATGGAGAAGCAAAAGGTATTATTGCAAGAAACCTTGTTACTGGTAAATTAGAGCGTTTCGGTGCTCACGCTGTTGTTCTTGCAACTGGTGGTTATGGTAACACATATTTCCTTTCAACAAATGCTATGAACTGTAATGGTTCTGCAGCTTGGCAATGTTATAAGAAAGGTGCTTTCTTTGCAAATCCTTGTTTTGCTCAAATCCACCCAACTTGTATCCCTGTACACGGTGACCAACAATCTAAGCTAACTCTAATGTCTGAGTCACTTAGAAATGATGGTAGAATCTGGGTTCCTAAAAAATTAGAAGATGTTGCTCGCCTTCGTAAAGGTGAAGTTAAAGCATCTCAAATTGCTGAAGAGGATAGAGATTACTTCTTGGAGAGAAGATATCCTGCTTTCGGTAACCTTGTACCTCGTGACGTTGCATCTCGTGCTGCAAAAGAGAGATGTGATGCTGGTTATGGTGTAAATGAACAAGGTCTTGCAGTATTTTTGGATTTTAAAACTGCTATTGCTCGTTTGGGTAAAGATGTTATTACAGCTCGTTATGGTAACTTGTTCCAAATGTATGAAAAGATTACCGCTGTAAATCCTTACGAAGAACCAATGATGATTTACCCTGCTATCCACTACACAATGGGTGGTATCTGGGTTGACTATAACCTACAAACAACAATTCCTGGTCTTTATGCAATTGGAGAGGCAAACTTCTCTGACCACGGTGGAAACCGTTTGGGTGCTTCTGCATTGATGCAAGGTTTGGCTGATGGTTACTTCATCCTTCCTTACACAATTGGAGATTACCTTGCTGGAAAGATTCAAGTTCCTAAGACTGATATCAACGATCCTGCATTCGAAGAGGCAGAAAAAGCATTTGAAGAAAAATGTGATAAAGTGTTGAATATCAAGGGTAATAAGAGTGTTGACCGCTTCCATAAAGAACTTGGTCACTTGATGTGGGAATATGTAGGTATGGCTCGTAATGAAGCTGGTTTGAAAAAGGCAATCGAAGAGATTAAAGCTTTGAAAGCTGAATTCTGGAAAAATGTCTATGTACCTGGAGATAAAGCTGAATTCAACCAAGAGTTAGAAAAAGCTCTACGTTTGGCTGACTTCTTCGAAATCGGTGAGTTGATGGCTCGTGATGCTCTTAATCGTAAAGAGTCTTGCGGTGGTCACTTCCGTGAAGAGATGCAAACTCCTGAAGGTGAGACACTTCGTGACGACAAAAACTTCGCTTATGTAAGTGCTTGGGAATATAAAGGCGAAAATGCTGAACCAGAACTACATAAAGAGGATTTGAAGTTCGAATTCGTTAAATTGGCTACTCGTAATTATAAAGACTAAAAATACCAATAATATGGATTTTAAATTAAAAGTTTGGCGTCAAAAAGATGCAAAAAGTAAGGGACATTTTGAGACTTACGAAGTAAAAAATATATCTCCAGACACTTCATTCCTTGAAATGATGGATATTCTTAATGAACAACTCATTAAAGAGGGAATTGAAGCTGTTGCTTTGAACAAAGGTTGTCACGAAAAGAAGAGTGGTCCTGTAGCATTTGACCACGACTGTCGTGAAGGTATCTGCGGTATGTGTTCACTTTATATTAATGGACGTGCTCACGGACCTGACGATGAAATTACAACTTGTCAGCTTCATATGAGAAAATTCAAAGATGGCGAAACAATCACTATCGAACCTTGGCGTAGTAAAGGCTTCCCAGTAGTCAAAGACTTGGTTGTAGATAGAGGCGCTTTTGATAAAATTCTTCAAGCTGGTGGTTTCATTTCAGTAAATACAGGTGCTCCTCAAGATGCTAACGCTATTCCAATTCCTAAAAAAGCAGCTGACGAAAGTATGGATGCAGCAGCTTGTGTAGGTTGCGGTGCTTGTGTAGCAACTTGTAAAAATGGTTCTGCAATGTTGTTTGTGGCTGCACGTGTTAGTTCACTTGCACTTCTTCCTCAAGGTAAAGTTGAGGCAGCAGCTCGTGTTAAATCTATGATCGCTAAGATGGATGAATTAGGTTTTGGTAGCTGTACAAACACAAGAGCTTGTGAAATGGAATGTCCTAAACGTGTGAAAATATCGCATATTGCTCGTCTTAACAGAGAGTTCTTGTCAGCTAAATTGAAAGACTAAGGTTAATGGAGAGAGCAATATTTGTTGCTGTAATAAGCAAAAACACCACTGAAGATCAGGTAAATGAGTACCTAGATGAGTTGGAGTTTTTAGCGGAAACTGATGGTTGCATCGGGCTTAAGCGTTTTACGCAGAAGCTCGATGCTCCTTTAAGTAGCACATACGTGGGTTCTGGTAAATTAAAGGAGATAGCTGAATATGTCGCTGAAAATGAGATATCTACAATTATCTTCGATGATGAACTCTCCCCTTCCCAACTTCGAAATCTTGAGCGAGAGTTGGAAGGTTGTAAATTATTCGATAGAACATCTTTAATACTTGATATCTTTGCTCAAAGAGCAAAGACTGCTTATGCTAAAACACAAGTGGAACTTGCTCAGTATCAATATATTCTGCCACGTTTGACAAGAATGTGGACTCACCTTGAACGTCAAAGAGGTGGTAAAGGTGGTCTAAATATGCGTGGTCCGGGTGAAAGTCAGTTGGAGACCGACCGTCGTATTATTTTGGATAAGATCTCAAGATTAAAAGATCAATTGAAAAAGATTGATAGACAAATGGCTTCCCAAAGAGGAAATCGCGGTTCTTTGGTGCGTATTTCACTTGTGGGTTACACAAATGTTGGCAAGAGTACACTTATGAATCTCTTGTCAAAAAGCGATGTATTCGCCGAAAATAAGCTTTTTGCAACGTTGGATACAACTGTACGTAAAGTTGTCTTCGAAAATCTTCCTTTTTTGCTTTCAGATACCGTTGGTTTTATTAGAAAACTACCTACACAGTTGGTGGAATCCTTTAAAAGTACACTTGACGAAGTACGTGAAGCAGATATTTTAATGCACGTAGTAGATATCTCACACCCAAACTTTGAAGAGCAGATAAAGGTTGTAAATCAGACACTTGCAGAGATTGGAGTGAAAGATAAACCAATTTTTGTTGTATTTAATAAGGTTGATGCATATACTTACGAGGAGTATGACGAATTCTCAATCAAACCTCGTACTATCAAGAATTATACTTTAGAGGAGTTAAAGCACTCTTGGATGTCAAAAGAGAATACTCCTTGTATATTTATATCTGCAAAAGAGCGTCTAAATATTGATAAACTGCGTAATGATATCTATAAAATGGTAGAAGAGGTTTACGCAGGAAGATATCCATTTGAGAATTTCTTGTGGTAGATTGCCGCGCAAGCGCAGCAATGACGTTACTATTGCGTCATTCCCGAGCTTGTCTCGGGAATCTGTTATAGATTGCCGGGCTACGCCCAGCAATGACGGATAATGTTCGCGCAGCAATGACGAGGGAGGTGGGGCACTCCCCTGCCCTATAAAATAAAAAAACCGGCCATAAATGATGTGACCCCCGAAAGTTGGACGGTTTAACATTATTAAGAGGCTGACTTAGATTGGAACAGAGCTCGGTATTGCACCGGGCTTTTTCCATTTAGCCTCAGTTTGATTCTATCATTATTGTAGTAGCGTATGTACTT
>JAFXFS010000014.1 GCA_017513445.1 Bacteroidales bacterium | reverse complement strand
TTCTTGTGGATATATTCAATACTACATCCATTCTCAAGCATATGCATATACTTCAACCGTTCTGCATAGCCGTGTTTCTTTCTCTTTTTAGACATAACAAAACCCCGAAAGTTTTTTGTCTAACTTTCGGGGTTCATGTCACTTCGCAGTCGCCCCCTTTTTTTTAATTGTCGTTTTTCAAGTATTTAGTTTTAGTTGCATTTTTCTTTGATTATCTCAACAAGTTCGTCATATTTAACGTTCTTAGCTAAAATAACTCCGTTATTGTCAACCAAAATGTTTTGAGCAGGGTATGTGATTGCATAAGTTTCGCAAACAGGAGATGACATAAATTCAATAGAAGATAGGTTAATCCAAGTGATTTTATCCTTTTTGGATGCATCTATCCACTCTTGAGCATCTTTTTCCAATGCCACGCCAACAATCTCTAAACCCTTTTTATGATAACTCTTATATAGATCTACAAGTTTATCGTTGTTACTTCTGCAAGGTGCACACCAAGATGCCCAGAAGTCAATCAAAGTTACCTTATTTGCTTTGTAAACATCAGATAAAGTTACATCTACATTTTTATCATTTTTCATTGTAAAGTCAGGAGCAACGTTACCTGGAAGAAGAGTTTTTCTCTTTGCGATATTAGCAAGAATATCATTTAGATAGTTGCTTGTTGCAAATTTTTCATCATTTACAAAGACTTCCAATGCTCTTTCCAAACTATCCAAAGGAAGAACTTCTATCTTATTTGCAACCTCTTTTAAATCATAGTATGATAGAGGATATTTTGATTTAATAGAGTCACTCTTAATATCGAACTCTTCTTTGTAATTTTTGAAAATTGATAGAGCTTTTTTTAATTCTTCTTCACTACCATTCTCAATTAGATTAAGAACAGTAGGAATGTTGTAATCCGACTTCAACTTATTTTCCATAAGTTGAAGTTCGGTAATTAGATTCTGAGTTTCACCACCTTTGACAATTGCATTCATCAAATTGTCAGTAATATCAATAGTATAGTCAGATGCCTCTACAAATATATCAGTACGACCCATCACTTTCTCCATTTTGATGCTGCCATCAAATGGTCCATTTTCAAGTGTGCCATCGAAAACAAATTGATTATCAGTTATATAAGCGGTATCAATAATTGTATATTGATTGTTTTTATATTCAAGAAGATATACTGAACTATTTTGCAAATCTCCTTCAACATTCTCGCCTATAATACCTGTGATTTTATAACCATTTGGGTCTGCTGTTGAGCAAGCTGCTACAACAAATGCAAGTGCTATATATAATAACTTTTTCATTTTATAGTGTGTTTTCATTTGCATATCTAGCAGTCATCCTCTTATAATCTTCAGCTGATGCTACTACTATACTATCATACTCTTTAAGACCTGTACCAGCAGGGATTAGGTGGCCACAAATAACATTTTCTTTAAGACCTTCTAGTGTATCAACTTTACCACGGATAGCAGCTTCGCTCAATACTTTTGTAGTCTCTTGGAATGATGCTGCAGACATAAAACTATTTGTTCTCAATGCTGCACGAGTAATACCTTGTAGAATCTGTTTAGAAGTTGCAGGAACAGCGTCACGTGCCTCTACAAGTTTCAAATCTTGGCGTTTCAAGACTGAATTAACTTCGCGAAGTTTTCTTAAAGTAACGATTTGTCCAGCATAAACCTCTGTTGAGTCTCCTGCATCGGTAATTACCTTCTTATCATAAATGTTATCATTTTCTTCTGTAAATTCCCACTTGTCAACAAGTTGTTCTGGTAGGAATCTTGTGTCACCTGGATCAACGATTTCCACTTTACGCATCATTTGACGAACGATGATTTCAAAGTGTTTGTCGTTAATCTTCACACCTTGGTTACGATATACATCCTGTACCTCATTAACAATATACTCTTGAACCTTGATAGGACCTTGAATATTCAAGATATCAGCAGGAGAGATTGCTCCATCAGATAGTGGCATGCCAGCTCTGATGTAGTCGTTCTCTTGAACAAGAATTTGTTTTGATAGTGGAACCAAGTAGTGTTTCTCTTCACCTGTCTTAGATTTAACGATGATCTCACGATTACCACGTTTGTTCTTACCCATAATAACTTCACCATTGATTTCTGATACAATAGCAGGGTTAGATGGGTTACGAGCCTCAAACAATTCAGTTACGCGTGGAAGACCACCAGTGATGTCACCAGACTTACCGATTGCACGAGGAATCTTATAGATAATCGCACCTGTTCCTATTTGTGAACCATTATCAACCATAATGTGAGCACCTACAGGCAAGTTGTATTGTCTCAATTCATTGCCATTTTCATCCAAAATCTTGATGTAAGGGCTCTTAGATCTGTCACGAGATTCAATAACAACTTTATCACGTTGGATTGAGAACTCATCGGCTGCCTCTTCGCGGTATGTAACACCATCGATAAGGTTTTCGTATGATACGCTACCTGAGAATTCAGAGATTGTTACTGCGTTATAAGCATCCCATTTACAGATAAGGTCTCCCTTCTCAACTGTATCGCCATCCTTTTTGAATAGTTCTGAACCGTAAGGTACATTGTATTGAGAAAGAGTGATACCAGTATTATTATCAACTACTTGAACTTCAGCTGTACGACCAATTACGATTTCGTGAGCAACACCATCTTCGTCGATCTTTTGGATTGTTCTAAGCTCATCAAATTCCAATCTACCGTTGTATTTAGCTACGATTTGGCTATCAGAAGCAACACTTGATGCAGTACCACCGACGTGGAATGTACGTAGTGTCAACTGAGTACCTGGCTCACCAATTGATTGAGCAGCAATAACTCCGACAACTTCTCCCTTTTCAACAGGTCTGCCTGTTGCAAGGTTACGGCCATAACATTTAGCACAAATACCCTTCTTAGATTCACAAGTCAATACTGAACGGATTTCAACTTGTTCGATAGGAAGTGAACCAATCAATTGAGCCAAATCATCAGTAATTTCGTCACCTGCACTTAGAATCTTTTCACTTGTAAGTGGGTTATAGATATCGTGAACAGATGTTCTACCTGTAATTCTTTCAGCAAGAGTCTCAACAACAGTATCTTTGCTCTTAATTGCAGTAGCAACAATACCTCTCAAAGTACCGCAATCCTCTTCGTTGATAATCACATCGTGTGAAACGTCAACAAGACGACGAGTCAAGTAACCAGCATCGGCTGTCTTAAGAGCTGTATCGGCCAAACCTTTACGAGCACCGTGAGTTGAAATAAAGTACTCAAGCACTGATAGACCCTCTTTAAAGTTTGCAAGGATAGGGTTCTCGATAATTTCTGAACCAACAGAACCAGACTTTTGAGGTTTTGCCATCAAACCACGCATACCGCACAACTGACGAATCTGTGCTTCAGATCCACGGGCACCTGAATCCAACATCATATAAATTGGGTTGAATCCCTGCTTGTCATTCTTAATTTGTTCGTTTACGCTGCGGGTAAGTTTCTTATTAACGTCTGTCCAAACATCAATGATGTGGTTATATCTCTCATTTGCAGTCAAGAAACCCATTGCAAAGTTGTTTTGAATCTCTTCAACCATTGAATAACCATCATCAATAAGTTTTTGTTTCTCTTGAGGAATGATTACATCACCAAGGTTAAAAGACAAACCTCCCTTGAAGGCCATCTTATAACCGATCGCCTTAATATCATCAAGGAATTGAGAAGTACGTGCTACTCCTGTGGCTTTCAATACTTTACCAATGATATCACGAAGAGATTTCTTCTTCAAAAGCTCATTGATATAACCTGCCTCTTTTGGAACAACTTCGTTAAAGATAATTCTACCTACAGTTGTGTCAACAAGATGATAACCCTTACTTGGATCAGTCATATCTATAGGAAGTCTTACTTTAACTTTTGATTGCATCTCTACGCGTCCTTCATTGTTAGCGATAATCGCCTCTTCCGGACCATAGAATGTCATTCCTTCGCCCTTAGCTCCTGGTTTCTCCTTAGTAATATAGTACAAACCAAGCACCATATCTTGAGAAGGTACTGTAATAGGAGCACCGTTTGCAGGATTCAAAATATTGTGTGATCCCAACATCAACAATTGAGCTTCAAGGATAGCAGCATTACCTAATGGTAAGTGAACCGCCATTTGGTCACCATCGAAGTCGGCGTTGAACGCTGTACAAGCAAGTGGGTGTAGTTGGATTGCTTTACCTTCAATCATTCTAGGTTGGAATGCTTGAATACCAAGTCTGTGTAGGGTAGGAGCACGGTTCAAAAGAACTGGGTGTCCCTTCATTACATTTTCCAAAATATCCCAGATTACTGGATCTTTTCTATCAACAATTCTTTTTGCAGATTTAACAGTCTTTACAATACCTCTTTCAATTAACTTTCTGATAATGAATGGTTTGTAAAGTTCAGCAGCCATAAATTTAGGAAGACCGCACTCGTGCATCTTCAATTCTGGACCTACAACGATAACACTACGAGCTGAGTAGTCAACACGTTTACCCAATAGATTTTGACGGAAACGACCTTGTTTACCCTTCAAACTATCAGATAGTGATTTAAGTGTACGGTTTGCCTCAGTTTTAACTGCATTAGATTTTCTTGAGTTATCAAATAGAGAGTCAACTGCCTCTTGAAGCATTCTCTTTTCATTTCTCAAGATAACTTCAGGAGCTTTGATCTCAATCAATCTCTTAAGACGATTGTTTCTGATAATAACTCTTCTGTAAAGTTCATTCAAGTCTGATGTTGCAAAACGACCACCATCAAGTGGAACAAGAGGTCTTAAATCAGGAGGAGTAACAGGAATAACCTTAAGAATCATCCACTCTGGTTTGTTAATCTCTTTCGATTCACGGAATGCCTCAATTACACTAAGTCTCTTAAGTGCCTCAGCTTTACGTTGTTGAGAGGTTTCGCTTTCAGTTTTATGTCTCAATTCATAAGACAATTTATCTAAATCGATACCTTTAAGAAGTGTGTAGATTGCCTCTGCACCCATTCCTGCGATGAACTTGTTAGGATCATCATCTGGAAGCATTTGATTCTCCCTTGGAAGTGCATCAAGAATCTCAAGATATTCATCTTCATTGAACATATCAAGTTGTTTAACACCTTTAATGTTCTTTGTTTCGATATCTTTAGCAGCACCTGGTTGAATAACTATATACTTCTCGTAATAAATTACAGATTCAAGTTTCTTTGAAGGAACACCCAAAAGATAACCTATTTTATTAGGTGTTGAACGGAAGTACCAGATGTGAGCAACAGGAACAGTCAATTTAATGTGTCCCATTCTCTCTCTTCTAACCTTCTTCTCAGTTACCTCTACCTCACAACGGTCGCAGACAATACCACGATAGCTGATTTTCTTATACTTACCGCAATGACACTCATAGTCTTTTGATGGACCGAAAATACGTTCACAGAAAAGACCATCTCTCTCCGGTTTGTAGGTACGGTAGTTAACTGTTTCTGGCTTTAGAACCTCTCCAGAAGAGCGTTCCAAAATCTCTTCCGGAGATGCTAAGCCGATTGTTATACGGTTGAAATTACTTTTAACCTTATTATCTTTTTTTAGAGCCATATATTTATTGCTATAAAATTATCAAAGTTACAGTTCTTAATCTAATTTGATGCTTAATCCTAAACCACGAAGCTCGTGTAACAATACGTTAAGCGATTCAGGGATACCTGCAGCAGGCATTGGATCACCTTTAACTATTGCTTCGTAAGCACGTGAACGGCCATTTACATCGTCAGATTTGATTGTCAAAATCTCTTGAAGGATATTTGATGCACCGAATGCTTCAAGCGCCCAAACCTCCATTTCACCAAATCTTTGACCACCAAATTGTGCCTTACCACCAAGAGGTTGTTGAGTAATCAACGAGTAAGGACCAATAGAACGAGCGTGCATCTTATCATCAACCATATGTCCCAATTTGATCATATAGATAACACCGACAGTTGCAGGTTGGTCAAACATTTCACCTGTTTCACCATCGCGCAAGTATGTTCTACCATAGCGAGGAATACCAGCCATATCTGTGTATTTGCAAATATCATCAAGGGAAGCACCGTCGAAGATAGGAGTACTAAACTTAAGACCTAACTCTTTACCTGCCCAACCAAGTACAGTTTCATAAATCTGTCCAAGGTTCATACGAGAAGGCACACCAAGTGGGTTAAGTACGATATCTACAGGAGTACCATCCTCAAGGAATGGCATATCTGCATCTCTAACAACTTTAGCAACAATACCTTTGTTACCGTGACGACCCGCCATCTTGTCACCAACTCTGATCTTTCTCTTCTTAGCGACATAGACCTTGGCAAGTTTCATAATTCCTGTTGGAAGTTCATCACCAATTGTTAAAGAGTATTTTTTACGTTTAAGAACTGCGTCAAGCTCTTTGTAAGCGATTAAGTAGTTGTTAATCAAATCTCTGATAAGAAGGTTTGCATTCTTATCAGTTGTCCACTTAACGGTATTGATATCTTCATAGTTAAGGTATTCCAAAACTTCACGTTTGATAGGTTCACCTTTCTTAATAACTTCAACACCATAAAGGTCGCTTACACCTGCACTGATTTTGCCTTCAGCAAGAGTGCAAAGCTTTTCAATAAATTGTTCAAATAGCACACCAGCTTTTCTGTTAAATTCATCTTCAACTGCTTGAATTTGAGCCTTGCTGGCAGCTTTTGCCTTCTTGTCGTTTTCTTTGATAACTCTCGAGAATAGACGAGTTTCAATGATAGTACCAGACAATGATGGAGTTGCTTTCAATGAAGCATCTCTTACATCACCAGCTTTATCACCAAAGATTGCTCTAAGAAGTTTCTCTTCTGGAGATGGATCGCTCTCTCCTTTAGGAGTAATCTTACCGATAAGGATATCACCTGGTTCAACATTTGCACCAACGCGGATGATACCATTTTCGTCAAGATTTGCAGTTGCCTCTTCACTAACATTTGGAATGTCAGATGTTAACTCTTCCATACCGCGTTTAGTGTCGCGCACCTCCATAATATATTCATCAACGTGAATAGATGTAAAGATATCTTCACGAAGAATTCTTTCAGAAAGAACAATAGCATCCTCGAAGTTGTAACCTTTCCAAGGCATAAATGCAACTTTAAGGTTTCTACCCAATGCCAATTCTCCATTTTGAGTTGCATAACCCTCAGTTAGAATTTGACCTTTAACAACTTTATCGCCTTTTCTTACGATTGGTTTAAGTTGGATAGATGTGCTTTGGTTTGTTTTTCTGTATTGTGCTAATTTATAAACAGTTACCTCAGGAGAGAAACTTACGAATTTCTCATTTTCAGTCTGTTCATATTTAATGTGAATCTCTCTTGCATCAACATAAACCACTTCACCCTTCTTCTCAGCTACAATCTGAGTTCTTGAGTCTCTGATAACCGGACCTTCAAGACCTGTTCCTACGATTGGAGCTTCTGGTCTGATAAGTGGAACTGCTTGACGCATCATATTTGATCCCATCAATGCACGGTTAGCATCGTCGTGCTCCAAGAATGGAATAAGTGATGCAGCGATAGAAGCAATTTGGTTAGGAGCAACGTCCATCAAATCAACTTTATCACGTGAAACTACAGGGAAGTCTGCCTCAAGACGACATTTAACTCTTTCATCAAGAATCAAACCATTTTCGTCAAGTTTAGCAGTTGCCTGAGCTACCATCTTATTCTCCTCTTCCTCTGCACTCATATAGATGCAACCCTTGTTGCTTAAATCTACAACACCATTTTCAACTTTTCTATAAGGAGTTTCAATGAAACCTAGTTCGTTGATATGTGCATATACGCAAAGTGATGAGATAAGACCGATGTTTGGACCTTCTGGAGTCTCAATAGGGCAAAGACGGCCATAGTGTGTGTAGTGAACGTCACGAACCTCGAAACCTGCTCTATCTCTTGAAAGACCACCAGGACCTAAAGCTGATAGACGACGTTTGTGAGTCATCTCTGCAAGAGGGTTGGTTTGATCCATAAATTGAGACAATTGGCTTGTTCCGAAGAATGAGTTAATTACTGATGACAAAGTCTTAGCGTTGATTAGATCAACAGGTGTAAATACCTCATTATCACGAACATTCATTCTTTCACGGATAGTACGAGCCATACGAGAAAGACCTACATTGAATTGGTTTGCTAATTGTTCACCTACAGTTCTGATACGTCTGTTACTTAGGTGGTCAATATCATCAACGATTGCTTTCGAGTTGATAAGTTGAATCAAATAACGAATAATTTCGATGATGTCACCCTTAGTAAGAACTCTGGTTTCAAGTGGTGTAGTAAGGTTTAGTTTTTTATTCAAACGATAACGACCTACTTCACCCAAATCGTATCTCTTATCTGAGAAGAATAGTTTGTCAATTACATCGCGAGCTGTCTCTTCATCAGGTGGTTCAGAGTTACGTAATTGTCTGTAAGTGTATGAGATAGCCTCTTTTTCAGAGTTAGTGCTATCCTTTTGCAAAGTGTTATATATAATAGCGAAATCGTTAGAATTTGCATCTTCCTTATGAACAAGGATAGACTTAATTCCACAATCGATAATATCATCAATATGGTACTCTTCAAGGATTGTTTCTCTATCAATAATAACTTCGTTTCTTTCAAGTGATACAACCTCTCCTGTATCTTCGTCAACGAAATCTTCAACCCAAGTTTTAAGTACTTTTGCAGCTAATTTAGCTCCAATATTTTTCTCTAAATTTTCTCTTGTAACCTCTACCTCATTTGCAAGTCCGAAGATATCAAGGATATCCTTATCACTCTCAAAACCGATTACACGTAGTAGTGTTGTTACAGGTAATTTCTTCTTTCTGTCGATGTATGCATACATAACATTGTTGATGTCAGTAGCAAATTCGATCCAAGAACCCTTGAAAGGAATAATACGAGCAGAGTATAGTTTTGTGCCGTTAGCGTGAAGACTTTGACCGAAGAATACACCAGGAGAACGGTGAAGTTGTGAAACTACAATTCTTTCAGAACCATTGATAACGAAGGTTCCTCTTGGAGTCATATAAGGGATGTTTCCTAAGAATACATCTTGAGTCTTAGTTTCAAAGTCAGTGTGTTCAGTATCAGAACAAGAAAGTTTCAGTTTTGCCTTCAATGGCACGCTATAAGTCAATCCTCTATCAAGACATTCGTCGATAGTGTAACGTGGAGGATCAACAAAGTAGTCAATAAATTCTAAATTAAAATTGTTGCGAGTATCTGTAATAGGGAAAATCTCTTGAAAGACTTTGTACAATCCCTCATTCTTGCGATTTTCTGCAGTTGTCTCCATTTGGAAGAAATCATAGAAAGATTTCAATTGGATTGATAGAAAATCGGGATAATCAAGAAGTGATTTGCTACTCGCGAATGTAATTCGCTGATTATTAGATTTTTGCGACATTTTTTTTGGCCTTAGTTGAAAATAAACTTAAAAAACGACAAAAAGGTTTAGAGCCGATTTAAGGCTCTAAACCCGAGATTGTTATTCCCATATCGGGAAGGGGAGTGGTTTATTTAATTTCAACTTCTCCGCCTGCTTCTTCGATTGATGCTTTAACTTGTTCAGCTTCAGCTTTAGATACTTTCTCTTTGATAACAGCATCTGGAGCTTTGTCTACAAGGTCTTTAGCTTCTTTAAGTCCTAGTCCTGTAAGTTCTTTTACAGCCTTAACGATTTGTAATTTAGCTTGACCAGCTGACTTAAGGATAACGTCAAATTGTGTTTGTTCAGCTTCAGCAGCAGCAGCAGCGCCAGCTGCTGGAGCAGCAACTGCAACAGCAGCAGCTGCAGGTTCAATTCCGTATTCTTCTTTAAGGATTTGAGCCAATTCTTGAACTTCTTTAACAGTTAGGTTTACTAATTGTTCTGCAAATTGTTTAATATCTGCCATGGTTTTAAAATATTTAATTGTTTAATAATTCTTTTTAGTTTTCTTTTTCTGACAAAGTCTTAACGATGCCTGCTAATTTACCGCCAGCTGATTCCAATGCTGAAATAACGTTACGAGCTGGAGATTGAAGCAATCCGATAATGTCACCGATAAGTTCTTCACGTGATTTGATGTTAACAAGTGTTTCAAGGTTTTCTGCACCTACATAAGCGCAATCTTGAACCAAAGCACCTTTCAACTCAGGTTTACCCATTGTTGATCCTAGCTCTTTAATAAGCTTAGCAGGAGCATTTGGAGTGTTTGAGAACATAATTGCTGAAGAACCTTTCAAAACGTCCACCAATTGAGCTGCCTCAGGATTGTTGCTGTCTTTTAATACTTTTGAGAAAAGAGTATTTTTAACAACTACCAATTCGATTTCTTTCTCAAAACAAGCACGACGTAGCTTTGTAGTGTCTTCTGCGTTTAGACCTGAAATATCGGTCACGTAGAAGTTAGGAATAGCTTCCCATTTAGCAGCCAAATCAGAAATAACTTTTGCTTTTAATTCTTTATTCATAATCTAAATAATTATTCGGCGCTGCCTATTGATTTAACATCTACATTGATACCTGAACTCATAGTAGAAGACAAGAAAATGCTCTTAACATAAGTTCCTTTCAATGCTTGTGGTTTCAATTTCAAAATAGTATTGATAATTTCATTAGCGTTGTCTTGGATTTTACTAGCATCGAAAGATACTTTTCCAATTGCTGCGTGAACAATACCTTGCTTGTCAACTTTAAAGTCGATTTTACCGGCTTTAACCTCTTTGACAGCGTTTGCGATATCCATAGTTACAGTACCAGTCTTAGGGTTTGGCATAAGACCTCTTGGACCTAGGATACGACCAATAGCACCAACTTTAGCCATAACTGATGGAGTACAGATGATAACATCTACATCAGTCCAGCCACCTTTGATTTTTTCAATATATTCATCCAATCCTACAAAGTCAGCACCAGCTTCTTTAGCTTCTGTTTCTTTGTCTGGAGTACATAGAACCAATACGCGAGTTACTTTACCTGTTCCGTGAGGAAGAGTCACAACGCCACGTACCATTTGGTTCGCTTTACGAGGATCGACGCCAAGGCGAACAGAAATCTCTACTGATGCATCAAACTTTGTAAAAGTGATCTCTTTTACAATTTTGCACGCTTCAGAAAGCTTATACTGCTTGCTTGAATCATATTTAGCCGCAGCTACTTTTTGATTTTTAGTTAATTTACTCATTGCGTGTGATTTGATTTTAGTTTACATCAGCAGGGAATTCACCCTCAACTTTAACACCCATACTGCGAGCAGTACCTGCTACCATTGTCATTGCTGACTTCAAGGTAAATGCATTCATATCAGGCATTTTATCTTGAGCGATAGCACGAACTTGTTCCCATGTAATAGATGCTACTTTCTTTCTATTAGGTTCAGCAGAACCGCTTTGAATTTTAGCAGCCTCTTTAATCTGTACAGCTACAGGTGGTTGTTTTACGATAAATGTAAATGATTTGTCGCTGAATACAGTAATAATTACAGGCAATACTTTACCCGCTTTGTCTTGTGTGCGAGCATTGAATTGTTTACAGAAATCCATAATATTCACGCCCTTAGAACCAAGTGCTGGTCCTACTGGAGGTGATGGATTTGCGGCTCCGCCTTTAATCTGCAGTTTAATAAGTGCGGCAATTTCTTTAGCCATAATGTATTAATTTATTCTTTGGTTACTTGAGCAAAGTTTAATTCCATGAGATTCTTTCTTCCAAAGATCTTAACCATAACTTTGATTTTCTTCTTGTCTTCAAGAATTTCTTCAATGTTACCTTCAAAACCATTGAAAGGACCATCAATAATCTTGACAGCCTCACCAACAACGAATGGAGTGATAGTCTCTGGGTCATCAGTAGCTAATTCATCTACACGACCTAGAATGCGATTAACCTCAGATTCTCTCAATGGAACAGGCTCTTTATCCTTTCCATTTGTAGAACGTTCTGATAGAAATCCCGAAACGAATGGCAAATTACGGATTATATGTTGAATCTCACCAGTTAGGTGTGCTTCAACAAGAATATAGCCCGGATAGTAAATACGTTCCGAAGCAATTTTCTTTCCGTTTTTAAATACGAATACCTTTTCTGTAGGAATAAGGACTTGAGATACATAATCAGTAAGACCGAGAGCTTCGATCTCCTTCTCAATGTATTCTTTCGCTTTCTTCTCTTTGCCGCCCGCTGCGCGAACTACATACCATTTTTTGGTAATTTCACTCATAAGACTACAAACTATAAATGCCTTCCAAAATATTTCTGAAAGCAAAATCCATAAGGAAAATAATCACAGCAAATATTACGGTAACTATCATTACCAATAGAGCTGAACTTTGGAGTTTGCTCCAGCTTGGCCATGTAACCTTCTGTGTTAATTCGTTATACGAATCTTTAATGTAAGAAGTAAATTTGCTCATTTTAATTAATTTATGGTACGATAGAATGGAAGCTTTCTAAAGCACCTGATTAAAAAATATCAACTCGTAACAATTGATATTAATTTGCAGGGACAGAGCGATTCGAACGCCCATCAACGGTTTTGGAGACCGCTATTCTACCCTTGAACTATGTCCCTAAAGTAAGGTGTCACGAGGACACCTTAATTGTTATATTGATCTAATAATTAGTCAACTAGTTCGATAACCTGACCAGCACCTACTGTACGACCACCTTCACGGATAGCGAATTGTAGACCTTCGTTAACAGCAACTGGGTAAATCAAGTTAACAGTGATTTCAATGTTATCACCAGGCATTACCATCTCAACTCCTTCTGGTAGAGAAATTTCACCAGTTACGTCAAGTGTACGGATGAAGAATTGAGGACGATATTTGTTACGGAATGGAGTGTGACGACCACCTTCATCTTTCTTCAAAACGTAAATTTGAGCTTTGAAAGTTTTGTGAGGAGTGATTGTGTTAGGACGAGCGATAACTTGACCTCTCTTAATTTCCTTCTTGTCAATACCACGAAGCAATAGACCTACGTTGTCACCAGCTTCACCTTGGTCAAGAATTTTACGGAACATTTCAACACCTGTAACAACTGATTTTTTAGGTTCTTCACCAAGACCAATGATTTGAACTTCATCACCTGTGTGAATAACACCTGTTTCAATTCTACCAGTAGCAACTGTACCACGACCAGTGATTGAGAAGATATCCTCAACTGGCATTAGGAATGGTTTTTCGTTGTCACGTGGAGGAAGTTCGATATAGCTATCAACAGCATCCATCAATTCCATAACTTTAGCTTCCCACTTAGGATCACCGTTCAAAGCACCTAGTGCAGAACCGCAGATAACTGGAGTGTTGTCACCATCAAAGTTGTAGAATGAAAGAAGGTCACGGATTTCCATTTCAACTAGATCAACCATCTCTGGATCGTCAACGATATCAACTTTGTTCAAGAAAACAACGATTCTTGGAACGTTTACCTGACGAGCTAGAAGGATGTGTTCACGAGTTTGAGGCATAGGACCATCAGTAGCAGCACAAACAAGAATTGCACCGTCCATTTGAGCAGCACCAGTTACCATGTTCTTTACGTAGTCGGCGTGACCTGGACAGTCAACGTGAGCGTAGTGACGAGTAGCTGTTTGATACTCTACGTGAGCAGTGTTAATAGTGATACCACGTTCTTTCTCTTCTGGAGCGTTATCAATAGAGTCGAATGAACGAAGTTCTGACAAACCAGCTTTTGCTAAAACTGTAGTAATAGCGGCAGTCAAAGTTGTTTTACCGTGGTCAACGTGGCCAATAGTACCAATGTTTACGTGGGGCTTATCCCTCTTAAAAGTTTCTTTTGCCATAATATTATATGTATTTAATGAGTTATCTAATTAACTTCGAGCCGGTGATGAGATTTGAACTCATGACCTCTTCCTTACCAAGGAAGCGCTCTACCCCTGAGCTACACTGGCCATTAGAGCGGAAGACGAGGTTCGAACCCGCGACCCTCAGCTTGGAAGGCTGATGCTCTACCGACTGAGCTACTTCCGCAAAAAAACCTAAATTATTTGTCAATAAATTAGGTTTCAATTCAAAAAAAAAGTGGGGAGAGCAAGATTCGAACTTACGAAGGCGTGCGCCAGCAGATTTACAGTCTGCCCCAGTTGGCCACTTTGGTATCTCCCCATTTTTCTCACGATTTCAAAATAGAGCCGATGGAGGGATTCGAACCCCCGACCAGCTGATTACAAATCAGCTGCTCTGGCCAACTGAGCTACATCGGCAATATTTCAACTAACTTTGATTTGTTGTTCCCTCAACGGGAATGCAAATATAGATGTTTTCTTTTATTCTGCAAAAGTTTTTCAAAAAAATTTTCACTTTTTTTCACTTTTTTTCTCTTTTGTTATCAAAGAGTCAAAAATTTCCTTTACACCTATATATATATTAGAAGTGTTATATCCACAGATGTCATATTGCTCATCTTGAGATGCCTGTTCTATAAACTTATCAGGGATACCAAATGATGCAAATTTTAGATCATAATCATTATCGGCCATAAATTCTGCAACGGCACTTTTCAGTCCTCCAATTACAGATCCATCCTCAACTGTAACAACTGCTTTATACTCCTGACAAACTTTATGTAGAATCTCTTCATCAATTGGTTTGAGGAATCTCATATTATAGTGGGTAGGAGAGTATCCATCATCTTTAAGCATCTCAATAGCTTTACTTACTCTATTTCCGATAGGACCAATAGACAATATTGCAACATCTACACCTTTATATAATAGTTCTCCTTTACCAACTTCAATTTTTGTAAAAGGTTCTCCTTTCCATTTAACTCCGACCCCTTTACCTCTCGGATATCTGATAATAGGAGTTTTGTAATCATCATCAATTGCACTATAGAGCATATTTCTTAACTCTAATTCATTTAGAGGAGATGCAATTACAACATTTGGAATAGGTCTGAATGACGACATATCAAATGCGCCTTGATGAGTGGCACCATCTTCTCCAACAAGTCCCGCTCTGTCCAATGTGAAAATCACCTTTAATCTCTGAAGAGCTGCATCGTGAATTGCATTATCGTAGCTTCTTTGCATAAAAGATGAGTAGATATTACAATATGGAATCATTCCTTGAGATGCCAATCCTGCAGAGAATGTTACAGCACATTGTTCTGCTATGCCCACGTCAAATACCTTTTCCGGATATTTGGCAGCAAGTATATTCATTCCACAACCACTTGCCATTGCAGGAGTTATACCTACAATTTTATCATTCAATTTGCATAAATCGCACATTGTCTCACCAAAAACATCTTGGTATCGAGCAATATTACTATCTCCAACTACTCTTTCTCCTGTGTCAGGATCAAATAGACCTGGTGCGTGCCAAATAGTCTGATTTGATTCAGCAGGTTTATAACCTTTGCCTTTGACTGTGACTACGTGAAGAAGTTTTGGACCAGGAATCTCTTTTAAACGACTAAGAGCATATATAAGTTGCTCTATATTATGTCCATCAATTGGTCCAAAATATCTACATCCTAATGAGTCAAAAAGGGAGCCAGTCTCACTTGTTTTAAGAATAGTTCTCTTGGCATTCTTTACAATCTTTTGTATTTGTTCTCTAAAAGAGCCCTTTCCTAAAGAGTTCCAAACACGATTCTTAAATTCGTTATACTGTTTGCTTGTCGTAATTTTAAGCAGGTAATTATGGAGTGCTCCGGTATTGTTGTCAATTGATATCTGGTTGTCATTCAATATGATAAGGATATCCTTGTTGAGAGATCCGGCATAATTCAAACCCTCATAAGCAAGACCTCCAGTCATTGCTCCATCGCCAATCACTGCAATATGCGATCTCTTCTCGCCCTTAATATCAGAGGCTACGGCCATACCTAACGCAGCTGCAATAGATGTGGAAGAGTGCCCTGTACCAAACGCATCATATTGACTCTCAGACATTTTTGGAAATCCACTAATTCCATCTTTTTGCCTGTTTTTGAGAAAATCCTCTTTTCTCCCGGTTAAAATTTTATGGGTATATGCTTGATGACCTACATCCCACACGATTTTATCATCAGGAGTGTTGAAAATATAGTGCAAGGCAACAGTCAATTCGACTGTGCCTAAACTTGCGCCTAAATGTCCGGGATTTTGAGAACAGCAATAGATAAGATACTCTCTGACCTCATTGCAAAGTTCAATTAACTTTTCGGTAGAGAAATCTTTTATATCATTCGGACTCTTTATTGAATCGATTAGTTTCAACCTATCTTTTCTCTAATGATTGTTGCCTCTCTGTCAGGGCCTAAAGAGATAATTGAGACAGGAACTCCAACCTCCTCTTCGATAAAACGAATGTAGGTCATAAATTCAAATGGTAGATCCTCCTCTTTTCTAATCTGTGAAAGATCTTTCTTCCAACCCTTAAACTCTTTGTAAATTGGTTCAACAGTTGCGTAAGTGTCGTATGGAACCTGATTTGTAATCTCGCCATCAACTTTGTATGCTGTTGCCACTTTGATGGTCTCAAATGTATCAAGAACATCTGCCTTCATCATAATAAGTTCATCAACACCATTAAGCATTATTGCATATTTTAATGCAACTAAATCTAACCAACCTGTACGGCGTGGACGACCTGTAGTAGCACCAAATTCGTGTCCCTTTTGTCTCAAATCCTCGCCAACTTCATCGTGAAGTTCAGTAGGGAATGGACCGCTACCGACTCTTGTGCAGTATGCTTTGAAAATACCTGAAACAGTACCAATTTTACTAGGAGCAACTCCTAAACCGATGCAGGCACCGGCACAACAAGTAGATGAAGATGTTACAAATGGATATGAACCGAAGTCAACATCCAACATTGAACCTTGAGCTCCCTCAGCAAGAACTCGCAAGCTCTTACCAAGTGCTTGATTGATATAATATTCACCATCAACAAGAGTAAATGTCTTCAAATACTCGATTGCATCAAACCACTCTTTCTCTTGCTCATCGATATTAAATTCAAATCCAAAATTATTGATTTGGGAGATATGTTTAGCTTTTAGAGCTTCATATCTGTCACGGAAATCTGCAGCTAGAATATCACCAATTCTAAGCCCTTCACGACCTGTTTTATCCTTATATGTAGGTCCAATGCCTTTAAGGGTAGATCCAATTTTTGATGCGCCTTTTGATTTCTCAGATGCAGCATCAAGAACTCTATGAGTAGGGACAATCAGGTGAGCCTTTTTAGAAATAACCAATCTCTCTCTGATTGGGACATTCAAAGCTTCAATCGCCTCTGCCTCTTCTCTAAAAATAATTGGGTCAAATACAACTCCATTACCGATAAGATTGGCTGTTCCCTTTCTGAAAACACCTGACGGAATGGTGTGAAGAACAAAACTTGTACCTTCAAAATGTAGTGAGTGACCAGCATTCGGACCACCTTGAAATCTTGCAACAATAGGATAACGTTGAGCTAAAACGTCAACAATTTTACCTTTACCTTCGTCGCCCCATTGGAGACCTAAAACAACATCTACTTTCATATAATTTTTATATAAACAGGTTTAAAACCTTAAATTCAAATCAACGCGCTAAGGTAGCAATTAATATTGATATAATAAAATAAAAAGTCAAATTTGGTGAATCCTACAAAAAAGAGTATTTTCGCAACTTTGATTATTATTTTGGGATATTGTTAACTAATAAATTTATAAAATGGAAAAGGTAAAAAGATTGATCAATGACAGCTTTATCGCCAGATGGGCTGCCCTTATTCTGATTGCATCTATGATGTTCTTTGCCTATATGTTTGTGGACGTAATGTCTCCTCTTCAATCACTGATTGAGACTCAGAGAGGATGGTCGCCAGACATTTTCGGAACTTACGCAGCATCAGAGTACATCTTAAATGTGTGTGGTTTTTTAATTTTAGCAGGTATTATTCTTGATAAATGTGGTATCAGGTTTACAGGTAATCTATCTGCATCATTGATGGTTTTAGGTGCAACAATTAAATTTATAGGTATCTCAGACTGGTTCCAGACTACAGCTTTCTGTGAGTGGTTGAACTCTTGGTGGGTAGCTCTTCCTGGAAATGCTAAAATGGCTTGTCTCGGCTTTATGATTTTTGGTTGTGGATGTGAAATGGCAGGTATCACAGTCTCTAAATCTATCGCTAAATGGTTCAAAGGTAAAGAGATGGCTTTAGCTATGGGATTGGAGATGGCTATTGCACGTTTGGGTGTTTTTGCAGTAATGTCTCTATCTCCAAGATTGGCAGATAAATTTGACAGTTCTGTTATTGCTCCATTAGCATTTTGTACTGTTTTGTTGATCATTGGCCTTATCAACTTCATTGTATTCTCTCTAATGGATAAGAAGTTGGATAGACAAGTTGGTGCATCAGAAGAAGCTTCATCAGAAGAGGAATTTAAGATTAGCGATATTAAGAAAATTTTCAGCAGCAAGATGTTTTGGATTGTTGCTCTATTGTGCGTTTTGTACTATTCAGCAATCTTTCCATTCCAAAGATATGCAACCAACTTCCTCGAAGTTACACTTCAGATCCCAACTGTTGAAGCAGCCGACTTGATCAGATGGTTCCCAATTTTGGCTATGCTTTTAACTCCATTCCTTGGATCATTCCTTGATTACAAGGGTAAAGGTGCATCTATGTTGATGCTGGGAGCATTGATTATGATTGCTTGTCACCTTTCATTTGCATTCCTTTTGCCTATTTACCCACAGAAATGGTTTGCCCTTCTTATTATCATAATTTTAGGAGTATCGTTCTCTTTGGTGCCTGCAGCATTATGGCCAAGTGTTCCAAAGATTATCGATCCTGTTGTTTTGGGAAGTGCATACTCTTTGATTTTCTGGATTCAAAATATAGGATTGTTCTTTGTTCCGCTAATGATAGGTAAAGTTTTAGCGGCAACAGGTGGATATACACTGCCTATGATTCTATTTGCTCTATTTGGTGTTTTGGCATTTATCTTCTCGTTGTGGTTGAAAGTAGAGGATAAAAGAAAGGGTTATGGATTGGAAAAACCAAATATTGAAAAATAGAAGAGTAGTGGTATGAATATTAAGAAGAAATTATTAAGTGATTCAGCTAAGATGAGATGGGCAATTTTGCTTATGCTCTCATCTGTAATGTTTGCGTCGTACTTTTTTGATGATATATTTTCAACAATAAGTCAAATATTCAAGAACCCTGAAATGGTAGCATTGGGTTGGAGCTCAAGTGATTATGGATTTTATGGTGGAGCATACTCATTCTTGTGTGTTTGGGGAGGATTGATTATTTGTGGAATGTTGTTGGATAAATGGGGTGTGAAGTTTACAGGTTCTCTATTTGTCGGATTGATGGCAGGTGGAGCATTGCTTGTAACTTATTCAATATCAGAAAGTTTCAATCAAAGCGGCCTTAGTACTTGGATGTCGCAGTTCGTCTCAAAACCATCATTGACTCTAGCTTATGCCGGATGTGCAATTTTTGGACTTGGAAGTGAAATAGCAGGAGTTGCTGTCACTCGTTCCATTGCAAAATGGTTTAAGGGGCACGAAATGGCTTTGGCGATGGGACTTCAGTTGGCGTTGGCTCGTCTAGGTACAGCTATCGCATTAGTTCTAGTACCTCGTATTGTAAATATTGAACAATCATTTATTCCATATTCAGAGACATCTCGTCCGGCAGTTGCTGGTATGTTGTTGATGATTATTGCCATTGTTTTCTGGGCTATATTTATCTTTTTTGATAGCAAAATTGATAAGCAGATTAAATCGGAAGAGTTACAAGTGGAATCTCAAGCAAAGTTAAAGGATGACCAATTCAAGTTCTCAGATATCTTTAAGGTGTTGAGTAACAAACATTTTATATTGGTAGCACTTCTTTGTGTATTCTTCTATTGTTGTATTATCTCATTCAGAAGATTTGCTACATCTATCATTATTCCTCGATTTGAAATCAGTGGAGATATTGCTGCCTGGATGGTCTCAATGATTCCGTTCTGTACAATGATTTTTACTCCTCTTTTCGGAACATTAGTGGATAGGAGAGGTAGAGGTACCAGACTAATGATTTTAGGTTCTTGCCTTGTATTTGTTGCTCACTTGATTATTGCATTTGCCCCAAGTTTCCAATTCTTTGGTTATGCAGGTATTGCTATTTTGGGTATTGGATACTCGTTAGTACCTGCTGCAATGTGGCCAAGTGTTCCAAAGATTATTCCTGAAAAGAATTTGGGAACAGCTTATTCATTGATCTATTGGATTCAGAATATGGGACTTATGATAGTGCCTGTAATAGTTGGTAAAATTGTTGAGAAGACAACTTCTCCAGTTGATGCAGAGTATCTATTTATAGGATTGGCAATCGTTGCAATCATTATTTCATTGCTACTTGCCCGCTCATCTGATAAAAATCCTCAATTAGAGTTGGATAAGCCAAATAAGGCATAAGAATTACTTACATAATAGAACGGGGATGACAAAAAAAGTATATTTGTCATCCCCGTTTTTTTCAGCTCTTATTTGCTTTTAATTCTTTGAGCTAAATCTCAATCTCCAATTAGAATGGTAGATCATCATCAATGTTGATGTCAATAGATTCTGGCGCAACCAATGGTTGAGATACTGGCTTTGGAGCTGCAGGAGTTGCTGGAGCAGCTGGTTGAGAATAACCAGTTGATGCACTTCCAACAGAAGCTGGGTTGTCACCCTTTCTGCCAAGTAATTGGATGGTATCAGCTTGAATTTCAGTTACATACCTTGTAGCACCATTCGATTCGTAACTACGAGTGCGAAGTTTACCTTCAACATAGATTTGTGTACCTTTTCTAATGTAGTTTTCAGCCAAATCAGCAAGTTGTCTCCGACATACTATATTGTGCCATTCTGTAACATCTTTAGTCTCTCCATTTCTGTCTTTGTAACGTTCGGTTGTAGCTAAGGAGAAATTAGCTACTGATCCACCACCTTCAAAATGTCTCACATCAGGATCTTTACCAACATTTCCAATCAATAATACTTTGTTAAGTGCCATATTTTCAGTTTTAAATTTTGTCAAAATTATGAATTAAATTCCTCAAATGCAATAGAGTTTTAACCAAAGAGTACCTCTCTCATTTTTTTATAATTTGGCTCTTTTTTAGTAAAAACCATAAAAGATGTAATAGCTTGTGCTATAAGCCACTCCTTGCCATTTATATACTCCTCGCAAATAATATTGTCCAAAGATGGGTTTCTGTAATTTGCTTCGATAATTATCTTTTCAGATAAATCAAAATTTTTGAAAATATCTAAAGCGACAGGTATTGCGTAAATGATAACATCTTGACTATCAATAATATCGCCGATTCCTTCCAATGGAATTGCCTTCATCTCTCCAATTCCATCTCTATTTACAAAACTTTTGGCCTTTTCGTAGTTTCGATTAGCAATTGTACAGTTAAATCCCATATCCTGTGCCGCAAGAGCAGCTGCTTTTCCTGCACCTGAACAACCTATTACCAGCAAATTCTTATGCTCTTGAGCTATTGTGTTAAGTCTTAATAGATATTTTACGCCCCAATAGTCACTATTATGGGCGACAATGCTATCTCCCTTCTTTACAAGAAGATTTGAGGCCTCAATCAATTTGCAAATGGAATCAGCAGAATCAGCTCTTTGGTAGGCAAGTTCTTTGAATGGAGCTGTCACATTTATTCCCTCATATCCCTCTAAAAATCTTGCAAAGGCATCTTCGAAAGATGAGCCCTCAATAAGTTCATAAGAGTCCTTTCCATTCTGGTATGCTGCATCAAAAAGTTTTGGACTTAAACTATGTTCAATAGGGTAACCAATTAGACCAAATTTCATCTTTTCTCTCTTTTTTGACGCAATGCCTCATAGCATAAAATTGATACTGAGACAGATACGTTTAGTGAATCCAACTTGCCGAGCATAGGGATAATAATTTTGGAGTCAGAAATCTCTCTCCAGAAATTTGTTAAACCTTTCGATTCACTTCCAAACACAATTGCACAAGGTGAACCAAAATCTGTATCATAATACAATTTTGAATCTTGAAGTTGAGCTGTGTAAATATTTATGTTGTTATCTTTCAGCCATTTAGCCGCATCTTCGTTGCTGCATACCGCAATAGGGACTGTGAAAACTCCACCTAAACTCGATCGTATTATATTTGGATTATAGAGATCTGTCAATGGTTGACAGACAATAAGTGCATCTGCACCACAAGCATCTGCTGTACGAAGAATTGCTCCTATGTTTCCCGGCTTCTCAACTGCTTCGATAACTATGACTAAGGGATTTTCGCTAAGTTTTATCTCATCCAGTTTGTGAGATTTCTCCTCTACAATTGCTATTATACCCTCAGTACTTTCGCGATATGCTATTTTAGAGTATATATCATTTGATATTGTAAAAATCTCATTTGGTGCGCTAACTCCCAAAAGTTCAATAATCTCTCTAATTGATTTATTATCAATGATTTGAGGACAATAAAATAAGCTTTGTATATGATAATTACCCTCTATACAGTGTTTGACTTCACGGATACCTTCAGCCACAAACAAACCTTGCTCTTTGCGAAGTTTTGACTTTTCGCAGAGAGCAAGTACTCCTTTTATTTTAGGATTCTTTATTGAGGTTATCTCAGTTATTCGCATTTTTCCTCTTGTCCTTCACTCTTCTTGCTCTTTTGAGGCTTCATTTGAGGGAAGAATAGTACATCCTGGATAGATGGAGAGTTTGTCATAAACATTGCCAAACGATCTATACCAATACCCATACCAGATGTAGGAGGCATACCATATTCAAGAGCGCGAACAAAGTCCATATCAATGAACATTGCCTCATCATCTCCCTTCTCTTTGAGTCTCAATTGATCCTTGAATCTCTCAAGTTGATCGATTGGGTCGTTCAACTCGCTATATGCATTAGCAAGCTCCTTACCATTGACAAATAGCTCAAAACGCTCTGTCAATTGTGGATTGCTTCTGTGTCTCTTTGTTAGTGGAGATAATTCAACAGGATAGTCAGTAATAAATGTAGGTTGAATCAAATTCTTCTCAACAAATTCGTCGAATAGAGCTTCAATCAATTTACCTTTACCCATTGATGGTTCAACTTCAACGTGAAGTGTTTTGCAGGTCTCTCTCAATTGCTCTTCATTCATCTCTGAAACATCAACACCAGAATACTCCTTGATTGCATCCAACATCGGCAATCTCCTGAATGGAGCGTTGAAACTTACTATATTCTCGCCAATTTGAACATCTGTAGAACCAACAGTATCAAGAGCAACTTTTTGAATCATCTTCTCCACAAACTCCATCATCCAGATATAATCTTTGTATGCAACATAGATCTCCATACAGGTAAACTCTGGATTGTGAGTTCTATCCATACCCTCATTACGGAAGTTGCGGCTGAATTCATAAACTCCGCTGAATCCACCAACGATTAGACGTTTCAAATACAACTCATTAGCAATTCTTAGATACAAATCTACATCCAAAGCATTATGGTGAGTAACGAAAGGTCTTGCATTTGCTCCACCAGGAATTGGTTGGAGGATAGGTGTTTCAACCTCGTGATAACCAAATGAGTTAAAGAACTCTCTCATAGAAGTAATAATTTTGCTTCTCTTGATAAATGTTTCTCTAACGCCTTGATTTACAATTAGATCCACATATCTCATACGATATCTTTGTTCTGGATCTGAGAAGGCATCATAAACCTCTCCCTCTTTCTCCTTAACGATTGGAAGAACTCTCAACGACTTGCTTAGAAGTTTCAAACCTTTAGCGTGAACTGAAAGGTGGCCTGTTTGAGTAATAAAAGCATAACCTTCAATACCGATAATGTCACCAATATCAAGAAGTTTTTTGAAAACTGTGTTGTAAAGGGTCTTATCTTCTCCAGGGCAAATCTCGTCACGTTTGATATAAACCTGAATTCTGCCCTCTTCATCTTGAAGTTCAATGAATGAGGCAGCACCCATAATACGGCGGCTCATAATTCTACCAGCAATTACAACATTCTCAAAATTGCCTTTTTCAGGATCATAACCCTCCTTAATCTCTGTTGTTGTTACATTTACAGGAAACATCTCTGCAGGATATGGGTTAATTCCCAATGCCTCTAATTGTTGCAAGGAAGCGCGTCTTCCAGCCTCTTGTTCGTTAAGTTCTATATTGCTCATTTTTAAAAAATTATTCTATTTCTTTTTATTCTTGTTATTAATTCGCAAAAATAACCTTTTTTGTTAAAAAATAGAAATTTATTCCATATCTTTGCAAGGATATGGCAATAGATAAAAAGTGGATAGTTAAAGAGCCCGGAAATCCAGCGTTGGTGAGGCAGTTGTCGTCGGAACTTGGTATAGATCAAGTGCTGGCAAATCTTCTTGTGCAGCGTGGTATCAATACTTATGAGAAGGCTCGTGAATTTTTCCGTCCATCTCTTGACAGGATCCACGATCCATTCCTTATGAAGGATATGGAGAGGGCTGTTGAGCGTCTGAATAGTGCCATATTAAACAAAGAGAGTATTCTTATCTATGGCGACTATGATGTTGATGGAACCACTGCGGTGGCTTTGGTTTACTCGTTCATTAGTACATTGACATCAAAGGCAGATTTCTATATTCCAGATAGATATAGCGAAGGTTATGGCGTTTCATATCAGGGAATTGATTGGGCTAAAGAGAATGGCTTCTCACTAATCATTGCCTTAGATTGCGGTATCAAGGCGATTGAAAAGGTTAAGTATGCAAGTTCTCTCGGTATCGATATGATTATCTGTGATCATCACCTTCCTGATGCTGAATTACCACCGGCAGTTGCTGTCTTGGATCCAAAGAGAGAGGATTGTCACTATCCATTTGATGACTTGTCTGGTTGTGGAGTAGGATTTAAGTTGGTGCAGGCATTTGCAATGAAGAATAATATCAAATTTGAGGAGATTCTTCCATTGTTAGATCTTCTTGCAGTAAGTATTGCATCTGATTTGGTTTCGGTGACAGGTGAGAATCGTATTTTGGCATATTATGGCTTGAAACAGTTGAATGAAAATCCACGTAAGGGTTTGCAATCAATTATTAAACTTTCAGGTCTTGAAAAACATAAAATTACTATTGATGAAATAGTCTTTAAGATTGGTCCAAGAATCAATGCGGCTGGTCGTATGGAGTCGGGAAGGACTGCAGTTGAACTCCTAATATCCCGTACAGATAAAGATGCTCAATCAATAGGTGTTGCAATAAATACTCAAAATAACGAACGAAAGAGTGTTGATAGAGAGATTACTCACGAAGCCATTGATATGGTAAAGAACTCTCCTCATTTTGCAACAAAAAAATCAACAGTAGTCTATAACCCATCTTGGCATAAGGGTGTTGTTGGAATCGTAGCTTCACGTCTGGTTGAGGCATATTACCGTCCTACAATTGTATTTACAAAGTCAGGCGATAAGACTATTACAGGATCTGCTCGTTCAATTGCGGGATTTGACCTTTATGATGCGATTGAAAATTGTTCAGACCTTCTTGAGAACTTCGGTGGTCATATGTATGCTGCCGGAATGACCTTGAAAGAGGAGAATTATGAGGAGTTCTGTCGTCGTTTTGAAGCTTATGTTGAGTCAAAAATCAATGATGAGATGTTGACACCTATTGTCAATATTGATACCTATCTTGATTTTAAGCAGATTACTCCTAAATTTT
The DNA here is from genome assembly GCA_017513445.1 of Bacteroidales bacterium. Classification (GTDB taxonomy): domain Bacteria; phylum Bacteroidota; class Bacteroidia; order Bacteroidales; family UBA932; genus RGIG6374. The sequence goes on along the minus strand of JAFXFS010000014.1, from coordinate 45,654 downwards.
TTAGAATTCTAAAACAATTCCAACCTTTTGGCCCGGGTAACCACTCTCCTGTATTTATTACAGAGAATGTTTATGATAATGGAAATGGACGTAAGGTTGGTTCAGATAATGGTCACTTAAAACTGGAGCTTATTCAGGAGGATGAACCATACAGACATATCTCTGCAATTGCATTTAATAGAACTGAGCATTTTGATCATATCCAGGCAGGAAACCCTGTAGATATTTGTTATTCAATTGCTGAAAACTATTATCGTGGAATTGCAAATATTCAGTTGAGAGTCAAAGACATTAAGAATAGAGAGGATCTCTTTTAATACTTCCATTAAAAATGAAACGATCTGAATTAGTCGGAAAAATTAAAAATTCTGAAATAATTTGGGATATGGTCGTCATTGGCGGTGGAGCAACAGGACTTGGAGTTGCAGTTGATGCTGCTTCACGTGGGTATAGTGTTGCTCTCTTCGAAATGGACGATTTTGCCAAATCAACCTCAAGTAGAAGTACGAAGCTTGTTCACGGTGGTGTCAGATATCTTCAGAAAGGAGATGTAATGTTGGTTCTTGAAGCTCTTCGGGAACGTGGTAGAATGAAGGCAAATGCTCCGCATCTTGTTAAAGATCAATCATTTCTGATTTCAAATTATAGGAATTGGGATAATTTTCTATACTTTTTCGGGCTATTATTCTATGATCTGCTATCATTCGGTTTTGGCTATGGCAGAAGCCGTTTCGTTAGGGCAAAAACAGTAATGAAATATATTCCGACATCAGTAGAGAAAGGTTTAAAGGGAGGAATTGTCTATCACGATGGCCAATTTGATGACTCTCGAATGGCTATTTCATTAGCTCAGACCTGTGTCGATAATGGCGGAGTGGCTCTCAATAAGATGAAGGTAAAATCTATTATCCATACAGATGGAAAGGCATCAGGTGTAGTTGTGGAAGATCTCCTCACAGGTGAAGAATACTCAATAAAATCTCGCTCTATAGTTAATGCAGGTGGTATCTTTGTCGATGATGTAATGAAGATGGATTCTTCATCCCATACAAAGATGATTGTTCCAAGTCAGGGTGTTCACCTGGTTTTAGATATGAAGTTCTTACAGAGTGATTACGCAATAATGGTCCCTAAGACCAGTGATGGTCGTGTTCTCTTTGCAGTTCCTTGGCATAATAAGGTGGTTGTAGGTACTACCGATATAGTTCGTCCTACTCCGGAATCGGAACCTGTTCCACTTCAAGAGGAGATAGATTTCATTTTGAATACTGCATCTCTTTATATGAATCCAGCTCCAACACGTGCTGATATTCAGTCAGTCTTTGCAGGACAAAGACCATTAGCAGCTCCTAAAAAGGAGGGTAAGAGTAGTAAGGAGATTTCACGTGGACACAAACTCTTCACATCAGAGAGTGGTATGGTGACTATAACAGGAGGAAAATGGACTTCATATCGCCTTATGGCAGAGGATACGGTAAATAGAGCAATCCAGGTTTCAAACCTTACACCGAAACCTTGTAAGACTAAGAATTTGCGAATTCACGGATATAAAAAAGGTGTTGATTTGAATGATCACCTTTACATCTATGGCTCAGATGCGGATGCTATTTTAGCATTGGCTAAGGAGAATCCGGAATATGGAGAGAAAATCTCTCAGAAGTATGATTATACAGTAGCTGAAGTCATTTGGGCTGTCAGAAAGGAGATGGCTAACAGTGTCGAAGATGTTTTGGCACGTAGAGTAAGATTGCTCTTTTTAGATGCTCGTGAGGCAACCGCAGTTGCACCAAAAGTTGCTGAGATTATGGCAAAAGAGTTGGGTGAATCTCAACAATGGATTGATAATCAAATAGATAGCTTTGTTAAACTGGCATCAAATTATTTTGTTGACTGTTAATGAAAAATTTCTTTGCCCCTCCAAAAGATAGGGAACGACTATCTCCGGAAAAGATTAAGTCGAAGTATCCTTCAATGCGTCTCAGAGTCTTTTTAGGCGCATTCCTTGGCTATGCCGGGTACTATCTTGTTAGAAAAAATCTATCTATTGCTGCTCCTGATATGATCAATGAGGGGCTTTTGGATAAGGCAGGTGTCGGTATAGCAGCATCAGCTATCTCAATCGCATACGCATTCAGTAAATTTATAATGGGTAGCATCTCTGACAGATCAGATGCAAGAAAATTCCTTTCAGTGGGATTGGTTTTATCTGCTTTAGTGATGCTAGTTGTTGGTTTTCTGCCATATAGTACAACAGACACATCTCTAAATGTTGTTGTAATCTTTATAGCAATGTTAATGGTAGGATGGCTTTCAGGAATGGGATGGCCGCCTTGTGGCAGGGTAATGTCGCATTGGTTCTCTCAAAATGAAAGAAGTTTCAAGATGAGTCTCTGGAACACATCACATACTATTGGAAATGGATCAATGAGTCTTTTAGTCGCTATCGGAGTCTCTGTGATGGTGGCATTTGGCTTTGTTGATCAGACTTGGCGAGCAGCATTCATATTCCCAAGTATAATTGCAATAGTAATAGCACTATTCTGCTATTGGGCTCTACGTGATAGACCAACTGCCTGCGGACTTCCACCTATTGAGGAGTATAGAGATGACTATTCTGGAGTAAAGAATAAAAAGGGTGAGGAGGTGAAGATTCCATTCAAACGCCTCTTTGTGGATTATATTTTCAAGAATAAAATCTTATGGCTGATAGCGATTGCTAATTCATTTGTCTATCTAATCAGATATGGTATTGCCGATTGGGCTCCTGTTTACCTACAAGAGATGAGTATTATGGATGCCTCACAAAGTAAGCTTGCATTTGCCCTTCATAACTATGCAGGTGTCCCTGGTACAATCATCTGTGGTTGGATCTCTGCCAAATTATTCAAAGGAAGATGTGCTCCGGCAAATGTACTATATATGATTTTGGTACTTTTGGGAATACTTCTATACTGGCAAGCTGGTAGTGTTGCTGCTCTTCTTGCTCCAATTTTTGGTGCTACAGTAGAGAGTACAATGGTAGTAATTGTCTATATAGCATTGATTGAGATTGGTTTCTGTATTTATGGTCCGGTTGCCCTTATTGGTGTTCAGGCATTGAATTTAGTTCCCAAAAATGCAGCAGGAACAGCTGCTGGCTTTGTAGGTCTCTTTGGATATCTTATAGGTGATGCACTATTGGCAAAAATACTTCTTGGCGGTGTGGCTGAAAATTATGGCTGGCTTCCTGTATTCTGGATCTTTATTGTAGGAGCTGCGATTGCGACTATCTTCTGTGCAACTACCTGGAAGCGAGAAAAGGCTCTTTAACATTAATAGTAAAGAAACTTGTCTTTTAGATAAAAATCTTTTAAATTTGTTAAAATATAATTCTGTAATTATGAAAAGATTTTTTATCATAACTCTCTCTCTTTTAGCTGTTTTATCATTGAATGCAAGAGAGATTAAAGGTGTCGTAAAATGTGGATTGAAACCTCTTAAAAATGTAGTCGTAACAGATGGTGAAAACTTTACAAAGACTTCATTCACAGGTCGTTATACACTTGATGTTAGTCGAGATGCTGAGTTTGTATATATCGTAACGCCATCGGGATATGTATCAAAATATAAGGATGGAACTCCTCAATTCTATCAAGAGATTGATCAGGAGAAGGATAAATATAATTTTAAGTTAAAAAAATGTGGATCCAAAGAGAACTATGTATTGATAGCAACTGCTGATCCTCAAATGAAGAGTAAAAAGCATATTGACAGATACAAAGAGGAGACGATTCCTGATTTGCAAGAGAGTGCTGATAGATATGAAGGAAGTGATGCTCAAATAGTTGGTATTGCTTTGGGAGATATGGCCTGGGATGACCTTGATTACCTTCCAAAATATAAAAAGGCAACAAAGGCACTTGATTTCCCGTTCTATCCGGTGATTGGTAATCACGACCACGACACTGGAGAGAATGATGATGATGAATCTGCAGATGATTATAGAGATGAGTTTGGTCCAAATTATTATGCCTTTAATTTGGGAAATGATTATGTAATAGTTTTAGATAACATTATATATAAAGGCAAGAACAGATATAATGAAGAGATTACCGATGAACAGATATATTGGGTAAGAGATTATCTAAAGAGATATGTTCCTAAGGGATCTCATATTATCTTCGCAATGCACGCTCCATATTATCGTTGGTTTGCAAAAAACAGAAAGATGAAAAGTGGAGAGAAACTTATGAAGGTTTGTGAGGATTATGAAGTTACAATTCTCTCCGGACACCTACATCACTACTCTGTATTTACTGTAGAGGAGAATGTTATTGAACACAATATCTCCTCTGCCGGAGGTTCTTGGTGGGCCTGTGATCACGCAAAAGATGGTACTCCTAATGGTTATAAAGTTTTTGAATCTTTTGATGGTAATTTCTCGTGGTATTATAAATCAACTGCTCTCCCTGTAGAACACCAAATTACAATTTTTGAACCTGGTAGAGGTATATTGAATAGTGAATATCTTTTGGCAAAGGTATGGGACTGGGATCAAGAGTGGATAGTTGAGTGGTACCAGGATGGTGAGTATATGGGTAAGATGGATCAGTGTGAGGATTATTCTCCTGATTATAAGGAAGATATAGAAGAGTTCTATGAAGGTAAAAATGTAGCAGATTTTCGTAAACCTCATAAGGCTCACTTCTTCTTTAGAGCTAAGCCATCTGACGGAGCAAAGCACATTAAGGTTGTTGCAAAGGACCGTTTTGGCAGGGAGTATAGTTCAGAGATAAATTTGTAATTTGATACTAAATGAATTATGATCAATGATTTGTCATCCCCGTCTTTATTTATTATTCCAGGGATTCATATATTTTCCTGCGTTCATCGTAGATTTTCTTAATATCTTCGATTGAGTTGCAGTTGGCAAATATTGCACGTTTTTGAGGAGAATCCTCTAATCTTTTTGCAATAATATCAAATGGTGTGTCTAACCACAATATTTTTCCTAATCCTTTGAGTATAAGCTGGTTATCTGGGCGTAGGGGAGTTCCTCCTCCGCAGGATAGAATAATGTCTCTATTCTCAACCTCATTAGAAAATTCAAGGAGAGACTTGCTCTCAATATCTCGAAAATACTCTTCACCTTTGGTGGAAATTATCTCTTCGATTGAGCCATATCTCTCCTCAATGTAATTATCCAAATCTACCCATTCCCAGCCAAGATCTGATGCCAGTTTCTTGCCGTATGTGCTTTTGCCACTGAATGGGAAACCTATAATGGAAATTACCATTTTATACTAAAATAGTGTCAATTCTATTGGTTCATCAAAATCTGGAATATCATCATTATCAGAGTCTGCAATGATGTTGGTCTCAATGCTATTCTCTTCCAGATTCAATTCAATTTCCGATTCATCTTCTGCCGGTTTCTCCTCCTCTTTGACAAGAGGTTCTATAAATCTAATTTCTGAGGTCTCAAAGTAAGTAACTTTCTTGCCTTTGGCTTTGATGCCCTTTTTACCGATAAATTGTTCAACATCAATTATTTCTGGGACTCTTCCGATATGTTTACCACCAAAAATAAGTTCTAGTTGAGGATATTTATCTTCTGAAATTGCTACAAGATAAGAACCCTTTGCCTCTCCAATAAATGATTGAACATTATTGTCACTCACTTCAAAAGAGAATCGTTTTATGTAGAAACTTTTTACCTCATCATCCCAATATAGTACAGAATATGTTTTATCAGTTGATAACTTCTCAACTTTCATTAGATCACCCTGATATCTGTTACTTAAATCAAATGATGTGGTATAGTATGTACCATCTTTACAGATAGCCAAAATGTGTTCACCATCTTCGAATTTTCCAAGGAATGTGCCTCTTGAGTCCTCATTAAGACGACTTATGTCATTGTCAAACCAGATTGCTTTTCCTCCAATTGTAGAGCTACCTTTAGATTTAAACTGAATCTTTGTAATCTGATTTTTTGTAACCAAATTACCTCTTGATGCTCTACCCTTGATAAGAAGTTTGGCAAAGTCAAACTCCTCATTAAGTTTTTTCAACTTTGGTCTTGGTTTGTAATAGACTTTAATCTTCTCTGCCTCTCCGTTAGGATTTGATGTGAGCCATAGTACAGTAGAATCTGGCTTTCCTTGAGTAAGGTCGTACTCTTTATCTTTCGAGATACCACTTACATAGAATCGCTTCGCATAAACGACTCCACCTTTTCCATCCCTATATATTGCATTGTAGATTGTACGTTTGTCGTTTTTCTTAAAGACAGCAACGTGTATGATTTTCTTACCTATAAATGCCTTTGTTGAGACTTTTGTGATGATGTATTTACCTGATTTTAAGAAAACGATAATATCATCAATATCAGAACAGTCACAAATGAATTCTGCATTCTCATCCTTTTTAAGAGAGGTTCCGACAAATCCTTCCTCTTTATTTGCGTATAGTTTAGCATTGTTTGCTACAACCTTGGTCGCAAGAATAGTTTCAAATGAGGTAAGTGTAGTTTTGCGAGGGAATTTAGCACCATACTTCTCCTTTAAGTGGATGAAGTGGTTGATTGTGTACTCAGTCAAGTGAGCAAGATTGTGTTTAACCTCTGCAATTTTCTCCTCAATAGAACGGATCTTCTCTTCAGCTGCTTTAATGTCAAATTTTGAGATTTTTCTTACAGGTTTTTCTACAAGTTTCAAAATATCCTCTCGTTTTATCTCCCTGTAAAGCAGATTTTGATATTTAGACATCTCTTGTTCAACATCATCAAGTTGTCTTTCCCAAGAGCGAGCATCATTTTCCAAAATTCTATATACCTTCTTTTCGAAGAAGATCTTTTCAAGTGAACTATAGTGCCAACTTGCCTCAAGTTCATCTAAAATAATCGATAACTCTTTGTGGAACAGATCTTTAGTGTGGAAAGCATTGTAACGCAAAATATCCTCTACCTTTAAAAAGTGAGGTTTGCTATCCATAATTACACAAGAGTTAGGATTTAGTGAGACTTCACAATTTGTAAATGCATAAAGAGCATCTATTGTCTTATCAGGAGATACATCATTTTGTAGTGTAATGACAATTCTTGCCTGTGAAGAGGTATTATCATCCACCTTTTTAATCTTAATTTTACCCTGCTCGTGTGCTTTATAGATACTTTCAATAATGGTAGATGTGTTTGTCCCAAATGGAATCTCTGTAATAGCAAGAGTCTTTTTGTCTAACTTCTCAATTTTAGCACGAACCTTGACCTGAGATCCTCTTAAACCACCATTATATCTGCTGCAATCAGCAAATCCACCGGTAGGGAAGTCTGGGAATAGTTCAAACTCCTCATTCTTCAATGCACAGACACAAGCATCAAGCAATTCATTGAAGTTGTGAGGTAGTATTTTACAAGCAAGACCTACTGCGATACCTTCTGAGCCGTGAGCTAGTAGTAGAGGAAACTTAATAGGAAGATTTACAGGTTCCTGAGACTCTCCATCGTAAGAAGCTACCCACTCAGTTATTTTACTATTAAATGCCACTTCAAGGGCAAAATCACTCAATTTCGCCTCTATATAACGTCCTGCAGCTGCCTCATCACCTGTGATTATATTACCCCAGTTACCCTGGCAGGTAATCATATATCCCTTTTGTCCCAATTGAACAAGAGCATCTTTGATGGATGCATCGCCGTGAGGGTGAAATTTCATTGTATCACCGGCAATACCGGCAACCTTATGTAATTTACCATTTTCACCATTCTTCATTGCGTGAAGAATACGACGTTGTACCGGTTTCAAACCATCGATGATGTGAGGTACAGCTCTCTCTAAAATTACATAAGAAGCATAGTCGAGGAACCAGTTTCTAAACATTCCCGACAACTTATATTTATTCTCCCCATCTTTGACAACTTTCTCGAATTTTGCGACCTCCTGGCTATTACATTCACTTAGCTCTTCACCAGATGTAAGTCCCTCATTTTCAAGATCTTTATCTCTATCTTCAATGCTCATATTTATATCAATTAGTCTAAAATATACCCGAATTTTTTCAATTTGCGTTTATCCTCTCTCCAGTTCTCATCAACCTTTACAAAGAGTTGCAAATATACCTTTTTTTCAAAAAATGTCTCCATATCAAGTCGCGCTTCGGTGCCAACTTTTTTTAATGAAGAGCCTTTGTGTCCAATAATAATTCCCTTTTGAGATGAGCGTGCAACATAGATAATAGCACTGATTTCATATCTCTCTTCTCCCTCTTTGAATTGGTCAATAACCACTTCTGTACAATAAGGAATCTCTTTTGAATAGTTGAGGAGAATCTTTTCTCTGATAATTTCAGAAGCAAAGAAACGAAGGTTTTTGTCAGTGAATGCATCCTTGTCGAACCAGGCAGGACTCTGTGGGATATTATCTAATATATAGTTAAAGATGTTATCGAGATTGAACTTCTCTAAAGCCGAAGCAGCAAAGATCTCGGCTTTAGGTACAAGTTCTTTCCAATGTTGATAAAGTTTTAAAACCTCATCCTGAGTACCCTTATCGATTTTATTGATAACAAGTGCGACAGGACAGTCAACTTTATTCAACTTTTCAATATACTCCTTATTCTTTTCGCTCTTTTCGTAAATATCAGTTACATAAAGAATCAGATCAGCATCGCCTATGGCAGTATCAACAAAGTCAAGCATACTTTGTTGAAGTCTGTAGTTTGGTTTCAAAATACCAGGTGTGTCAGAATAGACAATTTGGTAGTCTTCGCCATTAACGATCCCCATAATTCTGTGTCTTGTGGTTTGAGCTTTCGCAGTTACAATCGAAAGTTTCTCTCCAACAAGTGCATTCATCAATGTTGATTTGCCAACATTTGGATTGCCAATAATATTTACAAAACCTGCCTTGTGAGGAGTGTTATTTGCCATAAATGTCTGATTATCTGTTAATTATAAGAACCAACTCTTAACATTGTTACCTCTTGCTCAGTCAAGAATCTCCAAGCACCTCTGCGCAGACCTTTCTTTGTAAGACCTGCAAAATATACTCTGTCAAGTTTAACAACAGTAAGTCCCACTTCTTGGAACATTCTTCTTACAACTCTGTTTCTGCCAGAATGGATCTCCACGCCTACCATATTCATCTTTCCATCAAGATAAGCAAGAGCGTCTGCATAGATAGGGCCATCCTCTAACTCAACTCCTGTTAACAATCTTTCGAATTTCTCTTTTGAAAGGTTCTTGTTAAGTTGAACTTGGTAAATTTTCTTCTTTTGATATGATGGATGACTAAGTTTTTCTGCTATATCTCCATCGTTTGTGAATAGAAGCACACCTGTTGTATCCTTATCAAGTCTTCCTACAGGGAATACTCTTTGAGGACAAAGATCAGGGTTGATTAGATCCATAACCATTTTGTCTGCGTGTGGATCGTTTGTAGTTGTAACGTAACCTTTTGGTTTATTCATTACAAGGTAAACTTTGTTTTCGCCTTTCAAGCGTTCGCCGTTGAATCTGATATCATCGTTTAGACTAACTTTTGTTCCAAGTTCTGTAACTACAACACCATTTACAGTAACAACTCCTGCCAAGATAAGGTCATCTGCCTCTCTTCTTGAACAAACACCTGAATTTGCAATGAATTTGTTTAGACGAACAGTGTTAGGATCGCTAGTTGGGCGTTGTGCAAAAGCGGCCTCAACAGCTTTGCTTCTTTGCAATTCATCTCTTCTTATGTATGGAGACTCCTTGAAAGGAAAGTTAACATTCTTTTGTTTGTTTGTCTGCTTTTTTTGATTTGGCTTAGAGAAGCCTCTTTGTTGATTACCTCTTTGTTGGTTTCCTCTTTGTTGATAATTGCTCTTTTGATTACCTCTTTGTTGATTACCTCTGCTTTGGCTATTGCCATTGTAGCTTCTTTTACCATACTCTCTTTGTCCAGAATACTCTTCTTGACCAGAGTGTTCTCTTCTAACTGATGTGTCCACTTTATTGTACCTTTCTCTCTGAGCATCAGTTTTTTTAAAATGTTCTCTTTTGCGAGGAGCTCTGTTTTCAGATGAAGTTCTTCTCTCTGAATAACTGCTGTCAGAATTTCTTCTCTCTGAGTAAACTCTTTTTGGTTTGCCCTCATAATTAGAGTCGTGATTAACTCTCTTGTAATTTCTTTCTGCCCTCACGGGTTTTTCGTCGCTATTGTAGCGTGGACGATCTTTGTAATCTCTTTGCATTTTTAATGAACGTTTAATATTATTTCATCGCGAAATAATCAACTGCAAAAATAGGAGAATAACTTTTATTTTCCTATTTTTGTTGCTCTAAATAATAAAAAGTGTGCAAGAATGTGGCGAGAGAAATTTTTAAGGGGTTTCTATCTTTTTACCCAACCATTCCATAGGGGAATAAATTCGATAAAAGATACTCTTCTAAGGTCAATAATTACGATTTCAATAGTGGCAATTGCTATTAGTGCCATTATCTCTATTCAGATAACGCTGAATGGGCTTTCCAATAATCTGCTTGAATCATTTAATTCCTTTGGAATCAATCAGTTGGAACTATCTTCTCAGTATTCTGAAGAGAAAGAAAATCTATTGCCTGTAAGTGAAAATGAGGCGGTGAGGATTGTTACTCATTTTTGCGAAGATTACCAGGTTGGACTCCTCTGCAAATTAACTGAATTTATATCTGTCAAGGGAGGTAAAGGAGAGACAGAACCGATATTTTCAATTTCGGCAATGGATTATAACTATTTAGTAATGAGCGGATTATCCTTGCGTAGCGGCTCATTCTTTACTAATAGAAATTTATCTGAGCCTGTTGCTATTGTTGGTCCAATGGTATCAGAGGAGTTATTTGATTCTCAAAATCCAATTGGCGAGAAAATAACTATTGGTAAGTCTGATTATAGAATTATTGCTTTACTGAATGATGATTATCCTCATCCCAAATTTCAGATTGCAAATACAATCATTCTGCCTATAAGTTATCTGCCAAATATACCTCTTCAAACACCTTTGGATTATAGAATTCTCTTTGCAACAGATGGAAATATAGAGTCTCTATCGGTTGAGGTGGAGAATATGGTACTTCGAATGCGAGGAAAAGGCACTTTGCAGGAGGCAGGTTTAGAGATTGTCAGGGGAAATTCAATAGTAGATTCTATCAACTCTCTTAATAATCAGATTGCCCAGATTTCAACAATAATTGCACTAATTCTTCTATTCGGCTCAATGATATCATTGATGAATATTATACTGGTATCATATCGAGAGAAGAGTCAGGAGATCATAATTGAGAGGGCAGTTGGAGCTACTCGACGAGCTGTTATGATGCAGTTTCTCTTTGAGGCAATCCTTCTTGCACAAACAGGAACTTTTATAGGGATATTATCAGGCACGTTAATCGGCTTTATTATTTCAAATTATTTGCAAGTACAATTTGTTATGCCTTGGGATTGGGTTTTGAAATCTATTGCTATCACCCTGATTATCAGTATTATATCAGGATTGATGCCTCTTTTGAAATATAGCCGGAAAGGGGAGTGGTAGGACTACTTTAATGAGAATATGTATGTAATTGTTCCCTCTTGAGCGACAGAACTTCCTGTACTGAATTTTGCTTTGAGGGCTGCGCGACGTGCAGATTCCCTTAGAACACTGTTGCTTGTAGTAGTCCCTTTTGGACTGACCTCTGCAGATGTGACATTTCCGGCAGCATCTACAACTATTCTAATAACCACAGTTCCTCTATCATTCTCAGCATAAGATGGTAGAGGCAGGGAACCAAGTATTTGCCTTCCTTCCAGTTGAGCAGATGGCATACCTTCAGTAGCACCACTTTTTGTATTTCCAGAGGCGTGTCCCTCTTTTAGGGTTTCGCTTATTTTGTCAGAAGTTTGTGCTGCCAGTGTATCTTTTTTTGCTTTGTTGGCAGCAGAGGAGAAGAGAGCACGTTTATCGATCTCCTTCTTGCGTTCAGGTTCATAAGTCTCAATATCACCATTATCGGAAATAGTACTCTCCTCGGCTTCATTTTGCTTTGTACCAATCTCCTGACCTTCAGATTTTTGAACAAGTTCAATATCTCTATCAGGGTCTGCTACTGGTGATTTTGGCTGAACGCCAACCGCCACATCAATAGGTTTTGGCTCCTCAATATCTTGTTCGAATTCCATCAGGATACCCAACTCCTCAGGTGGCGGAAATTTATATTTCAAGCCAGATTCAAAACAAAGAAACAGCAGTGCAACGTGAAAAACTATCGTTGCAGCAGCTGCTATTACCTTTGATTTATGAGAATCTTGACTCTGCATTCAAACTATTCCGGCTGCGTGGCCATTATAACTTTATAATTATTTCTCTTAGCAATATTCATAATTGCAACAACCTCCTTGATAGGAACAGTTTCATCTGCGTAAATCGAGAAGGTAGGGTCTTCCGTACCATCAAGCAAATTGACAACTTCATTCTCTATCTCGTTAAATCTGATAGGTTTAGCATTGCCATTGATGTGGTATGAAAAATTGTCTCCTTTGAGATGCTTAATGGAGACGCTTACAGTTGCTTTTGCCGAAACTTGTCCGGTGCTCTTTGGTAAAAGTAGTTTCAGAGCATTCGGATTGATCAATGTCGAGGTGACAAGGAAGAATATCAGCAAAAGGAAGACGATATCCGTCATTGAGGACATCGAAAAGGATGCATCTACTTTTGTTCTTCTCTTAATTGCCATAACTTTCTATTGATGAAGCATATCCAAAAATTCTATTGAAGAGCTCTCCATTTTAGCGACAACTCCAGAAACCTTTGATGTAAGGATATTGTATGCAAAATATGCCAAAATACCCACAATAAGACCACCAACAGTTGTAATCATTGCTGTGTAAATACCACCTGAAAGTAGAGTAATGTCGATGTTGTTTCCAGCTTGAGACATATTAAAGAAGGCCTGAACCATACCCATAACTGTACCAAGGAAACCAATCATAGGAGCACCTCCGGAGATTGTTGCCAATGTTGGCAATCCTTTCTCCAATCTAGCTACCTCTACAGTTCCAACATTTTCGATGGCAGCTTGAATGTCAGATAGCGGTTTACCTGTTCTTTGAAGCCCCTTTTCCAACATTCTGGCTACAGGAGAGTCTGTCTTATTGCATAGAGCAATCGCAGATTTAATCTTTCCATCTTGAATGTAGTCATTGATGTCTTTAAGGAAATTCTTGTCCAATTTTTCGGCTTTTCTTATAGCAACCCATCTTTCAGCAAAGATATAGATTGCAATAATTGATAAAATTAGTAGAACGATCATAAGCCAACCACCTTTGGTTGCCATATCGATTAGTGAAAAGGATAACTCCTCCTGTACAGTGGCAGTTATCGCTTCAGGATCTGTTTGAAGTAAGAGTGATAATATCATAATGTTATAAAAAATTTGTGCAAAAATAATATTTAAAAGTGAATCAAATATAGACTACAACACATTTTGTGCCATTATAGAAACCAATTAAGCTCGTATGGATACTCTATGTAGTTGAGGAATAGGGCGTTACCCTTTACAGATTGCCCTGCAGAAGATCTGTTTTTTGATGCAATTACCTCATCAATCCACTCAACATCTCTTTTACCTCTGCCTATTTCAAGTAGAGTCCCGACAATGGCTCTGACCATATTTCTTAAAAATCTGTTTGCCCTTACAGTAAAGACAAAATGGGTTTCATCTATTTTCTCCCATTTTGCAAAAGTAAGGTTGCAGATTGATGTTTTATTCCCTCCATTAACTTTCTCAAAAGATGAGAAATCTCTCTCTCCAAGTAGGTGAGATGCAGCTTCGTTCATCTTTTCAATATCTAAATCTAATGGAAAATAGCAGGAAAAATCATTAGAGAATGGATCCTTCGAGGTGTGAACATAATATTTGTACTCTCTTTGGGTGGCATCAAAACGGGCGTGGGCATCATCTTTTACTCTACAACAGTTGAGAACAACGATTGTATTGGGCAGAATGGCATTTAATTTGTATAAAAATTGTTCCGGATTCTTTTCAATTTCACGCTCAGTGTCAAAATGTGCTATGCAGTATTTAGCATTGACTCCAGCATCGGTTCTGCCGGCTCCTGTAATTGATATTGGCTCCTGAGCATAGATGGATAGGGCATTTTGCAACTCTTGTTGTACTGAGTTTGCATTGTCTTGAATTTGCCAGCCACTAAATGCTGCACCATTATAAGAGATTGAAATGAAGTATCTCATAAAAATTTTCTACATTTGTAGGATTTGTAAAGTTTGACAAAAATACAAAATCATTTTATATGGAGAGTGTAAACATAAAAGAACTTAACGACCGAATTCAAAAAGAGAGTGCATTTGTGGATATTATCACAATGGAGATGAATAAGGTTATCGTTGGACAAAAGGAGTTGGTGGAGAACCTTCTTATTGGTTTACTTGCTAATGGACATATCCTGTTGGAAGGTATGCCTGGTTTGGCTAAAACGTTAGCAATCAATTCGTTGGCAAAAATTGTAGATGCGAAATTCAGCCGTATCCAATTTACACCGGATCTTTTGCCAGCCGATCTTGTCGGTACTATGATTTATAGTCAGAAGAATGAGGATTTTCAAATTAAAAAGGGTCCAATCTTCGCTAATTTCATATTGGCGGATGAGATTAACCGTTCACCTGCAAAGGTGCAGTCTGCACTTCTTGAAGCGATGCAGGAGAGACAGGTTACAATTGGTACAGAGACCTTCAAACTTCCAGAACCATTCCTGGTAATGGCAACTCAAAACCCTATTGAACAAGAGGGTACATATCCACTTCCTGAGGCACAAGTTGACCGATTTATGTTAAAAGTAGTGGTTACTTATCCTAAAAAAGAGGAGGAGAAGCTAATCATTCGTATGAACAATACCGGAGAGTATCCAAAACCATCTACTGTTCTTAAACCAGAAGATATTATCAGAGCAAGAGAGGTAGTTCGAGATGTATATATGGATGAAAAGATTGAAAAGTACATTGTAGATATCGTTTATGCAACTCGTACACCAGAGAATTATGGTTTATCTAAGTTGAAAAACCTTATCTCTTATGGCGGATCTCCAAGAGCAAGTATCTCTTTGGCTATGGCAGCTAAAGCTTATGCATTTATAAAGAGAAGAGGTTATGTGATTCCTGAAGATGTTAGAGCAGTGGCTTACGAGGTATTGCGTCACAGAATCGGTTTGACCTATGAGGCAGAAGCTGAGAATATTACCACTGAAAATATCATCTCTGAAATAATGAACGCTGTTGAAGTTCCTTAGTAGAGATTATGGAAAACGAGCTATTAAAAAAGGTACGTAAAATAGAGATAAAGACTCGAAGTCTCTCTCATCAAATCTTTGCAGGAGAGTACCATTCGGCCTTTAAGGGGCGTGGTATGGCATTCAGCGAAGTGCGTGAATATCAATGGGGTGATGATATCCGTAATATGGATTGGAATGTTACTGCCCGTATGCGCACTCCTTATGTGAAGATTTTCGAAGAGGAGAGGGAGATGACCGTTTTGCTATTGATCGATGTCAGTGGCTCTCGACTTTTTGGTACTACAGATAAGTTGAAGAGAGATCTGATTACCGAGATAGCTGCAGTTTTATCATTTTCGGCCTCTATAAATAATGACAAAGTTGGTGCACTCTTTTTCAGTGATAAAATTGAGAAATTTATTCCTCCTAAAAAGGGAAGAAGCCATCTTTTAAGAATTATTAGGGAACTTGTCTATTTTACCCCTCAAAGTCGTGGTACAGATATTTCAGAAGCACTTCGTTTTCTTACTAATGCAATTAAGAGAAGGTGTACTGCATTTCTTCTTTCAGACCTGATGGATTTTGATGCAAATGATAATCCTCGTTACGAAGAGGCACTAAAAATTGCTAAGAATAGACACGACCTATCTGTAATCAATATTTACGACCCTCGCGAAAGAGAGATTCCTAATGTTGGTTTGGTTCGTGTTAAAGATTCAGAGAGTGGAAAATTCCTTTGGGTAGATACATCATCAAAAGAGTTGAGAAGGGAGTATGCAAAGTGGGGAGAAGATGCATTTCTAAAGAGTAAGCAGCTCTTGAGAAAATATGCTGTTGATAATGTAAGTATCAGTACCGATCAGGATTATGTAAAAGGACTAATTTCATTTTTCAAATCAAGATCATAATGAAAAGAGTATTTTTGATATTAGGACTTCTCTTATCTACCCTTTCAATGAGGGGAGAGGTGCTTTTTGTAGATTCTACAATGATGAAATTTCCATCCAAACTGAGCAGAGATACCATATTGATCGGTGACCAGATTGAATGGACAATGCAGGTGATGGTGAAAAAGGGAGAAGAGATTGTATTTGAACCATTCCAAAATCCTGTTACACAAGGGGTTGAGTTGATTGGTACGTTTAAGTTAGATACATTGAAGAGTCGTAAAGATGAGTTATTACTTGAAGGAAAGGCGATAATCACATCATTTGATAGTGGTACATTCTATCTTCCAGAGGTTATGGCGGCTATTGAACATTTAGACGGCAGGGTTGATACCCTCTTCTTTGATGGACCTATTCTTGATGTTACAACAATTCCTATTGATACTGCAACATTTGAGATGTATGATATTAAGGGGCAATATACCTATCCTTTAACATTCAAGGAGGTTGCTCCATATATTTTACTATTATTGCTTTTAGTTGCTGCTATCTGGTTGTTAATCAGATATATAAGATTGAAAAAGCAGAATAGAAATATTTTTGGTAAGCCGATAGTTAAAGATCCTGCACACATTGTTGCCTTGCGCTCTTTAGATAAGATCAGGACACAAAATCTATGGCAGAATAATAAGCAGAAGCAGTATTATACGGCAATTACTGATACTCTAAGAATTTATATATCAGATAGATACAACTTGTCGGCTATGGAGATGACATCTAATGAAATTTTAGATATTCTCTCAAAAGATAAGGAGTTAGAACAGCGAGTTTATGAGGATTTATCATCACTATTCACTACTGCAGATTTAGTTAAGTTTGCAAAATATCTTGCATCAGAAGAGGAGAATCAGGATGCTATTCCTATCGCTGTAAGATTTGTTAATGCTACATTTTTACAAGAGTTGGAGGAGAATAGATGATTTTCTTTGAATATCCCAAACTACTCTTTTTAGAGTTAATCTTAATACCATTGATTGCCCTCTATATTTATAGGGAAATCAAAGGCAAGTCTCCTTTTCTTATGGTTTCAAATGTGGCACCTTGGAGGGGAAAAAGGAGTCTTAAAGCGACAGTACTAAGACATATTCCATTTATTCTGAGAATGGTTGCAATTGCTGCAATAATAGTTGCGGTGGCACGTCCCAGAACATCTGCTGACTTCGAAAAAATAGATACGGAGGGAATCGATATAGTTTTGGCTATGGACGTCTCTACATCTATGTTGGCTAGAGACTTTTATCCTGACCGAATTGGAGCAGCTAAGGATATTGCAATCGAGTTTATCTCATCGCGACCTACAGATAGAATCGGAATTGTTGTATTCTCAGGTGAGAGTTACACACAATCACCACTAACAACAGATCGTGTTACCCTTATAAACCTTATGAAGGAGATTCAGACAGGTCTTATTGAGGATGGAACGGCTATCGGTAATGGATTGGCGACAGCTATATCTCGACTTAAAGATTCGGATGCAAAGAGTAGAGTGGTAATTTTATTGACAGATGGTGTAAATAACTGTGGTGAAATTGCTCCTCAGATGGCTGCAGAGATTGCAAAAACCTATGATGTCAGAGTCTATACCATTGGTGTTGGAGCAATGGGAACTGCACCATACCCATTTATGACTCCTTGGGGTGTTCAGATGCAGGATGTTGAGGTTCAGATTGATGAAGAGCTATTGGCATCTATAGCTGAAGAGACAGGTGGAAAATACTTCCGTGCAACAGATAACACCAAGTTGCTTGAGATTTATGGTGAAATCAGTAAGATGGAGAAGAATAGAACAACTATTGACTGCTTCCCGATCTATACTGAGTTATTCCACAGATATGCCCTTATCGCTCTATTGGCATTAGCTTTAGAGTTACTATTTAGAATGTTTGTTATTAAAAGATTACCTTAATTATGATATATTTTGCAGAGGCCCAATATCTTTTTTTAATACTTCTGATTCCATTTCTGTTTCTCTTTTACGCCCTATCGTTGAGATTTAAAAAGAGAAATATCAAAAAACTTGGCAATCCGGAGCTTTTGGGGACACTTATGCCAAATGTCTCAAAATCAAAAGGTTGGTGGAAAATATCACTCCTTTCATTGGCTCTTCTATTCTTCTTTATAGGATTATCGCGCCCGCAACTTGGTGCAAGAGTACAAGAGAGAAAGAGTAAGGGTGTTGAGGTAATGATTGCGCTTGATGTTTCAAACTCAATGCTGGCTGAGGATTTTTCTCCAAATAGATTGGAGAGGGCAAAATTGGCAATATCAAGACTTGTGGATAGATTACAAGGTGATAGAATTGGCTTGATTGTATTTGCAGGTGAATCTTTTGTTCAGTTGCCTATTACAACAGACTATGTTTCGGCAAAGGTTTTCCTTAATAGTATAAATACAGGCTCTGTACCAATCCAAGGAACTGCATTGGGAGAGGCAATAACATCTTGTGCAAAGAGTTTTAGTACTCAGAGTGAAGGAAGCCGAGCTATTATTCTGATAACAGATGGAGAGAATCACGAGGATGATCCTATAGCGGCTGCACACGCAGCTTCGGATATCGGAATTAGAACATATTGTATTGGCGTGGGCTCAGTTGAGGGAAAACCGATACCTTATGAGGGCGGGTTAATGAAGGATAAAGATGGCGAGATTGTAGTAACACGTCTGGATGAAGAGACCTTAATGCAAGTTGCCGATGCAGGAAACGGAATCTATGTTCGTGCCGGGAACAATGAGTTTGGATTAAATCCTATCATCGACAATATCAAAGAGTTGGACGAGAAGCAATTTGATTCTGTAGTCTTTGAAGATTTTGATGAGAAATATATGTACTTTTTCGCAATAGCTTTATTCTTCCTTATTTTGGAAATACTTATAGGGGAGTCTAAACCAAGAAAGGATCTTTTTTAATTGAGAAATATGAGAAGAATTTTACAAATATTAGTTTTTTCGACACTTTTATTTAATGTCTATTTGGCTGATGCTCAAGTAGATAGAAGGGAAGTTCGTAAGGGAAACAAACATTTCTCAAAAGAGAACTATCAAGAGGCGGAGATTGATTATAAGAAGGCACTTGTGAAGGATTCAACCTCTCTTGCTGCGCAATTCAATTTGGCAAATACATATTATAAACTCGAGAATTTCCCTCAGGCACAGGAGGCAATAACTGCTATTGGAGATACTATAGCAAATGCAAAAAATAGTTCAGACATTTACCATAATTTGGGAAATGTATATCTGAAGCAAAAGCAGTATCAGCAAGCTATCGAGGAGTATAAGAATTCATTGAGAAGAAATCCTGATGATATGGAGACAAAGTCAAATCTGGCATATGCTCAGAAGATGTTGAAAAATCAACAGAATCAGCAGAATAATGATCAGAATGACGATCAAAACAATGATCAGAATAATGACCAGAATCAGGATAATCAGAACCAGGATAATAATGAAAATCAGGATGATCAAAAGGATCAGAATGATAATCAGAATAATGATGATCAAGATAAGAATGATCAGCAGAACAACGATCAGAACAACGATCAAAATAAAGACCAAAATAACGACCAGAACAATAACAATCCTCCAAAGAGTGATCAGCAACAGAATCAGGGTCAGCAGCCAAAGATAACTCCACAGGCAGCTCAACAGATGCTTCAGGCAATAGAGGATAAGGAGAGGGATACTCAGGAGAAGGTTAAAAAGGAGAAGGCGTTGATGATGAAGTCTAAACAGAAAGAGAAAAATTGGTAGTATGAAGAGAATATTATTGAGTGCAGTTTTGTTGTTGAGTTTTGTTTCTCTCTTTGCACAAAACTCGTTATCCGTTGAGGTTGAGAGAGTTGTCTCAATTGACGAAAACTTTCGTGTAGTTTTCAAAGCAGATGGAAAGGTTTCCGACTTTAAGTGGGAGCCATCTGATGATTTTGATCTCCTTTGGGGACCTCAACCTGGCTCTATGTCAAGTACAACTATTGTTAATGGCAAGAGAAGTACACAATACACCGAAACATTCACCTATATCCTTCAGGCAAAAGCTGAGGGTAAATTTGTTATTCCTAGTGCAACTGCTACTATTGAGGGCAAGGAGTATACAAGTAATGAAACATCTATCGAGGTTGTTGCTGCTCAGAAGCCTTCTGCAAATCAACAGCCTAGCAGCTCACAAACCCCTAATAATCAGCAAGGTAGCTCTCTTGCCACCGTCTCATCTGAAGATGTTTTTCTCAGAATGTCCGTTGATAAAAGTAATGTGGTTAAGGGTGAACCAATAGTAGCTACATTAAAACTATATACACGACTTGATATCTCTAACTTTGAGGATATAAAATTTCCAGTCTTTAATGGTTTCTGGAGTCAGGAGATTTATGCTCCGCAAAATATTGAGTTCCAACGCGAGAGTGTTGATGGAACAATATATCACTCAACAGTTTTGAGACGTTATATGTTGATTCCTCAGCAGAGTGGAAAACTGGAGATTGATCCTGCAGAGATAACAACTCTGTTGCGAGTTCGTACATCTTCTGGTGGAGGAAGGTCAATTTTTGATGATTTCTTCGATACTCATCAAACAATCAGACGAAAACTTCGCACCTCTCCGATTACTGTTAATGTATCATCACTCCCATCATCAGCACCAGCAACATTTTCAGGTGCTGTTGGTAAATATTCAATGAGTGTAAAACTCAGTAAGGATGAGTTGAAGGCACACGAGGCGTCATCTATTACTGTGACACTATCTGGAAAGGGTAATGTTACACTTTTAGAGGCACCAAAGGTTGTTCTTCCTCCAGATTTTGAGGCATACGACAGAAAGAGTTCTGAAAATATTAAACCAGGAACAGGTGGTACAGAGGGAAGTAAAAGTTTTGAAATCCCATTTATTCCAAGAAGTCACGGTGAGTTTAAAATTGATCCAATTAAGTACACATATTTTGATATAGATGCTAAAAAGTATGTTACTATTCAATCAGATACAATCAAGGTTAATGTTTTGAAAGGTGATGATTTAGGAGCATCTACATTTGTTCCGGGAGATAGCAGACAAAGTGTGAAGAACCTGAACCAAGATATCAGATTTATAAAGTCAG
The DNA here is from genome assembly GCA_017513445.1 of Bacteroidales bacterium. Lineage (GTDB taxonomy): Bacteria > Bacteroidota > Bacteroidia > Bacteroidales > UBA932 > RGIG6374. Next base: position 24,363 of record JAFXFS010000014.1, on the reverse strand, counting down.
ACCTATCCGGATTGAAGGAAAAGGGTAAGTTCTTTGTTGTATCTCCTCTCTTCTATATCTTACTTTCTCTGCTTATGGTGATTTTTGTGATTGCTAAATGGTTGATTAGCAGGAATATAACTCGTAGGGCAGATGTTGTCGCCACAAAGAATAGGAAGGCGAATAAGGTGGCACGTGCTCGTCTGAAGAATGCAGGAGATCTATTAAAGCGCGACCTTTATACTGCATTTTATGAGGAGTTACATAAGGCACTTTTGGGATATATATCTGATAAATTAACAATACCTACATCTGAGATATCAAAGGATAGAATTATTGATTCATTAACCGAAAGAGGTGTTAATGGAGAAGTTGTAAATTCATTTATAAATATTGTTGATATGTGTGAATATGCTCGTTATGCTCCAAGTGCTGGTAATGATGCAATGGGCAAGCATTATCAAGAGGCAGTTGAGGTTATTTCAAAATTGGAAAGTTCGGTAAAGAATATTAAGACTACCGGAGCCAAGAGTTTGATAATGACACTACTATTTACTCTCTCTCTAACTGCATACGGTGCTGATATTGACTCTCTTCAAATTAAGGCAGTCGATTCTTACACAGAACAGAGATATCAAGAGGCGTTAGAGTATTATCAGTCTATTGAGTCACAGAATTTAGTTTCAAGTGAGTTATATTATAATATTGGTAACTGTTATTATAAAACTGGGGAGAATGCAAAAGCAATACTCTACTATGAACGTGCAATTAAGCTGGATCCACAGAATGTAGATGCAAAGAACAATTTAGCTTTAGCTCAACAATTTACACTTGATAAAATTGAGGAGTTGCCACAATTTATATTGACAAAATGGTTTAATAGCGTTAAATATCTCTTCAGTTCAGACAGTTGGGCGATTATCTCTTTGATTATGTTGGTATTACTCCTTCTTTCTCTATTGGGATACCTCTTCTTCTCATCTAAGGGTGGACGCAAGGCATCTTTTGCCTTTGCAATAATTTTTGCCTTTTTTGCTCTATCATCTTATGCTCTTTCTCAAAGCCAAAGAGCAGATGTTGTAAGTGAAGATAGTGCAATTATAACTCTTCCTGTAGTTTCAGTAAAGAGTTCTCCAGGTGATGGAGGTACAACTCTATTTGTAATTCACGAGGGATTAAAGGTTCAGTTATTAGACTCTTTAGGTAGTTGGAATCAGATTGAAATTGCAGACGGAAGACAAGGTTGGGTAGAAAGTAGTGTATTTGAAATCATTTAATTTGCTTTTTTAGGAATTATGTAACATTTTTGTAATAATTCTTAATTATTAAGCAGATAGAACGATGGACGCCCCTTTTGAATACTCAAAATATGTAGCTGATACCGGCTTTCTCTCACGAGAGGAAGAGCTTCTTCAGTTCAAGGAGTTAATCAAGCAAAATCGTAATATTGCAATATACGACTCTCCAAACAGAGGGGTAGAATCTTTGGTCAGAAAGGCATTTTCTTCTATCAGAACGGAGTCATTGAAGTATCCTTATTGTGTGGTTGATCTCTTTACTGTCAGGACTTTGAATGATTTCTATCTTCAGATAAAGAGTAGTTTGTCGCAACACTTTCCAAATGAGAACTTCTCATCATTACCATCATCAATTCGCAGGGTTGAGGAACTTTCTAAACTTTTTAATTTAGCAGAAAAGGCCTCACAGGCAAAGGGATATTATCTCTCGATATTCTTCCTTAATTTCCAATCCTTGTCTTTGTATGAAGATGAGTACCAGTTATTCAAGTATCTTGAAAAGCAATTTGCTGAGCATCAGAATCTTATCTATATAATGGGAGGATCTCAGCTCAACGCAATGAAATATATATTTGAGGAGAAGAAATATTTCTACTTTTCAACTGATATTATAAGACTCAAGGAGATTCCTAAAAAGATTTTTACCGATTATATAAACAGAACCTTTTTAAAGGTCGGACGTGTGATTGAGAGTGACCAACTCTCAACGATCTATGATATTGTAGATGGAGATCCATTCTATGTTAATCTTTTGAGTTCAATATGTTTTGACAGAACACGTGGATATCTTACAACTCAGATGCTGGAGGATTCAATATCCTCTCTGATCTCTATATACTCTGCAAAGTTCCTTGCGACTATGAATGATTTGACTGACTATCAGTTGAGTATGTTAAGGGCTGTTTATAATGGAGTTGAGAGATTCAGCACAACTACAATAATAGAGGAGTACCACTTGAACTCTTCAGCGAATGTTCGCAGGGTTAAGGATGCTCTGAAAAAGAAGGAAATTATTACATTTGATGAAAATGAGAGGGCGAGAATTATCGATCCTCTATTTAAATATTGGCTCTCCTTGACATTTTTCAAAGGAGAGAAAAGCGTAAAATATTGATTATGAAAGGAATAGTATTGGCCGGTGGTTCTGGTACAAGATTGTATCCTATCACCAAAGGAGTGTCGAAACAGATGCTTCCTATATACGACAAACCTATGATTTACTATCCGATATCAACACTGATGTTGGCCGGTATAAGAGATATTCTTATTATATCAACTCCGACAGATCTCCCTGCTTTTGAGAGATTGTTGGGTGATGGTTCTGATTATGGTGTAAAGTTCACTTATAAGGAGCAACCCTCTCCAGATGGATTGGCTCAGGCCTTTATAATCGGGGAAGATTTTATTGGAGATGACTCTGTTTGTATGGTGTTGGGAGATAATATTTTCCACGGTACATCATTCTCAGATATACTTCAAGATGCCAGAAAATCTGTTGAAGAGGACTCTATGGCTACAGTTTTTGGTTGTTGGGTAAGTGACCCACAGAGATATGGAGTTGTCTCATTTGATGAAAATGGAAAGGCAAACTCTATAGAAGAGAAGCCAAAGAATCCGAAGAGTAACTATGCTGTGGTTGGCCTCTATTTCTATCCTAATAGTGTAGTTGAGGTGGCGAAGAGTGTTAAACCATCCGCACGTGGTGAATTGGAAATTACCTCAGTCAATGAATATTATCTTAAAGCTAATCAATTGAATGTCAATTGTTTTGGTCGTGGTTTTGCTTGGCTTGATACAGGTACTCACGACTCTCTGTCTGAGGCCTCTACCTTTGTTGAGGTTTTAGAGAAGAGACAAGGTCTGAAGATAGCTTGTTTAGAGGAGATAGCATTTACAAATGGCTGGATTGATGCTGAGCGTCTGAAAGCAAATGCTGATGTGATGAAGAATAATCAATATGGAAAATATCTATTGTCATTAATTAACAAACAATAATATGTACAGAATTTATAAAAACATTTTAACCCTTCTGCTTCTTCTATCTGTTATTTCACTTAATGGACAGGAGAGAAGAGTCAAGTTTGCATATTTTGCAGATACCCATATTGCTTTGGGTTCAAACAAAGTTGAAATACTCGAGAGTTGTATTGAGGATCTCAATAAACAAAATGATATCGAATTCGCAGTTTTTGCAGGTGATATTACAGAATTTGGTTCAGATAAGGAGATTGCCCTTGCCAAATCAATAATTGATGAATTGAATATCCCTTCGTATGTGTTTGCAGGAAATCACGATGCAAAATGGTCTGAAAGTGGATGTAATACCTTTGCAAAGGTGATGGGTTATGAGTATAAAGAGTGGGAATGTGGAGGAATTAAGTTCCTGGGATGTAATAGTGGACCTAATATGAGAATGGCTCCTGCACTTATCCCTCGTGAAACAATTGTTTGGCTTGATTCTATTGCTAAGGCAACCCCAGCTGAGCAACCAGTAATCTTTGTCAACCACTATCCGCAAGATAGTACAGTTTTGAACTATTTCCAGGTTGTAGATATTTTGAAACAGACCAATATCCAATTGATTATGGGTGGACACTACCATAACAATATGAAGATGAACTACAGTGGCATCCCTGGAATGATTGGACGTGCACCGGATCCAAATAATAAGAGAGAGACTGGTTATAATATTGTGACAATTGAAAATGGCCAAATAACTATTCAGGAAAAGTATATTAATAAATCTCCAAAGAGTGCTTGGTTTACCCTTGCGATGAGTGAAAAACCACGCTTTAATGAAGGTCCTGTAACTCCAAAATCAGCTCCAGATGGTAATGATTATCAGGCACTTAACGATTACTACTCAATCCCTGATGATTTTGTTTGGATGACATTTGATAAGAATGAAAATGCTCCAGAGATTAAGGCGCTTTGGAGAGTTCACGATGATAGCGATGTCGGTTGTGGTGCATCTATTCATAAAAATTATGTAGTTTATGCAAATACAGCTGGTGACATCAAGGCATTGAATGCAAAGAGTGGAGAGTTAATTTGGAAATATTCAACAGGAAACAAGATCTTCTCGACTCCTGCTATTGCAAGTAATAGAGTTATAGTTGGATGTTCCGATGGAAATATCTATTGTCTATCTCTTAAAAAGGGAGAACTTCTTTGGAAATACAAATGTGATAAGTCTGTTCTTGGAGCTCCAACCATTTATAAAGGTGTAGCTTACATAGGTAGTTCCGATGGCGAATTTAGAGCTTTGGATATTAAGAGTGGTACATTGAAATGGCGTTTTAATCAAGTTAAAGGATTTGTCGAGAGCAAACCTTTTGTTGACGACACTCAAGTAGTGTTCGGAGATTGGGCCAATACGCTATACTCTCTTGACACAAAGAGTGGTAAACTTCAATGGAAATGGAATGTGAAGGGTTCAAGAATGTTCTCTCCGGCAGCAGTATATCCTGTTAAGGCAAATGGAAAGATCTTCATTGTGACTCCGACAAGACATATGTATGTAATTGATGCTGCCACTGGTGCTGAACTATATAAAACTGAAGGTGGTCGAGAATCTATCGGAATCTCTGATGGTTTGCAGACAGTTTATGTGAAGACTATGTTCAATACATTGCAGTCTTGGTCAACAGTAGGCAACACTCCAAATCAAAATTGGGAAATCAATACCGGTCTGGAGTATGATATTGCACCAACACCATCTGTATATTGTACTTTCGATAAGGACAATCCTTGGATTCTTGTTCCAACAGACAAGGGAGTTTTCTTCTCATTTGATGCTGATGATGCAGATTTTAATTTCAAGTATAAAGTTGGAGTTGCTTTAGTAAACTCAATTGTGCCTTGTTCTGATAATAGATTGTTAATCAGCACAATGGAAGGAGTTATAACAATGTTGCAATATACTCCGCAAGAGGACTGATTTTTATTCTAAAATTTTGCAAAGAAGAAATTTAGTAATATATTTGCGGTTCAAATTTGAATAGAAGGCTGTGGAGCTAGATTAAAGAGGTACCCTTGAGGAACCCGCTTGCAGTCAATAACCTTTAAAAACTTATAGAATGTACGCAATTGTAGACATTGCTGGACAACAGTTTAAAGTAGAGAAAGGCAAAAAAATCTTCGTTCACCGCTTAGCGGCTGAAGTAGGTGCTTCTCTAGATTTTGACAAAGTATTATTAACCGACAATGAGGGTCAGGTAAAAGTTGGTGCCCCATACGTAGAAGGAGCAGTTGTTAAAGCAACAGTTCTTGATCACGTAAAAGGCGAAAAAGTGATTGTTTTCAAAAAGAAACGTCGTAAAGGCTATCAAAAGAAAAATGGTCACCGCCAATGTTTATCACAAATCCAAATTGAAGAAATTGCTTAATTAACAGGAGATTAGATTATGGCTCACAAAAAAGGTGTCGGTAGTTCTAAGAACGGCCGCGAATCACACAGTAAACGATTAGGCCTTAAACTATTTGGAGGTCAATACGCAAAGGCGGGTAATATTTTGGTTCGTCAGAGAGGAACTGTTCACAACCCAGGTCTTAACGTAGGTATGGGTAAAGATCACACTTTGTATGCTTTGGTAGATGGTATCGTTACTTTCCGCAAAAAAGCAAACAACAAATCTTATGTGTCAGTATTACCTAAAGAGGAATTAGCTTAATTATAAAGCTCTAATTTAAGATTAAAACGATGTTGCTTGCAGCATCGTTTTTTTTGTCCCCTTTTATTGGTTATATTTGAAAAAAATATTTGATGTCGATTATTTATAACATAGGAATTGGAATCTATACTTTGGGAATAAAGGCAGCTGCTCTTTCAGGTAACGAAAAAGCGAAGCTTTGGGTAGATGGAAGAAGATCTCTTTTTGAGAATTTAGAGAAGAAAATCGCAGAATTGGATAGAGAGAGAGCTAATCAAAAGAGAATATGGTTTCATATTTCATCATTAGGTGAGTTTGAGATTGGTCGTTCAGTAATTGAGTCTATAAGAGAGCAATATCCTGATTATCAATTAATTCTCACATTCTTTTCTCCTTCAGGATATCAAGTTCGAAAGAACTACCCATTCGTGGATTGCACATTCTATCTACCAGCTGATACTCCAAGAAATGCAAAGAGATTTTTGGAAATATTAAAACCGGATATAGCAATTTTTGTTAAATATGATTTTTGGCTAAACTATCTTAGAGAGTTGAAGGAGAGGGGAGTGGCAACCTATCTTGTCTCTGCAATTTTTAGAAAGAGTCAACACTTTTTTAAATTTTATGGCAAGAAATTTAGAGAGGCTCTTCATACATTTAACCACATCTTTTTACAGGATACTCCATCTAAAGAGTTGCTTGAGTCTATTGGTTACAACAATTCAATAGTAACAGGCGATACACGTAACGACAGAATTGCTAAAATCCCTAAAGAGGCGAAACCAATCGAGTCGATTGCTCTCTTCAAGGGCGATAAAGCCCTCTTTGCAGTTGGTAGCTCTCACGATGAAGATATTGAGATTCTGCTACCATTTATTAAGAGTCATCCAGAGTTAAAATATCTAATAACACCGCACGAAATTTCTCAGGAAAAGATAGACTCATTGATTGCTGAGATTGGCCGCAAGTCGTTGAAGTTCAGTAAGATATCCGACTACTCGAAAGAAGATATTGCAAGTGCAGAAGTGATGTTTAACGATACTGTAGGTATTTTGAATCAAACCTATCAATATGCAGATTGGGCATATATCGGAGGTGCATTTGGTACACTTATGCACAATGTTCAAGAGCCGGCTGTATATGGTATGCCAATAATTTTTGGACCAAAATATAATAAGTTCAAAGAGTCAGTAGATTTGATCTCAGTAGGAGCAGCTCACTCTCTGTCAAAAAGTTCTCAAATTGAGGAGTGGTTCTCCAACCATAAAATTGGCTCTGAACACTATAAAAAGGCCTCTCTTGCAGCCAAAAATTACATTTATGATAATCTTGGAGCAACTGAGAAAATTATCACAATAATTATGAAAAAGTAAATGAATCTAAATGATAAAGTATCACGATTTTAGATTATATTTGCATCCTCAAAATTAAACAGATTATGTTATCATTAAAACTTCTAAGAGAACAGCCGGATTTCGTTATTGAACGTCTTGCTGTTAAGAACTTTGATGCAAAAGAGATTGTTGCACAAATTATTGAATTAGATAAGAACAGACGTCGTATTCAAGGCGAGTTAGATGAATCTCTAGCTCAACAAAAGATAAAAGCTTCACAAATTGGTGCACTTTTGAAACAGGGAGATAAAGCGGGTGCTGAAACTGTAAAAGCAGAGGTTGCCGCTATGAAGGAGAAATCAAAGGAGCTTGAAGCTCAAATGGAAGAGAACAGTAAGCTTGAACACGAGAAGTTGGTGCTTCTTCCTAACCTTCCTTGCGCAGATGTTCCGGCTGGTAAGAGCGCAGAGGATAATGTTGTGGTTAAATCTACCTCGACAGATGTAAACCTTCCTGCTAATGCTTTGCCACACTGGGAGTTAGCTAAAAAGTACGATTTTATTGACTTTGATTTAGGTGTTAAAATTACAGGTGCAGGTTTCCCTGTATATAAAGGTAAAGGTGCAAAACTACAACGTGCTTTGATTGCATATTTCCTTGATTGCAATATCGAAGCAGGTTATCAGGAGATTCAACCTCCATTGATGGTGAATGAGGCATCAGGTTTTGGTACAGGTCAATTACCTGATAAAGGTGAGCAAATGTATCACGTTGGTTTGGATAATTTCTATCTAATTCCGACTGCAGAGGTTCCTGTGACAAACATCTACAGAGATGTTATTCTTAAAAGAGATGATTTTCCAATTAAGATGACTGCATATACTCCTTGCTTCAGAAGAGAGGCAGGATCATACGGAAAGGATGTTAGAGGTTTGAATCGTCTTCATCAATTTGATAAAGTGGAGATAGTTCAATTGTCGCTTCCTGAAAACTCACGTGAAGCCCTTGATGGAATGGTAGCGCACGTTGAATCAATTGTAAAATCGTTGGGTTTGCCATACAGAATACTTCGTCTTTGCGGAGGAGATATGAGCTTTACATCAGCAATCACATACGATTTTGAGGTCTATTCAGCTGCCCAACAACGTTGGTTGGAGGTAAGTTCTGTTTCAAATTTTGAATCATACCAGGCAAACAGGTTAAAGCTAAGGTATAAAGATGAGAATGGAAAGACTCAGATTGCTCATACTCTAAATGGAAGTTCGCTTGCATTACCAAGAATTTTGGCATCAATTTTGGAGAATTATCAAACCGAAAATGGAATAGAGATCCCTGAGGTTCTTCGTCCATATACTCGTTTTGACCGCATAGATTAATGGAGCAGCATTCACAGAGAATAATTATGGGAATTGACCCTGGTAACTATATATTAGGTTACGGGGTCATTCTTGTTGATAATAAGAGGGCACACTACATAGATATGGGTGTGATTAACCTTAAATCTGTGAAAGATCATTTTTCTAAGCTTAATATTATCTTTAATAAGGTAAGTGAATTAATTTCACAATATAAACCTGATCATCTTGCAATTGAAGCCCCATTTTATGGGAAGAATCCTCAAGTGATGCTTAAGTTGGGAAGAGCACAAGGTGCAGCGATTGCAGCTGCAATAAAGCACGATATGCAGGTTTATGAGTATGCCCCAAGAAAGGTGAAAATGGCAATTACCGGAAATGGAGCAGCATCTAAAGAGCAGGTCTCTGCTATGCTTTCACGAACTTTAGATGTTGTCTTAAATCCTGAGTATTTGGATGCGACAGATGCTATTGCAATAGCATTGTGTCATTACTATCAGTTGACTAATCCTTTGGCAGATATTTCTAATAGCACTTCCTGGAAGAAATTTTTAGAAGCCCATCCGGAAAAAATCAAAAATTAGTATGAGATTTTTAAACTTTTATTCCTTTTCAAAGTCCAAAAGCCGAGTAAAAATTTTGAAAGATTAAGATGGTAAAGAGAATTTTATTTTTATTTTTTATTTTATTAACAACCACATCATACGCACAGCAGAGAGGTTTTACAATAACACTTAAGTTGGTTGAAGAGGGTACTTCTACCCCGATTGAGTTTGCTACAGTATCACTAAATAAGGCAGGTTCAAAAGAGCACTTTAAATATGTATTGTCTGATGATGAGGGAAATGCAAAAATTGAAAAAATACGCAAAGGTAAATATACAATCACAGCAGAACTACTCGGTTATAAATCTGTTTCAAAAGAGGTAGAGATTGTTAATTCAAATCTTGAACTTGGTACTTTAGAGATGAAAGTTGAGACTGAATTCTTAGAGAGTGCATCAGTTTCTGCAATAGGAAATCCGATTGTTATAAAAAAAGATACAATAGAGTACTCAGCTTCATCTTTCAAAACTACCGATAATGATATGTTGGAAGATCTTTTGAAGAAACTACCGGGTATCGAGATTGGAGAGGATGGAAAAATTACAGCTGCCAATGGTAAGGAGATTACAAAAATTACCATTGATGGTAAAACTTTTTTCTTGGATGATCCACAAATCGCCACAAAAAATATTCCTGCAAACATAGTTGAGAAGGTTAAAGTTCTTGAAAAGAAATCTGAACAGGCAGAGTTTACAGGTATTGATGATGGCGAAGAGGAGACTGTCATAGACCTATCTATTTATGGTAATAGAATGAATGGATGGTTTGGTAATAGTAACGCCGGAGGTGGTTACGATATCAGAAACAGTGATAATAAAGTGAGGTATCAAGGAGCTGGTATGGTAGCTAATTTTACTCAAGATTATCAATTGTCTTTAATTGCTAATGCAAACAATACTAATAACCGCGGATTTAATGATATGGCTGGAAGTATGATGGGTGGAATGCGTGGTGGCGGTATGAGAATGGGACGAGGAGGTGGTTTTGGTGGAGGTGGCAATGGAGAGAGAGAGTCCTATATGATTGGAGCAAATGCTGCCTATACATTTGACAAAACATCTGAACTTGCCGGTAATTACTTCTTCTCTGGAAATGAGAGATTGGTTGAAGAGAAAAGTTCAAAAGTTACTCTAAAGCAGGATGGTTCATCACTATTGAATGATGAAGATGGTTCTTCAATGACAAATGGTTATAACCATAATATCAGCGGAAGATTGGATTGGGACATTACTGACCAAACTTCAATTCTCTTTATGCCACGTTTTAATATCGGTTATGGTAGTTTCTTGGAAGAGAGTGAGTTTGCCTCTTCAAATCAAGCAGTTAACGGTTCGATTGAAAAGGTAAATGATGGTAATAGCCTCTCAACAGGTGATAATGACTATCTAAGTACAAGTGGTACATTGCTTTTACGTCAACGATTGGGAAAACCGGGTAGAACAATTTCATTAAGAGTAAATTATTCATTATCAAATAACGAACTTTTAGGAAAGAATTATTCATTGACCAATGTATATAAAGGTGAGGCAATTGATTCTACCTTAATAGATCAAACCTATACAAGTGAGAGTGATGCCTACTCATTGGGCGGACGTTTGAATTATACTGAACCATTAGGTAATGATTTCTTTATTGAAGCTTCGTATGGTTATACCTACTCATTTAACAATAGTGTTAAAAATACATTTGATAAAGATATTAACGGGAATTATACCGTACTTGATTCACAATATTCAAATGATATTCAAAATACTACAATCAATCAGAGAGCAGGCTTGAGTTTGAATAAGCAGGGAGAGAAGTATAATATTACTATTGGGGCCAATGCTCAACCATATAAGACTACAAATGTTACAAATGGTAAGACATTCGAAAGAGAAGTTGTAAATTTTGCTCCTAATGCAAGAATCGATTATGACTTTTCTAACAATACATCATTGAGAGTTAGATATCGCGGTAACACAAATCAACCATCTATGAATCAGTTGCAACCGGTTGAGGATAACTCAAATCCACTTGCAATTTCAAGAGGTAACCCTGGTCTTACTCCATCATTCAATCATAGATTAAATGTTGATTACAGAACTACCAATATGGATAATTTTGCATCAACAAATATCTCACTTAATGCTACATACAATCCAAATAGTATTGTAAATGCATCTTGGTATGATTCAAAGGGAGTTCAATACTCTGTGCCATTAAATAATAATAAAGGTACTTATAATACTTCGGCGCGTGTAATGTTTAACTCTCCAATAGCAAAGAGTAAGTTTTCAATTATGACTATGACTTTCCTATCTTACTCAAATTCGATGAGTTTTGTGGGTAAAGAGGGTGTAATTGATGGTAATGATGAGAACTCATATTTAAATATGGATAACTATGATGAGAATAAATATCAGACTGTTTCCATAAATGAGAATTTGAGATTTACATATCGTGATGACTTGATAGAGTTTATAGTTGGAGGTAGAATCAGATATTCAAAATCGTGGTATGAGATCAATACACGTGAGATTACTCCTACTTGGTCAAATAATATCTACTCTACAATCAACTATACACCAAATTTGTGGGCATTTAAGACAGATGTTAATTATAACTTCTTCCGCGGATATGATGAGGGTTATAATGAGCCAACATTCATATTGAATGCATCTGTTTCCCGTAGAGTTCTTAAGGAGAAGGCAACTATTGAGCTAAAAGCTTATGATATTCTAAATCAGTCAAAAAATACCTATAGAACTGTATCTGATAACTATATCAAGGATGTAACCAATAACTCATTGGGTAGATATGTAATTCTTTCATTCACATATAGATTCGGAAATATGGGTGGTCCTATGGGTGGTCCTATGGGTGGAAGAGGACCCGGAAGAGGTATGGGTCGTGGACCAAGGTAGAAATTTTTTCATTCCCTTGATATCCCTTTTCCCGTCATTCCCTTGATGTGACTTTTCCCGTCATTTCCTTGATGTGACTTTTACCGTCATTCCCGAACTTGTTTCGGGAATCTGTTTTAGATTGCCGGGCTTCGCCCAGCAATGACGGTAGCGAGGCTTCGCCCAGCAATGACGGAGGTGAGGCTTCGCCGGCTATGAAGTTATTCCATTATTGCTGCGATACTACTCTTCCCTCATATCATTGGCATATCTGCGCCACTTTTCGATGAGGTTATTCATATCTTCAGGAATTTCTGAGTCAAAAAATACTCTCTCCTTTGTAGTTGGATGTGTAAATCCCAAAGTTTTGGCATGTAGTGCCTGGCGAGGAAGAATCTTGAAGCAGTTATCAATAAACTGTCTGTATTTAGCGAAAATTGTACCCTTTAGAATCTGATTTCCACCATATCTGTCATCATTAAAGAGAGGATGGCCGATATAGCTCATATGTACTCTAATCTGATGTGTCCTTCCAGTTTCAAGTACACACTCTACAACAGTTACATAACCGAATCGTTCAATAACTTTATAGTGTGTAACTGCGTGTTTGCCTTGGTCACCATCAGGAAATACTTTAAATCTCAATCTGTCATTAGGATCTCTGCCAATATTTCCTACTATAGTGCCGCTATCCTCTTTGATATTTCCCCAAACTACAGCAACATATTTTCTGTCTATAGTATGGTCGAAAAATTGTTTTGCCAGGTTTAGCTGCGAGATGTCATTCTTTGCGACCAATAGTAGCCCAGAGGTGTCTTTGTCGATTCTATGGACTAAAATGCCCATTCTGTGGTCTTCTGCATCATCATCCTGGCTAATTCCCAAGTGGTGAGCAAGAGCATTTATAAGAGTTCCCGAAAAGTGTCCAAATCCAGGGTGCACCACCAGACCGGCCGGTTTATTAACCAATAGTAAATCTTCATCTTCATAGACAATATCAAGAGGAATATCTTCTGGGCGCACTTCGAATCCTCTCTTCTGATAAGGCATTACTATGGAGATCTTGTCCAGAGGTTTTACCTTGTAATTTGCCTTGACAATTTTTCCACCAACTCTGACAAAACCTGCCTCTATCGCAAGTTGAATGCGATGACGCGAGGTCTGTTCCATATGTTCTGTGATGTACTTGTCGATACGAAGCATACTCTGCCCCTTATCGACATCAAAGTGGTAGTGCTCAAAGAGTTGCTGTTCCTCTTCCAGATATTCATCAACATTGAGGTCGATGTCGAGTTCTCTCTCTCTATTCATTTGCACTATTTATCTTTTCAGGATCTTTACTTAAGAATAGATTGACTGTGTGTCCCCTTTTGTATGATGTTGTATTAGATGTGGTAGGGGTCTGTCTATAGACTACAGCATCCAGAGAGTCAGAGTAGTTTACTACACTCTCATCAAATCTTACTCTTCCTATATTAAATGAGTTCTCTAAAAGAACATCTTTGGCAACATTATATTTGTAGCCCACAACGTATGGTACAAATGCCTGGTCATCATTAGGGTTCAATCCAAGAACAAGGTTGATGACTGATTGGCTTGGAATCATCTCTCCAGCTTCGATTATTCTACCTTTATATTGTTGAGAAAGGACATTATTTGTAGCAATATCGTTTTTGTAGATTAACTTACCCAATGTCAAACCTTTTGATGCAAGTACGGTCATTGCCTGACGAAGAGAGTATCCTACAAGTGAAGGCATCTCCACCTTTTTCTCTTCAACGGCATTTTGTGTAATCAGGATTCTGCGTCCCTTCTTCACCTTACTTCCTGCCTTTGGGTTTTGTGAATAGATATACCCTCTCTCCATTCTTGGAATATAGACAGAATCAGTTACATCAAGTTCCAACTTATAACCATCAGCCAGTTTTTTGGCATCTTCCAAATTCATATTGGTAAAGTCCGGAACCTCTATCTCCTTATTGTGATGTGTAGCAAGGTTAAGGTATATATTAACAACGATAAATAGCGTTGCAACTAATACAACTGCCATCAACAGGTTTTTAACAATCCAATTATATTTGGAAAGGAAACCCTTTTTTTGATTTTCACTATCTTTACTATTCATAATATACAAAGTTAATAACTTTTGTTTTTATACAAAAAAAGCCAACCCAAAGGTCAGCCTAATTTGCTTATTAAATACCGTTATATTGTAGCAAAAATAACGATTAGTAAAGGTCTTCTGAAGAAACAGTTAATTTCTTACGACCATGACGACGACGTGCAGCTAGTACACGACGACCATTAGGTGTTGACATACGTTCACGGAATCCGTGTTTGTTACGTCTTTTACGTTGTGATGGTTGAAAAGTGCGTTTCATATCTAATAATATTTTGTTTCAAATTGAGGACTGCAAAGGTAATATTTTTGTTTTAATTAGCAAATTATCGTGCAATAAAAATCACTTTTTTGCTCTCAAAAAACTCTTCAGTGAACCAATCTTGGATATTGAAGATCATAATTTTATCTTTTTCCACCATTTTTGCTCTACAACAACCCTCTATTTCCTCTTTGAGATCTCCACCTTTAAGGTAGATAATTCCATTTTTATAACTATTTTTTACCCAAGGAATGAAGTTGCTTAAATCAGTTACAGCTCTTGAAACTATATAATCAAATTTTTGAGGAAGAGTCTCTACACGAGCATTTACCCATTTGACATTTTTCAATCCCAATGATGTTGCTACACCCTCAACTACTTTGATTTTCTTACCTATCGAGTCACAAAGTGTAAATTCGACATTTGGAAAGAGTATTGCAAGAGGAATTCCAGGAAATCCGCCACCTGTGCCTACATCTAAAACAGTTGCACCATCAGAAAAAGAGATCATTTTTGATATTGCTAACGAGTGCAAAACGTGGTGAAGGTAGAAAGAGTCCATATCCTTACGCGAAATCACATTGATTTTCGAGTTCCAATCACGATAAAGTGACTCAAGTGCATCAAATTTAGCTCTTTGATCCTCTGTGAGGTTAGGGAAGTATTTGTATATAATATTTTCCATTATTTTTTCTCTAAAAGTGTGCGTAACTGTTTTCTGGCTCTGTTTATTCGAGTCTTAATTGTTCCAATCGGCAAATTTAACTCTTTTGCTATTTTTTCGTATGGATAATCTTTAATAAATCTTAATTCTGCAACCTCTCTATATTCATCGGGAAGACTCTGTATCATATTGATAATCACATCAATACCCTGATTTGTAATCATTTGGTCCTCTGGTGAAGAGATATTTGAATCAAATTCCATCTCACCGCCTTCACTCTTCTGTATAGAGATAGGATTAAGTTGCTTATGTCTTAAAATATCTATAGCACGATTTCTCGCTATACTATATAACCAGGTAGAGAAAGCATATCTGCTATCGAAAGTTGCAATTGAGTTAAATGCCTTGTTGAATGTGTCCTGAGAAATATCTTCTGCATCCTCAACTGATGGAATAATGGTCATTATATAGTTGATAAGGGGTGTATGATACCTCTCGGCAAGGAGTCTGAATGCCTCCTCGTCTCCCTGTGCCGCCCTTTTTATCAATTGATTCTCTTCGTTAATGAGCTTCGAGCCAATTTTTTCCATAATTACAATCTACTGTTAGTGGAATTGATAATTTAAAGACGCTCTCCATCTCCTCTTTTACTAATCTTGATAAAGAATCAACCTCTTGTGGGAGAACATCAAATACCAACTCATCGTGAACCTGAAGAATCATTTTACTCTGGAACCCTTCAATTATCATCCTTCTGAAAATTTTAATCATCGCAAGTTTGATAAGATCAGCTGCGCTACCCTGAATGGGAGCATTTATAGCATTTCTCTCTGCCAAACCTTTGACAACCTTGTTGTTAGAGTTAATGTCAGGAATATATCTTTTGCGATTGAGAATTGTCTTTACGTAACCATTCTCTTTTGCATACTCTATCGTCCGATTCATATAGTTCTTGATAGCTGGATACTTGATAAAGTACTCTTCAATAAGCTCTTTAGATTCACCTCTACCTATACCCAATCTTTTTGAAAGACCAAATGCTGAAATTCCATAAATAATACCAAAATTGGCCACTTTCGCTCTACGTCTTTGTTCTTTAGTTACCTCATTCTCAGGTACTTCAAAAATTTTAGCAGCAGTGGCAGTGTGAATATCCTTTCCTTGATTAAATGCCTCAATCAAATCAGAATCACCACTTTGATCTGCCATTAAACGTAGTTCAATTTGAGAGTAATCGGCCGATAAAATATAACCGTCAGGTTGAGATGGAATAAATGCCTTTCTAATCTCTTTTCCCTTCTCACTTCTTATAGGAATATTCTGAAGGTTAGGTCTAATTGAACTGAGTCGTCCTGTTGCTGTAAGCGCTTGATTGAATGTAGTGTGAACCTTTCCACTCTTTGGATCAATTAGATTTGGGAATGGTTCAATATATGTCGAGTAGAGTTTCTTTACAGCACGATACTCCAATATTATATCAATGATTGGATGAATCTCTCGCAATTCAGAGAGTGTCTCTTCATCAGTTGGGTAGTTGTTTTTCTGATTTTTCCTAACCTTTGGGTTTAGTTTCAACTTTTCATATAGTACTATGCCCAATTGTTTTGGAGATGAGAGATTTAGATTTGGCTCTTGAGCAAGCTCTCTTGCCTTGATTTCATACTCTTTAATCTCATTCTGAAGTTCTACTCCATATCTTCTCAATTGCTCAAGATCTATCTTTACACCCTCAAGTTCCATTTCAGCAAGAACATAAATAAGTGCCATCTCTAAGTTATTATATAAAGAACTAATGCCCTCATTTTCAATCTCTTGCAATATTTTAGGGGCCATCTTAAATAGAGCAACTGACTCTCTTTTAGCCAACTCGCTACTCTCGTTGTTCTCATTATCAACTTGCGAGAAGAGATCCAGTTGTGATGGTGCATCAACACTATCTTCGGATTTATTTAAGTCAATATCAAGATATGTTTTAGCCAAAATCTCTAACTTGTGGCTCCTCTCCGGGTTCAGAAGATAGTGCATAATCTCAATATCCTGAATAGCTCCCCTAAGTTTGATACCTCTCTTTCTAAGATATTTAATATCCTCTTTTAATGAGTATCCAATCTTTGTAATAGACTTATTCTCAATTATTTCCTTTGACGCAGAATTAGCTATTGCAATTTCAGAATACCTCTTGTCGTGGGCAAGTATAAGAGATTCTCCCGCAATACGAAGTGCCACTAAATTATCACTTTTCACACTTTCAATTAGCTCCTCTATCCCCACAGCACAGCAATCAAGAGTATTTTTTTCTATCTTGACCTCTCCCTCAGACTCTGAACAATCAATGTATTTCAATAGTGAGTTAAACTCATAGTAATCAAATAGTTCAGCAACTTTCTGACAATATTTTGGTTGAAGGATTAAATCATCTTCATCAATTTCCATTTCAATATCACTCTTAATTGTAACGAGATATTTACTTAGAGCAATATGTTCCTTTGCATCAATGAAGCTGCTTTTCAATTTCGGAGTCAACTCATCAAGATGTTCATAAATATTCTCAACACTCTTATATTTGGCGATCAATTTTTTAGCTCCAACCTCTCCAACGGATGTTACCCCCTTTACATTATCTGATGCGTCTCCCCATATTGTCAGAATGTCAATCACTTGTAATGGATCCTCAATATTATATTGTGCCTTGATATACTCTTTGTCTATAATAATATTCTCTTCCGACGATTTCCCCGGTTTGTATTGAAAAATATGATCACTTACAAGTTGCCCATAATCTTTGTCAGGTGTGACCATATAAGTATCAAATCCTTTCATTTCCAATGATTTAGCTAATGAACCAATAACATCATCAGCTTCAAAACCAGGCATCATAAAGACAGGGATGCCTAAAGCCTTTACAATTTCTATAAGAGGTTCCAGTGCTTCTTTAACCAACTCAGGAGTTGCACTACGTGTGGCTTTGTATTCAGGGTAAATTTCGTGTCTGAATGTCTTAGCCGGTGGATCAAATGCAACAGCCAAATGGGTAGGGGACTCCCTCTTTATCAAGTCTAATATATATTTAGTAAACCCAAAAAGAATAGATGTATCTATTCCTTTGGTGTTTATCATAGGTCTCCTCAAAAATGCATAATACATTCTGAAAATTAATGCGTGACCATCAATTAAGAATACTTTTTTCATAGCCGTAAAATTAGTAAATATTTCTTAATATTAAGAATATCAATTAAGTAGCCACCTGTTAAAGATATTAAGTAATTTCCAGTTATGGGTTAAAAATTTTGATATTTATTTGAAAAATCATTTCATTTTATTATATTTGTAAGGAAATAAGGTTATTCTTTTAAAAATTATTATAGTTATGTCAATAGATGTTAAATCAATTCTTTCTGATAATGCGCTGAATATGAGGAGATCAGCTATCAGAGATCTTCTTAGTGTAGCAGTTAGACCAGAAATTATTTCATTTGCAGGTGGTTTTCCTAACCCAGACTCTTTCCCTGTTGATGATGTGAAAGAGATTGTACAAGAGATAATGGAAGAGAGTCCTACTGTCGCTCTTCAATATGGAACAACTGAGGGTTATGCTCCGCTTAAGAGAGAGATTTTGAAGCGATATAATGCTGAGGGAATGCCAGGAGATATGGATAATCTGATAATCACAACATCTTCTCAACAGGCAATTGATTTAATATGCAGAGTATTCATCAATCCGGGAGATGTAGTTATTTGCGGTCTTCCATCATATCTTGGAGCATTGCAGGCATTCTATTCATACAGGGCTGAACCTATTGGTGTGAAAGATGAAGAAGATCCTGAAGTTGTTATTGAAAAATTGATAGCAGAAGGACGTAAACCAAAATTCATCTATGCTATTCCAGACTTCCAAAATCCATCAGGTGTAACAATGGGAATTAAGGAGAGACAAGCAATATTGGATTTAGCTAAGAAGTATGATATCTTTATCTTGGAAGATAGTCCATATAAGGAGATTCGTTTCGAGGGTGAACATATGCCAACAATGTACTCAATGGATCCAGAGAGAGTTATCCTTCTTGGTACATTCTCAAAGACATTTGCTCCAGGTTTCCGCTTAGGGTGGATTTTAGGTCGTAAAGATGTAATCGAAAGAGTGGTAGTAGCTAAACAGTCATCAGATTTGTGTACTCCTGTTTTCTGCCAAATGATTGGAGCTAAGTACTTGGAAAAGAATTACTTCGAGAAGAATATTGTCCACGTTAAAGAGATGTATAAGAGGAAAAAAGAGCTTATGATCCACGCTTTTGAACAATTTATGCCTGAGGGTGTAACCTGGACAAATCCAGAGGGAGGTCTATTCCTCTTCTTAAAGATGCCAGAGGGATATTGCTCTCGTGAACTATTCGATTTGGCAATTCAAGAGAATGTTGCATTTGTAACAGGTGATTCATTCTTCTGTGATGGTTCGGGTAAGAATACAATGCGTCTGAACTTCTCTTTTGCATCAGACGAGAAGATCGTTGAAGGTGTAAAACGTTTGGCTTTGGCTATCAGAAAGATGATGGACGAAAAGAGCAAGTAAGTTCGTCAAATCTATAGTCTTGTAACTTAAATATTTTGTCGAAAGCTCCGATTGATATAAGTTCAGTCGGGGCTTTGTCGTAGAAATTATCATTTCCCATTAACCATATCTTATCGCAATTATTTATTGCTAATTGTAGATCGTGTGTGGAGAAGATGATTAACTTGTTATTTTTATTGGCAATCTCCTTTAAAAGATTGGTAATCAGATATTTATTTGATACATCAAGAAATGCAGTTGGCTCATCTAAAATGATTACAGGAGTATCCTTTACCAATGCTCCGGCAATAGTGGCTCTCTGATATTCGCCATCACTCAGAGAGAATGAGTCGCGATTTTCAAATCCCTCCAAACCTACAAGTTTGAGAGAGTCCATAATTAACTCTCTATCTTTTTTCCCAACCTTTCCAAGCCAATTACTTCTGAAATAGCAATTCAGACTTAACATATCATAAATGGAGAGATTACGTGCTCTTGGAATAAGAGATGGTACAAATGTTATAAGTTCTGCAAGCTCTTTTTCTCTAATTTGAGAGGTTATTTTGCCATTAATGATAATATCGCCTGAAATGAGATGGCTATTATGGCATATTGTCCTCAAAAGAGTACTTTTACCTGTGCCATTTGGACCAATTAAGGCAATAAATTCTCCTGAAGATCCCGTCGCATTGATTCCTTTGAAGATCCTCTTTTTATCATACCCCAATTCAAGATTATGCAATTCAAGAAGTGCTCCCATCAGATCATACGTTTTTTAATTATTATAATAAGAATGACAGGTATTCCAAATAGAGAACTAACTGTATTTATTGGCAGAACTCCCGATTGCCCTGGCAAAGATGCAATAATATCTGCAAAGAGCATCGTTGAGATACCGATTAAAGCAGATCCTCCCATTAATATTCGATGATCTGCATTTTTGAAAACTGCTCTGGCTATATGAGGTACCGCAATTCCAATAAAACCTATAGGCCCACAGAAAGCAGTTACTCCACCTGCTAATAAAGTAGTTGATATTAATATTCTTAATTTACTGGCTCTCAGGTTGATACCCATATTTTCAGCATATTGTTCACCAAGTAAGAGCAGATTTAAATCCTTAATATTATATATCGATATCAAAGTTCCTGCAATAAGGAATAGTGCGAGAATTAGGAGTTGTGATTGACTTAATCCTGCAAAACTTCCCATTGACCACACAACGTAACTTTTGAGTGCTGCTGATGATGAGAAGTATTGGAGTAGTCCAACAGTTGCACTACCAATATAGCCGATCATCACACCAAAGATTAGAAGAGATAAATTATCTCTCAATTTTTTGGAGAGCAGAATAATAAGCAATGTAACGCAGAATGCCCCAATCCAGGCAGATAGTGTGATGCCTATACTCATTCCGAGAGATGAGATTACCGATGCCCCAAATATTGAACTTCCCATAAGAAATAGTGCAACACCGAGACCTGCTCCGGAACTTATTCCCATAATATATGGATCAGCAAGAGGATTCTTAAAGAGAGTCTGCATCTGTAACCCACAGATACTCAATGCTATACCAGATATTAAGGCAGTTATTGCTTTGGGAATACGGTAGTCAAAAATTATTGTGGAGACCATACTGTTATCTCCACTGCCATTGAATAGATTTAATATCTCTCTTAATGAAACTGATGTGGAACCAAGAAGAATATCGAAAATAAAAAGTATGACGGCAATCAGCGTCAAACCAAAATATTTCATTCGATTATTATTAACAATTCCAACCATTTATCACTTTTTTGCAAAGGTAATTGAATTTATTTCTAATTTTGTGGATTATTTAATTATTAAACTAAAATTTTAGAGATGAGAAAGAAAATTGTAGCCGGAAACTGGAAAATGAATACTACTGTTTCAGAGGCTGTTGAATTGGCAAAAGGATTAGTTGCTTCACTTAACGAAGTGCCTGAAGATGTTAAACTTGTAGTTGCTCCTCCATTTACAAACTTGGTACCTGTTTCTGATGTTATCAGTGGTACATCGATCGCACTTTCATCTCAAAACTGTGCAGATCAAGAGAAAGGCGCATATACTGGTGAAGTTTCTGCTAAGATGGTTAAATCAGTTGGTTGCTCATACGTTATCTTAGGTCACTCTGAAAGAAGAGAATATTATGGTGAAACATCTGAGAAATTGGTTAAGAAGATCAAATTAGCATTAGGTGAAGGTCTATCTCCAATTTTCTGCATTGGTGAGAAATTACAAGAACGTCAAGATAATATCCACTTTGATGTTATCGCTGCTCAAATCAAAGAGGTTCTTTTTGAACTATCTGCTGAAGAGATGGCACAAGTTGTTGTTGCGTACGAGCCGGTTTGGGCTATTGGAACAGGCGTAACTGCTACCTCTGAACAAGCTCAAGAGATTCACGCATATGTTCGTGGTATTCTTGCTGAAAAATTTGGAGAATTGGCACAAGAGATTTCAATCCTTTATGGTGGTAGCTGTAAACCATCAAATGCTAAGGAGTTGTTTGCTTGCCCAGATATCGATGGTGGTTTGATCGGTGGTGCAGCTCTTAAAGCTTCAGATTTCATCGCAATCGCTCAATCTTACTAATATAATAAGTTATGGAGTATATAGAGGTGAGTTTCGAAATCTCTCCATTCAAGGAGGATTATGCCGAACAAATTATTGCGCTTATAGAGGATTTGGATTTTGAATCTTTTTTGGTTGAAGAGCCCTGCTTGAAGGCCTATATTCAGTTATCTAAATTTTCTGAGCCAAATCTTAAAACACTTCTGTCTGCTCTCACTTATGAAAGTTTTGATGTAAAATATTCTGCCACTCTTATTCCGGAAGAGAACTGGAATAAGAGTTGGGAGAGTAATTTTGAACCAATTGTAGTTGATAAAAAGTGTACAGTAAAGGCATCATTCCATAAGGGGTTACCAAGGACCAGATATCAAATAACAATTGATCCTAAGATGGCTTTTGGTACAGGGCATCACCAGACTACATATCTTATGTTGGACTCTATTCTTGAGGATTGCTCAGCTATCAAAGATAAACAGGTCTTGGATATGGGTTGTGGTACAGGTATCCTTGCAATTCTTGCAGCAAAGATGGGAGCTAAATCTCCGGTTCACGCAATTGATATTGATTATACCGCTGTTCTATCTTCGATAGAAAATTCACGCAGAAATAGGGTGAGTGGTAAAATTATTACAAAATGTGGAGATGCATCTCTTCTTCAGGCAGGGAAGTATGATACTATTCTTGCTAACATCAACAGAAATATTCTGTTGTCAGATATCTCAACTTATTCACGCTCAATGCGTAACGATGGTACACTATATGTCAGTGGATTTTATACAGAGGATATTCCACTATTGGTGGCAGAAGCATCAAAACACTCACTTAAAATGGTTTCGACTAAAGAAAAAGAGAATTGGGCTGTAATAAAATTTAAAAAAATTTTGGAAGTTTAAAAAAAGTACCTATATTTGCAATCCCAATACGGAACGCGGGCGTGGCGTAATTGGTAGCCGCGCTAGACTTAGGATCTAGTGTCTAACGACGTGGGGGTTCGAGTCCCTTCGCCCGCACAAAAAGAGCTTTAATTCTTAACTGATTATAAATCAAAGAGTTAGAGCTCTTTTGTTTTTATGAGGTACAAGAGAGGTACAAAAATTTCGTTAAATTTCCGTACGGTTTCCGGTACAAAGATAAGGTTTTTTGTACAGTTTTTCGGTATAGTCCCAAAATATCCTACTGAGTTTTTTGTCTTTCGCAAGAAGTTTGTCAGCTGTGATTGCTGACTATTTTATAAGAGAAAAGCCCGCATCAGAGTAGAATCTGTAGCGGGCTTCGTCAATAAAATTCAGGAAGTAATGGATTACTCGCCGTCGGCTGGTGCGTCTGCATCGAGAGTTACCATGGTGAGCATTTCGCCGGATTTTTCGCCGGTTTTGGTGTTCACGAAGAAGTATTTCATGAAGATCTTTGGGGCGGCGGCGTTAGGGGCGCCGTGCTTGTTGTCGTAGTCTTCTTTGATGTCATACTCCTCTGTTACTGGTTCGAGGACTCCACCAATCTGAACGGCCTTGCTGTAGGCGCGGGTAACACCGTTTGACTGAGGAGCAGAAGCCTGAATGATGAGCTTCAAGTCCTGAACATTCTCAGGTTCTCCCTCAAGCTCGAATGTAAACTTGGTTGGAGTCAGAGTTACGACTGCCTCAGTTGGAGCTTCAACGCCCTGGAGTGCTGGCGGGTTGGAGAGTGCTTCTCCACCACAGAAGACAATCCAGTAGTTGAGGCGTGAGTAGAGGTTGGCTCCGGAGATCTTTGCGGAAGTTCCGAGAACTGACTTTCCTGCCTGGGTCTGAGCCAGGGCATTCCATGCGAGAATCTGGGCGTTGGTTAGGTTCTTCCAGCTCTGTGAGAGCTGCTTGAAGATTGACTTCACTGCTGCCTGTGCACTTGTGCGGACTGATCCGCCGTAGCCACGATTGCGGATGTACTTACGACCGCGCACCTTGGCTGCGGTTACACCCTTTGCTGAGCCTGACATTTCGTCGAAGGCGATTGAAGGAACGTACTTCATAGTTTTAAGGTTTAAGGAATTTAACAATATATAGTATCGCGAACACTATCAATATGATGAG
>JAFXFS010000013.1 GCA_017513445.1 Bacteroidales bacterium | reverse complement strand
TTCTTGTGGATATATTCAATACTACATCCATTCTCAAGCATATGCATATACTTCAACCGTTCTGCATAGCCGTGTTTCTTTCTCTTTTTAGACATAACAAAACCCCGAAAGTTTTTTGTCTAACTTTCGGGGTTCATGTCAGCAATTTGACGAGTGTGACCTTTTTCTTTATAATTATTGAATACTAAATAATAGTATTAACCTGTGTCAAAACCTTATCTCTGAGGATATCTGATTCCGCAGCAATTTTATCGGCCTTAGCCAATATATCTTCTGCAATTGTGCGATCCTTAATACCTGATGCATTTATCTTGACATTAAGAAAGGCACCTTGAACTGCACTCCAAAGAGCCAAAGCTCCAACTCCCGCATCTGAAACCGAGTTTGGATTGCCTTTACAAGCCATTTCATAAACCAATTCGAAACCACTGATCGCAACCTCCATTGTTTGTAGAGGCACTTGTGTTGCATAAATTGTAGCAGCTTGAAGTGCTTCAACTCGAGCCAATTTCTCCGCGTCACTCTCTTTAGGCATACCCAATGCATCCATAATTTTATTGAAAGCCGCAGTATCCTCATCTACAAGATGAAGCATCTTTTCCATCAGAATCTGTCCCTTTTCTGCCCAAATTGAGAACTCATTCCAACGAGCATCCCATCCTGGTTTATGTGACGATAGATTTGCCACCATTGTGCCCAGAGCAGCTCCTAATGCACCCATATAGGCAGAAATTGAGCCACCACCTGGCGCTGGAGATTCACTTGCAGTCTCACGTGCAAAGCCCTCGCAAGTCATCTTTACAAGCTTAGCTGCAGAATCATCCTCCATTAAATACTCAATTACCTTCTCCTTTGGATCGAATGGTTTCAAATCATCAAGTCCCATAGATTTTACAGCAATCTTGATTATCTCACTCTCAGAAATTCCCAAACTACGTTGCTGTTTTGTTAGGTAGTATCTACCGGCATCAATTAGTACCTTCTTAGGGATAAGGCCGACAATCTCTGCTCCTGTAACCCTGATTCCACGCGCCTGAGCTTTCGCACATACCTCATCAAAGGCTATGTGAACTGGCGTAACTGAAATATCAGTAACATTCATTGATACCTGAGCAATTCCATACTCTTCTATATACCAACCAATCGCTTTACAACCCTTTAGAGAACCTTTTACCCATACATCTTCTCCATTCTCATCCTTAACTACTTTACCGGTAATTGGATTACCCTCACGAAGTTTTCGCCCCTTCTCTCTCACATCAAATGCAATTGCATTAGCTCTACGTGTCGAGGTTGTATTAAGGTTGTAATTTATCGCAACAAGGAAATCTCGTGCTCCTATTGCACTGCAACCACTCTTTGAAACACTCTCTGTAAACTCTGCCGGTCCAAAGTCAGGTTTCCATTCTGGATTTGTAAACTTCTTTGCAAGTCCCTCATATTCACCACTTCTACATTCCGCCAAATTTACCCTTTGTGGAGTAAATGCAGCCTTTTCGTAGCAATAAACAGGGATACCTAACTCCTCACCAACTCTCTTAGCCAAAGCACGAGCATACTCGGCACACTCCTCCATTGTTACGCCCGAGATAGGTATAAGCGGACATACATCTGTTGCACCCATTCGAGGATGTTCCCCGTGATGATGACGCATATCTATTACCTCAGCTGCTTTTTTAATTGCACGATAAGCTGCCTCAACAACTGCCTCCGGCGATCCTACAAATGTTACTACTGTTCTGTTTGTTGCCGCACCGGGATCCACATTCAAGAGTTTGACACCCTCTACACTAACAATTTGAGAGGTTATTTGATCAATAACATTCATATCACGTCCCTCACTAAAATTTGGAACGCACTCGATAATTTTTTTATTCATAACTATCTGTCAAGTATTTTAATTTCAGGATCAACTCCCTTCCTCAACTCCTCCACATCTAATGTAAAGTAGTGATATGGGTACAAATATTTTGGTTTAATTTGATTCGCACAAGAGATAAATTCCTCATCTGTCATAGTATAAGGCAGATTTTTTGGAATAAATGCAATATCAATATCTTTAATTTCTGACATTTCAGGTATTGGTTCTGTATCTCCAGCCACATATATTCTAAATCCCTGGATATCAATAATATAACCATTACCAACTCCCTTCGGATGGAAATGATTTCCCTCTTCATTTCTTCTATTGATATTGTATGATGGAACAGCTGTTACATCTATCCCGTTCCAAGTGATGCCATCTCCATTATTCAAAACTATATATCTCTCATCAATTTCTCCAACATTTGGACCAACAATAAATTTTGAATCATCCTTCTCAATAGGAGCTATTGCATTGATATCATAATGGTCATAATGGTTGTGAGTGATTAGAAAAGCATCAGCTTTCGGCTTTCCTTCAAAGCTACACACCTCTGAATAGGGATCTATATAAATATTCATGCCATTAATCTTTAACAGCAACGATGCGTGTCCAAAAACTTCTATTTGGAGTTCGCCAAGGGGTGTTTTGTAACTATCCATATATTTTTCCTTTTAAAACTGTTTTTTCTACTAACGGTGTTGAGAATGAGTATGGTATAAACTCATAAGTAGGGATTGGTTTTGTAATAATTAGATTAGCCACCTTTCCCTTTGTGATTGATCCTAATTTGTGCGCTACTCCCATTGCGTAGGCACCATTTATTGTAGAGGCATTTATTACCTCTTCCGGTTTCATATTTAGATAAAGGCAAGAGAGAGCCATCATAAACTTCATATCTCCACTTGGAGATGAGCCGGGATTGTAATTGGTTGCCAGTGCAACTGCTACATTTTTATCAATCATCTCTCTTACATTCGGATAATTCATTTTCAAAAAGAAGGTTGAGCCCGGTAGCATAGTTGCTATAGTTTCCGACTCGCCCAGAAGTTTGTAATGAGACTCATCTGTAAATTCCAAATGGCAAACTGATGATGCACCCAATTTTACCCCTAACTCAACGCCACCCGATTTACTCATCTGATTTGCGTGGATAGTTGGGATCATCCCTGCATCAATTCCGGCTCTCAAGATTCTCTCACTATCCTCAACTGAGAAGAATCCCTGTTCACAGAATACATCAATATAATCTGCTAAACCCTCACTTTGGATTACAGGTATCATCTCTTTAATAATCTCATCCACATATTTAGATTTATTCTCTAAATATCTCCTAGGATAGGCGTGAGCACCTAAAAAGGTAGTTCTGACTGTGACATCACTACTATCACCTATCCTACGCGCCACGCGAAGCATTTTTACCTCATCTTCTACACTCAGGCCATAACCACTCTTTACTTCAATAGCACCTGTGCCAAACCTTATCATCTCATCTACACGCACCATTGCCTGTCGATAAAGTTCATCTTCAGAGGTATTATGCAATAGATCTACTGAGTTAAGGATGCCGCCACCTCTGGCCGCAATCTCCTGATATGAAAGACCTCGTATCTTATCCATATACTCCATCTCACGACTACCGGAATATACTATATGTGTATGAGAATCACAATAAGCCGGCATTACCATTCTACCATCTGCATCAATCACCTCAACTTCCTGATTATCAGATAGTAATGGCATTTCTGACATAACACCATAATCTTCAATTACACCATCTTTAATATAGACAAAAGCATTATCTATACTATTTAATTCAGAGAGAGCACTCCCCCTTAAAGGAGTACTATTTCCCTCTTGAACTACCAGAAGGCGCTTTATATTTTTGATTAGAATAGACATTCTATAACTCTTGTTTTTTTAAGAAATCTATTGAATTGGCAATATGAGTGTACATAACCTGATCCTCTTCAATGAATGGAACCACTTTACGATACTCTGCAACAAAATCTTCCAATATTGGAGAGCTCTTTGATGGACGACGAAACTCTATTGCCTGTGCAGCATTCATCAACTCGATTGCCAAAACTTTTTCCACATTTTTGACAACTTTAATCGCCTTTGTTGCGCCATTCGCACCCATACTTACGTGATCCTCCTGACCCTGAGATGAATCTATTGTATCAACACAAGATGGGGTAGCCAACTGTTTATTTTGACTCACAATCGAAGCTGCAGCATATTGTGGAATCATAAATCCAGAATTAAGTCCAGAGTGTGCTACTAAGAAAGATGGCAACTCCCTCTTTCCTGAAATCAGTTGGTAAGTTCTTCTTTCAGAAATACTTCCCAATTCAGCCATAGCTATTGAAAGAAAATCTAAAGCCAATGCGAGTGGCTGACCGTGAAAGTTTCCTGCCGAAACAATCAAATCCTCATCAGGGATAACTGTAGGATTATCAGTGGCAGAATTCAGTTCTGTCAAGAATACTGAGGATACATACTCGAAGGCATCTTTTGAAGCTCCGTGAACCTGTGGAACACATCTGAATGAGTATGGATCTTGGACATGTACTTTCTCTCTTGTTATAATCTCACTTCCATCAAGATACTCTCTAATTGCCTTTGCGGTGGCAAGTTGACCTTTATGTGGTCTTACACGGTGTACTCCCTCTGTGAATGGTTCGATTCTTCCATCATAAGCATCTATAGAAAGAGCTGCTATTTTATCAGCAAGTTTTACCAATCTTTCGGAGTTGTGAATAGCCCATATTGCGTGTGCTAACATAAACTGTGTTCCATTAAGAAGGGCTAAACCCTCTTTTGAAGCCAAAGTCAATGGTTCCCAACCGAATCTCTTATTAATCTCCTCTGCAGGATATCTTTTACCGTCGTAATTTACCTCTCCTAATCCAAGCAATGGCAAACACATATTTGCAAGAGGAGCTAAATCTCCCGAAGCACCAAGTGATCCCTGGTCATAAACCACCGGATAGACACCATTGTTAAACATATCTACAAGGCGCTCTACAGTCTCCAACTGCACTCCCGAATAGCCATAAGCAAGAGATTTCACCTTCAAAGCCATCATTAACTTAACAATTTGAGTGTCAACCTCCTCACCTACTCCACAAGCGTGAGACATTACAAGATTCTTCTGCAATTGGCTGAGATTTTCATTATCAACCGAGACATTACACAAAGAGCCAAACCCTGTTGTAACGCCATAAATTGGCTTGGTTTGACTCTTCATTTTATTATCTAAATACTCTCTGCAATGTGAAATTCTACCTTTTGCATCATCTCCCAGATGCAATTTACAATGACTCTCAAAAAGAGTAGCCACCTCAGACAAAGTATGATATTTTTGATCTATATTAAATGTTGCCATAATCTATAAATTGATTAATTCAAAGATAAAAAAATTTTAGGGAAGTGCAAAAATAAAGAGAGCGCATCCTCTCCCTTGATGCACTCTCTTTTTTCACTTAACCTAAAAATCTAACCTATGAAAAAACTATCTGCTTTATTAAATTGCAATTGCTGTGCCAAAAACAGATAATTATCAAAAAAATTAGATAATTTTTGTTAAAATTTCTTCAACAGTCCTCTTTGGAACATAGTGAACTGCCTGATTATCACGCCAATAGCAATGATCATTATTTTTAATATCTGTTACAACAATTTCCTCTTTTGGAACTCCAAGTGCTATAACATTTATAATTTTCAAATGTTCTGGTAATTGAAGAATCTCTGTAAGTGATTCCCTTTGTACCGCAGCAATGAGACATCCGCCATAACCTAAAGAGGTCGCTTGTAACAGAATACTCTGAGCTGTAATCCCGTGATCACAGTTATATCCTGGACTCACCTCAGT
This sequence comes from Bacteroidales bacterium, assembly GCA_017513445.1. Taxonomy (GTDB): domain Bacteria; phylum Bacteroidota; class Bacteroidia; order Bacteroidales; family UBA932; genus RGIG6374. The sequence continues at coordinate 184,865 of JAFXFS010000013.1, read as the reverse complement.
ATCGTGCAACTGAATGATATATGCCGATGGTCGCTCCCCCTCTGCCGGGCCATCCCAATCCTTCAAATATCCAGCCCAAGCCAAGGTTGGATATACTCTTGCACAGGACTCAGGAGTAGAGCAAATAATATACTTAATCGGCTGGACATTCCTTGCCGATGGAGAAAAACGTGCCGCCTCTATCATAGAAAGCAACTCCTCTTGAGGAATTGCCTTCTCTTGATAAAAACGCCTGTAGCTACGGCTACGTTTAATTATGTCTAATATTCCTAAATCACTCATTATCAACTACTTAACTGTATCTTCAACTGCTGGAGCTGCTTCTGTAATAACTGGCAACACAGATACAATTTTAACGTCACGAGTTGGTCTGTCTCTACCATCTGTAGGAATTGCTGCAATCTTATCAATAACCTCTATACCCTCAATAGTTTCACCAAAAACAGTATATTGACCATCCAACTGTGCGCAAGTTTCTGGATTTTGTACAATGTAAAATTGTGAGCCAGATGACTCTTTTAGAGGATTTGCAGCATCACCTCTTCTTGCAGCAGCCAAAGCTCCTTTAATATGTCTATGCTCTTGAACAAATTCTGCAGGAATTGTGTAACCAGGGCCACCTGTTCCATATTGAGCTGCCTTTTCTGGATCTTTAGTTAATGGATCTCCGGCTTGAATCATAAAACCGTTGATAACTCTGTGGAATAGAATTCCATCAAAGAATTTTTCTGAAGCCAATTTTACAAAGTTATCTCTATGAAGGGGAGTGTCGGCATAGAGCTTAACAGTAATTGTTCCTTGTGTAGTTACAATTTTGAAAATAGGTTCATCTTGAAGTTGTGTAGGATCAAATGCCAAAGCTGCCTCTTCGTTTGAGTTTGAACTTTTACATCCTGTGAAAAGTAATGCCATAACAATCAGTAAATTAATTAGTTTTGTAAATTTCATAATAATTCTCCTTATAAAGATTCTTAATAATAAGCAAATTTAACACTATTTTTTGTAAGTTTGCTTGTTAATGAAATGATATTATGGCAAATCCTCTAAAACAACTTGCAGGCGAGACCGCTATTTATGGGTTAAGTACAATTCTTGCCCGCGTCATAAACTTTTTGCTTGTTCCTCTATATACAAGGGTTTTGACACAATCTGAGTATGGAGTTACAACAGAGTTTCTCGCATATATTGCAATTCTTCAAGTCGTCCTTGTCTTAGGTTTAGAGACCGGATGCTTCCGATTTGCCACAAAGGATGGAGTAAATAAATCCTCTATCTTTTCGAGTGCCTTTGCCACAACTTCACTCCTCTCAGGGCTATTTTTTGCCCTGATGATAATATTTGCCGATCCTATCTCATCTGCTATGGGATATGCAGGATATTCAAACTGCATAATCTATGTCGGAGGAATCCTTTTTATGGATTGTAGCACAAGTATCATCTTTGCAAAACTTAGATTTGAGCATAAGGCCTTAAAGTTTGCAGTAATTAAAACCATCAAAATCTTGACGGAGACCTGCGGAAATCTACTCCTTTTCCTTGCACTTCCAAAGTACCTGGCAAACAATCCTAACTCTTTCATTACCAATTTCATAAGTCCTACACCTGACTTCTCTTACGTGATCTTTGCAATCTTTGTAAGTTGTATAGTTTGTGTAATACTTCTTCTACCTGAAATTCTTCGATTGAAGTTCTCAATGGATATCAACTTGTTAAAAAAGCTATTGGCATATTCATTACCACTAATGATTGCTGGGCTTCCAGGTATTTTCAACGACTTCATTGACAGAATTTTAATGAGGTTTTTATGCGAAGAGTCTATCTGGAGAGCAGATTTAGGAGTATATCAGGCAGGTGTAAAAATTGCTGTGATAATGTCACTATTCGTTCAGATGTTCCGATACGCAGCTGAACCATTCTTCTTCCAAAGGCAAAAGGAGAAGGAGAGCAAACTGATCTATGCCGAAGTAATGAACTATTTTGTAGGTTTCTGTATGCTCGTTTTCCTTGGAGTTGTTTTATATATTGACCTTATAGGACTATTCCTCGGCAGAGATTTCAGAGTAGGTCTATCTATTGCTCCGATTATGCTCTTTGCCTATATGGTACTTGGTATGTTGTTCAATGTAGATATGTGGTATAAACTTGCAGGAAAGACCTCTTATGCCATCTACATAACTATATCCGGCCTAATTGTTACAATTATACTGAACATTATATTTATGCCGAAATTCTCATATCACGCTGCTGCTTGGGCGCACCTTGCAAGCTACCTTGTTATGCTGATAACAAGTTTGATTATGGGAAGAAAATATTATCCTATTGATTATAACTGGAAAAAGATTATATCTCTGATTGCTATCGGATTGGCAATTTTCGGAGCTAGTACTATATTTGGAGAAATGCAACTTGGTTGGAAACTCGCCATCCATACAGTATTGATTCTCATATATCTGGCAATATGGATTATAATTGAGAGAAAGAATATTAAGAAACTTATTAAAAATTAAAGATATGACTCTAAAGGTAAAAATTGTAAACAAGTCTAATTACGATCTTCCAAAATATGCTACCGAGTACTCTGCAGGAATGGATTTGAAGGCAAATATAGAGAATGAAATCGTACTAGGATCTCTTGAAAGAGTTGTAGTACCAACAGGTCTTTTCATTGAGTTACCACAAGGATATGAGGCGCAAATCAGACCTCGAAGCGGTTTGGCTGCCAAGTTTGGAATCTCTATTCCAAATAGTCCTGGAACAATCGATGCTGATTACAGAGGAGAGATTGGAGTTATTCTTATTAATCTGTCAAAAGAGCCATTCGTTATCAAACCAGGAGAGAGAGTTGCGCAAATGGTTGTTGCAAAACACGAAACTGTTGAATGGGAGAGTGTTGAGACATTGGAAGAGAGCAAACGTGGTGCAGGCGGATTTGGTTCTACAGGTACAAAATAATTGAATATGAAGGAACTATATAGAGCATTTTTAGAATCTACCGGTGTATCAACCGATAGTCGTGCTGTTAAGGAGGGATCACTATTTTTTGCACTTAAAGGAGAGAACTTTGATGGCAATGATTTCGCTCTCAAAGCGATAGAGTGCGGTGCAAGATATGCAGTTGTTGATAGAGTGGAGTTGGCTGGAGAAGAGGGAATTATTGTAGTTGAAGATACACTTACTGCTCTTCAGTCTTTGGCGAGATATCATCGTTCTCAATTCAATATCCCCGTAATAGGACTAACAGGTACGAATGGGAAAACCACTACTAAAGAGTTAATATCCAGCGTTTTAAGCAAAAAATACAGTACACTTTCCACAACAGGCAATCTAAACAACCACATAGGCGTACCCCTTACTCTTTTGAGACTGGAGAAAGGCCACGAAATCGCTGTTGTTGAGATGGGTGCAAGTAATCCTGGAGAGATAGAGAGTAGCACAAAAATTGCTCTACCAACATTTGGATTAATTACCAATGTTGGCAAGGCACACCTTCTTGGATTTGGATCATTTGATGGCGTAAAGAAGACCAAAGGAGAACTTTACGATTACCTGCAACGAACAGCAGACCACGCATTTGTAAATGTTGACAACACAATTTTGGTTGATATGGCCACTCAAAGACCAGACCTGAAGATTATACCTTATGGTGTTGAGTTTTCAAATAGTAAAGTACTGCAATCAGATGAAAACAATCCCTACCTTCGTGTAGAACTAAGTAATGGCAAAGTAATTAACAGTAATCTAATTGGAGCCTACAATGCCGATAATATTATGGCTGCCTTGAAGGTAGGCGAGTACTTTGGAGTAGATCAAGATGATGCAATTCAGGCAATAGAGGAGTATATTCCAACAAATAATCGTTCTCAACTCAAAAAAATTGGAGATACAACATACATTATAGATGCCTACAATGCTAACCCGACAAGTATGAGGGCTTCCATTACCAATTTTGCCAATAGCAGTTTTAAGAACAAAGTAGTAATTCTTGGAGATATGCTTGAACTTGGAGAGTTCTCTGTTAATGAGCATAAGAAGATTGTTGAACTTGTCCATACTTCCAATTTTTCATCGGAATATTATGTAGGGAAAGAGTTTGAAAAAGCGGGAGCAACTCCGGTATTTGACTCTTCAGAAAAACTTGCAGAACATCTATTGTCAGTAGATTTAAGCGAGAAGAGCATACTTGTAAAGGGTTCTCGAGGCATTAGACTGGAAAAAGTATTGCCTCAAGGTTAAAGGATAAAGATTATCTTGAGTTGATTGCAAGCGAAGTAAAAAAGAGATGACTATATGAAAGCATCACATAGTCATCTCTTTCATATTATTGTATAAAACCTCCTAGAACACCCAGCCAATATTCAAACTTGTATCATTCCAGATATGAGATTTTTCTTTACTATTGATAAAGCAACCCATATCAAGTGTCAATTTTAGATGCTTGCCCATTTCAATACCAACGCGTGGCTCTATAAACAAGTATTTTGATGCTGTATTTACTGCATTGATACTTCCTCCTACTCCAACTCCAATAAATGGTCTGTATTTCCTATCTGCCATAAAATGATAATCAGAGAAGGCAACTAATCTTAGATTGTGTATGTTATTAGTAACTGGTTCTATTGCTGTTGCATTTGAACCCTGAGTTGAATAATTATACAATAGTTTAGCTCCTAAACTCAAATTATCATTAAAATAGTACTGTGCTGCTCCATATACTTTTGGAGAAATAATACTCACTTCTGAACCTCCTGACGATCCTATCAATCCAATAGGAGTATGGATACCCAAACCTGCCTCAAATTTGAATCTGCTTTTCTTAACATAAGGTCTCTGTTTGATTGACTCCTGAACCAAAGCTTCTGTTCGACTCGGAGTATTATCCATCTCTCTAACCGGAGTAGGAACAATTGTCGTATCTGTCTTATTTTCAACAACTTGCACAACTCCTTGCTCAGTATCCTCTACAATAATATCATCTATCTCCTCTATAATTGTATCATCTGCAATTCTCTGCATCAGAGAATCTCTCATTATTGTATTTATAGTGTCTGTTACTATCCTCTTATCAAGTACCAGCAACGAATCCTTTATTAACTCTATTGTAGTAGTGGTATCAAGAGTAATTATTGGATCTGAAGGAGGAAGTGGGATAGAATCTATAACTGCTATTGAGTCTGACTCATTTGTATGCCATTGTGCATCTTCTATAGCATTCTCTTTATTGATTTTTCTTATCTCAATATCCTTCAAAATACCTCTGATATATCCAGGAAAGTAAATTTCGCTCTGTCTGAATTGCGGGAATTGAACGTGAGTATATTTACCTCTGCTACTTGGTTTAATAACAGCATTGGTAATGTCATATCTACTCTTAGGACGTTCATCTCCTCTCCAATGGAAATCCTTTAATCTCTGAATATTTGTATCAAGACCAAACAATGGATGTGCATCATTCTTTGGAGCATCATAGTAGAAATTCTTCTCTGCACGATTATTCTTGAGAAGAGACATCATCATTGTTGAATTCTTTATATTCACTGTTGTTATCTCACCCTCCTCTACCAAATAGAAAATTGCAGAGACTCCACCAAAGGCATCAAATCTTGTCAGCTCATTATCCTTGAAGTGACCTATCATCTCCACAGATTTTATCTGATTATAGTGGACAGAGTCCTCCTCTGTTGTTATAAAGGCATTTCCAGCCATTGAACCTCTGGATAATGCTCCATTCTGTACGAGAAGTTGCATTTCGTCGGCTGAAAGTTGATTAGTTGCCTCATTCCATAAAACAGGTTTCTGATACAAACGGGCAATAGAATCCAAATCTGTAAATACAAGAGAGTCACATAAAACTTGAATATCACTTCTGTAAATCTTCACATTTCTGTGGGCACGCAGAAACATTACTTCAGTTGAATCTATAGGGGCAACTGAAAGAGAGTCTATTACATTTCCGAGAGAGTCTAAAGCTACTCCTAAAGAATCGGTTGCAAAGCCCAAAGAATCAACACCGACATTCAGCGTACTATCCGACTGAGGTTTTGAGATATCATTATTAGCATTTAGAGTAGAGTCTGGCTTATTAAGATTCGGATTCATATCAAGCGCTCCATCTGCTCCTCTATCTATAGTTGCACCAACCTGCCTTAATTTCTCCTCTCTCTCTTTTGCGGCCTCTGCTGCTTTATTCTTCTTCATCTCAGCTATCGGATCCTGGAAAAATCTCTTGATTCTTTCCGCAGATGCTGTTGTCTCACTCTCCGGAATTCTAAACTTACGCTCAGTCTCAATATGCATAATATCACTCACTGCAAAGAGTGAATCAACCACATTGTTCTCATTTTCACCATAATAGATAAAGACAGGATTCTTTAACATATCACCAAAACTATTACCCAAAGAGTCTTGAGTAAAAGTCATTTTATCGGAGATTAAGATTACCTGATTTGCAGTATCAATAACTTGAGCATTGTTCGAAAGTTCAAGATAATTTAGTGGTCTGTCATAGAAAGCGGAATCACTCGTGAATTCATATTCGGGATTGGAGCCAAAGACATTATTCGTAAACAAAATCTTCTCATTTTCTCTGTCATACCAGCCACCGTGAGCTGACAAGAAATTATCACCTTGCCACAAATAGGTATAACGACCAAAATATGCAGTATTGTTCGCAGTATTATAGGTCATATTCATACTCTTCATAAAGAGCGAATCTGAGAAGAAATTCACATTATGTTCAAAGAAAAATGTATTCTCTTTAGATTCGTATGTACCATTATTACTCTCAATGATATTACCATCCTTATCCTTCATAGAGGCACCACCTTTGAATACCGCTATACTATCTTTTGTATTATAATCAAGATAGCGAGTCTTTAAGGTATTCTTCTCTTTGTCGATAAGTCTTACCTCCGATCCTCTGAACTCGGCTAGATTCTCTTGAATTTTATAGTGCAATTTGTCACTTGTCAGAAGTGTTCCATCTTGAGCTAACTGAACTCGACCAATAGCATCAATAAATTCATTTTGGACATCCCAGAAAGCTGTGTCGCAAATAAGATATGTATTATTATGCAGGAATCTCGCAGGGCCAATTACCTTGCGATATGTTCTGCCATATTTTTCAATAAGTTCCGCAGATTTTGCCTCCAATAGACGTACTAAACTATCTTGCGGCTGCTTCTGAGCAAAAGAAACAACCGGCAATAATATCAGCAATAACGATAGATAAATCTTACGCAACTTCTTCATTTACAATTACTTAATCCAACCTTCTTCAACAAAAGAACATCCTTTGAACATATCATCAATCATAATGAAGGTGCTCTTTTTCTTCTCCTCCAAGAATTTCTCAACTGCCTTGCTGGACTCTTTATTTTGGGCATAGTCCCTCAATACAGGGTAATCTGATGTAAAAATTGCAGTATGAGCAGGAACAATCTTTTCAAGTTTAATAATCTTGTAGATTACATTTCCACTACGTCCTTCGTTATCTGTCGATTCAAATGGTTGTGAAACTTCACCCTCCTTCATATTCTTAAGAATATTATAATCTGACGGCTTCAATTGGTCTTTCTCGAAGAATGATGAACCTGTATTTAGATCAGCCATCAAACCACCATTTGTGCGTGTTTTTGGATCTTCTGAATATAGTTTTGCAAGACTTTCAAATGAGACAGAATCCTCAACAATCGCATTTCTGATAGTATCCAGCTTATCAAAAGCTTTAATTCTATCTTCAGCAGTATATTCTGGCTTAATCAAGATATGTCTTGCATTAAATGCATCCCCTTTCTTTTCTATCATCTGAATAAGGTGGAATCCATCCGGAGTCTCAACAATTTGAGAAACTTGTCCCTCCTTCAATGACATAGCTGCATCGGAGAATTGTGACCAAAAGACTGATTTTGAATACATTCCCAACTCACCACCACGAGAAGCATTAGAATGATCTTGAGAATAAATTCTCGCCAAAGTAGAGAATTTTTCACCATTCTGTATTCTCTCTCTGATTTCCAGCAATTTCTCTTTTACTAAAAGCTTGGCAGACTCCTGGTCAGGATATAGAACAATTTGACGAATCTGATATTGAGTAGGAATTATAGGCAAATCCTCACTTACTGTGTCGCAGAAGTTTTTTACATCTGTTGGGGTCAATTCTGGCACCTTTTTTATAATCTCCTGCTGCATTTGTTGAGTTTGGAGTTGCTCATATATAGCATCACGCCACATTGCACGAACCTTATAAACAGGTTTCTTGAAATATTTCTCAAACTCTGCCTCTCCACCCAATGTAGCCAAAGCATTGCTAATACGACTGTCCAACTCAGCTTGTACCTGGTCTTCATTTACATACAAACTATCCATTATTGCCTGTGCAACATATATTTTTGCACCTAACATTCCCTCTAAAATTTCACATCTTGTATCCTTATCCACAGGATATCCTTGTGATTTTAGGACTTGAATCTCAGATTCCAAATCAAATAGAGAGATTGCTTTATCTCCCACAATTGCAATGGTTTTATCTACAATACCCTCATATTTTTGTGCATTAACCGGAGAAATTGCTACAACAGTTATTGCTATAAGGATGGATAGTATGACTCTACTCTTTATCATAAATTTTTAACTTATTATTACTTACAGCATCTCTAAGCAAGTCTTGTTCCAAACTCTGCAAAAGTTGCTGTTTTCTTTTACTTAATATACTCTCTTTGATTTTCGGCTCGACATACTCAAATGGAGCAACCTTCCCTCTATTATTCATCACATCGATATAGACAAAATAGTGATTTGCCGGGTTCTCCACTTCGAAACTGTTTCCAGCTCCCAATAACTCTACACATTGATCCGGAGTTATCCCCACATAGTCTGCAAGTTGCTGAGGCACAATCCATTGTCCATCAAAATCGATATATTTTTCCGCATATTCAGAACATAATTCATCCAACTGATGCAAATCCTCCTCTTTAGTAGATTTGTAGAGTTTCTTTATCTGCAAATAATTGGATGACAATGGATTAATTTTTATTACACGTGCTTTGAATATAGGGGTAGAAGAGATAAAATATTGAAGATTTTCTCGATAGTAATCCTCACACTCCTTCTCTGTGATTAAGGTATCAAGACGTTGCTCAACATATAATTTTTCATATCTATATGCTAAAAGAGTCTTTTTGAACTCCTCAATCTCAGCCGTAATATCTTTCTCTTCAGAAGACAACTCCTGCTCTGCCTGAATCTGCTTTAGATTCTGCACTGCCCAGGAGTTGATATATTGTTGAACCATCTGAATGCTATCTTCTTTGGATGTACCTAATGGGATTAAACTTCTCAAATCCCTCTCGTACAACACATAGGAGCCAACACGAGCCACCTTGTCTCCACTAAACAGATTACCAATACTCTCACAAGAGGTTAAGAGTATCAGTGAAAACAATATAGTGAAGAATCTTTTCATCTTATCTTGAGTAGTTTGGTGCCTCTCTGGTAATTGTAACATCGTGAGGGTGGTTTTCAGCCACACCTGCAGATGTGATACGCACAAACTGTGCCTTTCTTAAAGATGGGATATCTTTTGCGCCACAATAACCCATTCCGGCTCTCAATCCACCAATAAGTTGATATACAACTTCATCCAAAGTTCCTTTATATGGCACCTGTGCAACAATTCCTTCTGGTACAAGTTTTTTAACATCCTCTTCCATATCTTGGAAATAGCGATCTTTTGAACCTTGTTGCATTGCCTCAAGAGAACCCATACCACGATATGATTTGAATTTTCTACCATTGAAGATGATAGTTTCACCTGGCGACTCCTCAACTCCGGCAAATAGTGAACCCGCCATAATTGTAGATGCACCTGCTGCCAATGCCTTAACGATATCTCCCGAGTAGCGGATACCACCATCAGCAATCACTGGAACTCCACTACCTTCAAGTGCAGATGCTGCTGACATAATTGCACTCAATTGTGGGACACCGACACCGGCAATAATTCTTGTGGTACAAATTGAACCAGGACCAATACCAACCTTAACTGCATCTACGCCTGCCTCTTTCAAAGCCAAAGCCGCCTCGCCTGTTGCGATATTTCCGGCAACTATTTGCAGATGAGGGAAAGCTGCTCTTACCTTCTTGATAGTTTCAAGAACGAAAAGAGAGTGTCCGTGTGCTGTATCTATTACAACTGCATCAACGTGTGCAGAGACAAGTTTTTCAACTCTCTCAACTGTATCTGCCTTTACACCAACTGCAGCTGCAACCAATAGACGACCCTTTGAGTCCTTACTTGCAATCGGATTATCTTTAATCTTTGTAATATCTTTATATGTGATAAGACCTACCAAAACTCCATTTTCATCCACAACCGGAAGTTTTTCAATCTTATGTCTTCTTAAAATCTCTGTTGCCTGAGGAATATCTGTCTTACTTCTGACAGTAATAAGACCTTCGTGAGTCATAACTTCAGAAATAGGAGTCTTCATATTATTCTCAAAACGCAAATCTCTGTTTGTAACGATACCGATAAGTTTTTTGCTCTTATCTACAACAGGGATTCCACCGATATGATTTTCAGACATCAATCTTAGGGCATCACCCACACAAGCATTGCAATCAATGGTAACAGGATCATAGATCATACCATTTTCAGCTCTTTTAACTCTGCGAACCTGCTCCATTTGTTGTTCCATAGTCATATTCTTATGGATAACACCAATACCTCCGGCACGAGCAATAGCAATTGCAGTTGCAGCCTCAGTCACTGTATCCATAGCAGCTGAAACAATCGGAGTGTGAAGAGTAAGCTCCTTAGTAAACTTTGTAGTTACATCCACGTCTCGGGGTAGTACATTGGATTCAGCAGGAACCAATAGTACATCATCAAAGGTAAGACCCTCTGGAATAGAGAAATTAAATTGTGATTGCATAGTGTTTATATTTTTCTATATAAGGTGCAAAGTTAAGCATTTTTATTCAATTATTAGTATCGATAGTTGATAATAAGAGTATGTAAATTAAATAATGTTCAATTTTTCCTTTTTGACTATCTTAAAGGGGAGCATTTTAATTAATGGAACATATTTTGTATTCATTTTGTAAACATTTTGAATGACACAAAAATGAAGGAAAAAGAACAATCAGTAAGATTTCAAGAATCTCTCTTAAGCAAAGCTGAGAAGAGATTCTTAACCTATTTAGCAAAGAGGACACCATCTTGGGTGACATCAGATATGCTTACTGCGATTGGTGTTGTTGGATCAATTATCGTTGCTATTGGATACATTCTATCGAATGAAAATATATACTTTTTATGGCTGGCCACATTTGGCTTCTTCGTAAATTGGTATGGAGACTCATTAGATGGTACATTAGCAAGGGTAAGAAAGTCTCAACGTCCTGTTTGGGGCTTCTTCATCGACCATAACGTCGATGGTATTACAGTTGCGATAATGTGCATCGGAGCTGGTTTGTCGGGAATATTGAGTCTTTATGTAGCTATGCTAGTGTTGGTAGCGTATCTGATTTTATCAATTTATACTTACATTAACACACACTTAAAAAACGAGTTTAGAATATCATACAATCGCATTGGACCTACTGAGTTCAGATTGGTTATGATGATTTTGAACACATTATTCTTGTATATTGAACCACTAAGAAATTATTCTAACACATTTAATTTTTACGGAAGCACGATCACATTGGGAATATTTGATTATCTTGGCATTGTAATTTTCTTATTCATAATTATTTCTCACTTTATGAGTGTCTATAAAGATGGAAAGATTTATTACAAAATGGACCCTCCCAAAAAGATAGATTGTGATAAATAGAATAATACTTTTTATTGTTACAAATGGCTTCGGAACACTTATAGATACACTTATCCTATGGGTGTTCTCTGCCTTTGTGTTTGATACCTATGTGGGAGATTACATTATCTCCCCTATCATATCATTTGAAGTTGCCGTTCTGTGCAACTTTTTCAGCTCATACTTTCTGATTTGGAAAAACAGGGTAAGCAAGAGAAACTTCCGCTCATTTATCAGACACTACCTCGGATACAATCTCACATCCAGCGGCGTATTTGTTATAAAGATGGGATTCCTACTTCTCTTTGAATTGCTCTTCAGCTGGAATGTTATTATTTGCAATCTACTAGCTTTATGCATCTCAGGTTCTATCAATTACGCCATCTCGGAATGGATTATTTTCAAGCAAAAGAGGTAAATTTGCTTTTTAGAGCTTTTTTTATTAGCTTTGCAAGTCACTAAAACCAACTTCAAAATGAAACGTCTACAAAAGATTTGCTCGCAATATACATTGCCTCAGCAATTTATGGCAATGGGAATTTATCCTTACTATAGAGCAATCGAATCAGAACAAGACACATCTGTGTCAATTAATGGTAATAAAGTCCTTATGTTTGGTTCAAACAGCTATTTAGGACTATCTAATGACGAGAGATTAAAGGAATCAGCCATTGCCGCTACAAAAAAATATGGAACTAGTTGTTCTGGATCGCGATTTTTGAATGGAACGCTCGACATTCACCTTGAACTTGAGGAGAAATTGGCAAAACTTGTAGGGAAAGATGAAGCTATTTGTTATAGCACAGGATTTCAGGTAAATTTAGGAGTTGTTTCTGCGTTATGTTCTCGTGAAGACTACATCATATTGGATGCTTTGGACCACGCATCAATCATTGAGGGTAGCCGACTCTCATTTGGTAAGGTACTGAAGTTTGCCCACAATGATATGGATGCATTAGAGCAAAAATTGCGTTTCTGCAATCCTGAAAGCGTAAAATTGATTGTTGTAGATGGAATATTCTCTATGGAGGGCGATATTATCAAACTTCCAGAGGTAATAGAACTTGCTAAAAAGTATGATGCAACCATTATGGTTGATGATGCCCACGCACTGGGAGTTCTGGGAGATTGTGGCCGCGGTACAGCATCTCATTTTAATGCCACAGAAGATGTTGATTTGATTATGAGTACCTTCTCAAAATCACTTGGCTCACTTGGGGGCTTTATTGCAGCAGACAAGGATATAATTAACTACTTGAAGCACAACTCACGTTCACTCATTTTCAGTGCAAGTATGCCTCCTGCAAATATTGCAACGGTAAGCACAGCAATTGATATTATGCTGAGTGAACCAGAAAGAATAGAGCATCTTTGGAAAATATCTGATTATGCTCGCAACTGCTTCAAGGCCAATGGATTTGATACAGGATTAAGTGAAACTCCTATCATTCCATTGTTTGTAAGAGATAATGAAAAGGCACTCAGAGTTACAGCAATGCTACTTGATAATGGAGTTTTTGTAAATCCGGTTGTAGCACCAGCTGTACCTAAAGAGGACACATTGATAAGATTCTCTCTAATGGCCACTCACACCTTCGAACAGGTAGATGAAGCTATTGAGAAGATAACCAAAGCATTCAAAGAGTTAGAGATAATTTAATGGTAATTTTTATAACAGGAATCTCGTCAGGATTCGGAGCCGAGATAGCAAAGCTGCTTAACCAAAAAGGGCACACTATCTATGGCACCGTAAGAAGAGAGGTGGAGAAGATAGTTGGTGTAAACTATCTAATGGTTGATGTTCGCGATAATAATTCTATCACTGAGGCTATTGACTTTGTTATAAAAAAAGAGGGTAAAATTGATGTACTTATAAATAATGCTGGTATCGGAATTGGTGGACCAATAGAATTTTCAAGTCTGGAAGATATTGATAATCAGATGGATACAAATTTTATGGGTTGCGTTAGATGCACTAAGGCCGTTCTCCCTTATATGAGAGAGATCAATTGTGGCAAGATTATCTGCCTAAGCTCTATCGGTGGTCTAATCGGACTTCCTTATCAGGGTTTCTACTCTGCAAGTAAATTTGCAATCGAGGGTTTCTGCCAGGCATTGAGATTGGAGTGCAGTCAATTTAACATTAAAGTAGTTGTAATAAATCCGGGTGATTTTTCCACCCATTTCACACAAAATAGAAAGAGCCAACTATCCGAAGATGCTTCAACTGCATATCCATCACTAAAAGCATCTATGAAGAGTATTGAGAATGATGAAAATGGTGGTCTTAAACCATTAAAATTGGCAAAAGTAATTGCTAAAATTGTAGAAAAAAGAGAGCCAAAATATCGCTATATCATTGCCTCTCCACTTCAGAAACTAGCTGTTGTGGCAAAAAGAATTCTCCCTCCAAGGCTCTTTAGCTGGATCTTGAAAATGTATTATAAAGTTTAACCTAACACACAATCCTATGAAGTATTCAATAAAAGAGGTATCTACCAGAAAGGAACTTAAGAATTTTGTAAAATTCCCGAACAAACTGTATAAAGATAGTAAGTTTTATGTTCCTCAATTAGAATCTGCTGATTTAGATGCATTGACAAAGGAAAAGAACCACGCTTTCGAATACTGCGATGCAAAATATTGGTTGGCTTATGACGAAAACGGTAAGATAGTAGGAAGAATTGCCGGTATCATTAATCACCAATACAACAAAAAAACAGGCACGAATTATGCAAGATTCGGTTGGGTAGATTTTATTGATGATAAAGAGGTTGTGAAACTGCTCTTTGACACAGCAGAGAAATGGGCAAAAGATAATGGTATGCAACAAATCTGTGGACCTGTCGGTTTTTTGGAATTTGATGCGTCAGGTGTGCTTGTAGAGGGTTTTGACGAGCTTCCTACAGCTTACGGAAAGTACAACCATCCATACTATGAACCTCGTATTTTAGAATTGGGCTTTACGAAGGAGATTGACTGGGTTGAGTATAGAATTACTACCCCTTGTCCAATTCCTGAAAAATACTACAGAATTGCTCAAATTGTTGAGAAACGTGAGAATCTCAGAGTAGCAACTATTAAAAATAAAAGAGAACTAAAAAAATATATAGGCGGTGTATTTGACTTAATCAACAAAGTATATGATAAACTTCACGGTTACAGTCAACTAAGCCAAGGTCAGATAGATGACCTTATTGCACAATTTGTACCTCAACTTAATCTGGACTTCGTATCTATCATTCTTAATAGTGATGATAAAATTGTTGGATTTGGTGTCTGCCTGCCTTCAATGTCCAAAGCACTTCAAAAGGCAAAAGGCAAACTCTTCCCATTCGGTTTTATTCACATTTTAAGAGCTTTGAAAAAGAACGACACAATTGACACTTTGCTTATCGGTATCGATCCCGACTATCAGCAAAAAGGTGTTAATGCGATGATTTTCAGAGAGATAGCTAAAGGAATTGAGAAGTATAATGTTAAATATGTCGAGTCCACTCGTGAGTTGGAAGATAATTTTAGCGTTCAAAATCTTTGGAATAAATTTGATCATAGACTACACAAGAGGGCCCGAAGCTACATTAAGGAGATTAAATAAGTGCCACTATTATCAATAGAAGAGTTATCAAACGCTTCACCAATTTTTAGAGGATGTGCAGGAAAGAAATTTGCACAATCCTTGTTGAGATTATTCAGAGTTGAGAAGGTAAATCAACTATATGACAACAATTATCAATACAAAGGTCCGGAGTTCGCATCACACGTACTTCAGGACATAGGTGTTGATTATCAGGTAGGGGGATTAGAGAATCTGAACAATCTTCCGGAGGGAGCTTTTATCACAATCAGCAACCACCCATACGGAAGCATTGATGGTATTATTTTGGTGGATTTGTTTGCCCATATTAACCCTGACTTTAAGGTTATGGTAAACAACTTCTTATCAAGAATTGAACCTTTAAACGAGAATTTTATTACCGTAACACCCACCGGAAAGAGTCGCGAGGCTGCAACAAAAGAGAGTATTGCCGGTGTAAGAAACGCAATCAAACAGCTCAAAGATGGCAAACCTTTAGGAATATTTCCATCGGGAGCTGTATCTGATTTAAGTTTGAAAGAGGGGTGCATCAGAGACCGCGAATGGCAAGAGGCAATCATCAGACTTATAAAAAAAGCAAGAGTCCCTATTGTGCCTGTAAGATTCTTTGATGGCAATTCTAAATTTTACTATAACCTTGGGCTTATAGATTGGAAAGTACGCCTGCTACGTCTTCCAAGTGAGGTATTTAACAAGAGAGGCAAAGAGGTAAGAGTAGGTATAGGATCACCAATCTTACCACAGGAGCAAGAGGGATATAGCGATATTAATGATTACCGAACCTTCTTGAGGGAGAGCGTTTATAAGATGGAGCTACCGACAGATTTTGAGTTCATCTCAAAGATACGCCCTTGATAGGTATTCCTCTCTTCCAACCTCTGATCCAAGAGTCTAAGAAGTTCTACGTTTCGTATTAACCCCCACGGTGTCGAATTTACAAATCTTGGAGGAACCTCTGAGACAAATCTCTCTATGCGCAAATCTGGTCTTAATCTCTCCAAAAAATCGACAAAGAAGTCAATATATTCATCCAGAGCAAAGGTTACAAATCTCTCTGGATGCTCTTCAAATTCCCTCTCCATTTTTGTCCCTTTGACAATTTGGAGTTGATGGAATTTTGCAGCGTCTATAGGTAATTTATTGATTTTATCTGCCATTGCGAGCATATCCTCACGGCTTTCGCCAGGCAATCCGAACATAAAGTGAGCTCCCTGCTCCAAACCTCGTTCGTGAGTTTTATTTACTGCCTCTACCGCCTGTTCCCAAGTATGGCCTCTATTTATTTTTTCTAATGTTGAGTTATAACAAGACTCTATACCATACTCAATGATTACTAAATGTTTGCGGGATAATTCAGCAAGGTAGTCCAATTTCTCATCATCAACACAATCGGGACGTGTACCTATCACAATTCCCCTTATTGATGGATGGTCCAATGCTTGAGAGTATATCTCCTTCAACCTCTCCAAAGGGGCATAAGTGTTGGAATATGTCTGAAAATAGGCAAGAAACTGTGTTGCATTCCTATATCTGTTGGCGTGAAATTCAATTCCCTCCTCTATCTGCAAATGGATGCTCTTATCCGGCGTACTGTACGAGGGGTGAAATGCATTGTTATCACAAAAAGTACAACCTCCACGAGATATTGAGCCATCACGGTTTGGACAGGTAAAACCCGCATCTATAACAATCTTTTGTAACCTGCAACCATACTTTTCTTTGAAATATCCAACGGCTGTATTATATCTCCCCTTTTTCTCCATAAAATTGTAACCTTTTTTTATGCTACAAAGATAAAAAATTATAAATTTGTAGAATATAATTACAATCTTACATTATTATGAGAAAATACTCGATACTTACAATTATCTGTCTTCTTGCAATTACCTCTTGCAAAGATCCACAAGCTACATTTGATAAATTATCTTCAGAAGTTAAAAAAGAATTTGCTCCTGACAGACGTTCTTCAATTTATGACATCAAATTGGAAGAAAACGGTAAAGAGTTGATTTTAAGAGGATTAACCACCGAACAAGGCGCAAAAGATGCACTTCTGAAGGGTTTGGATTCTTTGGGTGTTTCTATATTAGATAGTGTAACTGTGATTGATTCAACTTGCGAAGACAATTATGCTCTTGCTACACTTTCTGTCAATAACTTAAGATATTCACCAAATTATTCTGCAGAGATGGCGACTCAAGTCTTAATGGGTGCTCCTCTTCGCACTTTCCAAAAGGATGGCAACTGGATTAAGGTTCAAACTCCTGAAGGATACTTTGGTTGGGTAACATCAAAAAGTGTAAAACCTATCACAAAAGAGGAGTATGAGAAATGGAAAGCTTCTAAACGTCTTGTTGTTACTAAACATTACACTCTTTTCAGAGCTGAACCTCGTGAAGATGCCGATGTCGTTTGCGACGGTGTTTGGGGAGATATTGTTAATCGTTACGACACTCAATCAACTAAAGATTGGGAAAACTTTGGACTATCACTGGTTTCAGGTGTTGGAAAATATTATAGGGTAATGCTTCCTGGTGGAGAGGTAGCTTATGTCTTAAAATCTGATGTTAAGGATTTTGATACCTGGTTGGATGGTATGAAGACATACGTTACTAAAGATTCTCCAGCAAAAGATATTGAAGCTGCACAAGATGCAATTATTGCTACAGCAAAACAATTTTTAGGATTCCCTTACCTTTGGGCAGGTACATCAATTAAGGCCCTTGACTGCAGCGGATTCTCTAAAACAACTTACCAACTAAATGGTATTCAACTACTTAGAGATGCTTCTCAACAAGCAAAAACAGGAGAACACGTTGATATTGAAAATGGTTGGGAAAATCTTCAAAAGGGAGACTTGCTATTCTTTGGAAGAAAAGCTTCTGAAGGTAAATCTGAGAGAATTACCCACGTTGGCATCTACATCGAAGATGGAGTATTTATTCACTCAGCTTCAGTTGTAAGAATTAACAGTTTAGATCCAGAGAGTGATATCTATTATAGTGGTTCAAAAAATTTAGTTAGAGCAAGAAGAATTCTTACTAACCACGACATCACTCCAGACATCACCACACTTAAACACGGTGGACTTTATAAGTAATTGATAACAAAACAAATATACCACAATGGAAACAAGTAGAAGAAACTTTCTTAAGACAATGGGTATTGCGACTGCTGCGGCTGCCGTATTCAACCCTGCAAATCTATTCGCAAATAATCCTGCCAAAAGAAACAAGAGAGGTGGTTCAAGCAAACTGGAGCTTGCTTGGGAGAATTTCACAGGTGAAATGAAATACACATTCACAATTTCCGGATCTTCTCGTTCATCAACTCCAATTGTTATCACAAGACTTACTTGGGATGGCTACACAGGATATGGCGAAGCTGCTATGCCTCCATATTTAGGAGAGACTCAAGCATCTGTACACGAATTCCTTAAGAAAGTCGTTCCTGTATTGGAAAAATTTGATAATCCTTTCCAAATTGAGGATATTCTTATTGCAGTTGATGCTATTGCTACAAACAACACTGCTGCTAAAGCTGCTGTAGATATCGCACTTCACGATCTTGTCGGAAACATTATTGGACAACCTTGGTGGAAAATCTGGGGATTTAATCCAAACAACACACCTCTAACCAGCTACACTATTGGATACGATGCAAGTGATGATGTCGTTTACGAGAAGATCGAAGAGGCATCTTGGACAAAAGTTATTAAGGTGAAATTGGGAATGTCTGAGAAAGAGGATAAGAGAATGATCAATCTAATCCGCTCAAAGACAGATACAGTTATATGCATTGATGCAAACCAAGGATGGAAAGATAAATACTATGCTTTGGATATGATTAACTGGCTTGCAGAACGCAATGTAAATATGATTGAACAACCAATGCCAAAATATTGGTTAGATGATGCTGCCTGGGTTACAGAAAGAAGTCCACTTCCAGTTATTGCCGATGAAGCTTGCCAAAGATTAATTGATGTTCCAAAACTTAAAGGTGCATATCACGGTATTAACATTAAACTTATGAAGTGTACCGGTATGAGAGAGGCACGCGAGATGGTGAGTATGGCTAACTCATTGAGAATGAAACTTATGATTGGCTGTATGACCGAGACTTCTGTTGCTATTTCTGCGGCTGCACAACTATCTCCAAAGATGGAATGGGCAGACTTGGATGGTAATGTTCTTATCGCAAATGACTGCTTTGATGGTATGAAGTTAAATGAAGGCAGAATCACTTTGGAAGATAAACCTGGATTAGGTTTAACAAAGAAAAAAGGTATAATCAAACTATAATTGCCTTTTTTTACTATTTTTGCTAAATATTTGTAAAAACAATTTAATTTAAGAATATGAGTTTAAGAGTATTGAAAAAGGATATCGAATTCCTTGTAAATGATTTTATTGAAGATTGTGTTTTATATTTGGAACTTCACCCAGGTAAACACGACGAAGAGGTTAGAAGAATTATCTTTGAAACAATTGACTTTGCGAATGATCTATTTTATAGAGTAAATCACTTTGACAAGAAGAGCAATGTTAAAGAGCACTTTAAAGCAATCAAAGATGATTTGCAAAAAGGTTTGGATGCATTCTGCGATAGACTTTCTGAAGTTGCAAGATCTTAAGAAATAATATTATGTCAGAAAACACTGGTTCTGCTAAGAAAAAATTGTCAGCTACTGCGATAATTATAATTGTTGTTGCAGTTATAGCTGTTTGGGCAATTGGTCAATACAACAAACTTGTTGCATTGGATGAAAATGTTGCTAATCAATGGGGTAATGTAGAGAACGTTTATCAACGTAGAGCTGACCTTATCCCTAACTTGGTAAATACTGTGAAAGGTGCTGCTGAATTTGAAAAAAGCACACTTGAATCTGTAATCAATGCTCGCGCAGCAGCAACTCAAACAAAAATTGATGCTTCTTCTCTTACAGAAGAGAATCTAGCTGCTTTCCAAGCTGCTCAAGGTGAATTGGGTGCAGCTCTTGGCAGATTGATTGCTGTTACTGAGAACTATCCAGAGCTTAAAGCAAATGAGAATTTCCAGGAACTTCAAGCACAATTAGAGGGTACTGAAAATCGCATTACTGTAGCCAGAAGAGATTTCAATGAAGCTGTTAGACCTTACAATAGTAAGATTCGTCGCTTCCCTACAAATCTAATTGCAAACATCTTCGGATTTGACAAGAAAGCATATTTTGAAGCTGAAGAGGGTGCAGAACAAGCTCCGGATGTAGAATTCAATTTCTAATCACAGTTATTGAAAATTAAAAGCGGCTCTCGGGCCGCTTTTTTTGTTAATATAACTTGTAACTCTTTAACTCCTTTCTTAGCTCCTTCTCTCTTCCCTCACAAAGTGAGTCAAGCAATTTATAGTAATTTGCTCCGTGATTTTGATACTTAAGATGACACAATTCGTGTAGTATCACATAATCTATCAACTCCTCAGGGAGACGAACTAAATGGATATTAAGATTGATATTTTTCTTCTCTGAGCAACTTCCCCAATTTGTCAAATTATTCTTCAGTGCGAGTTTATTATACTCAAAATTGTGTTTTGCAGCCAATTGCTCCAACTTCTGTGGCAAGACCTCTTTGGCCTCGTGTTTTAATATCTTAACCAAAGCATTGTTAAGCATACCACTCTCCACAGAGTCCTTCTGAGGAGTTGTTGGGAAATCTGCAGGAAAAATAATCGTAGCACTATCTTTTTTAACAGATACTGAAACAATTGGGGCATTTGTCTGAACTGTATTATGTTTTGAAGATGTTACCTTATACTGATTATCAACTGATATTGTGTTTTGAAAAAGAACCAATTCAGGTGACTGTTCTATAGTTATGATACGTTTTAATGTCTTAATTACCACTCCATCGCCAAGAGGAGGAATAGACTTTCCTTGAATCTGATCCTTCTCAATTTTTCTACTCTGACGCTCGATCATACGCAAAATCCACTCCTTCTTCTGCTCAATAAATCTCATTGCTACAGGATATCTCACTAACCAAGGGATAGAGACTACAACTCCTCGACGAGGATGCACTGTAATCTTGATTGAAGATGATGAAGGGACCTTCTTAAGGTGGATTTTACCTATTTCGGGGTGGTGAACAACTTTATCCATAACAAAATCAGCTAATTAAGACCAAACAAAGTTATTAAAAATATTGTATAATTGAAAATATTAACTACCTTTGCACTCCCAATTTTGGGACAAAACAATTAAATCTTAAGCATTATTATGTCAGAATATTTATCTGCAGACAAAAAGCAAGAGATTTTCGGACAATACGGAAAGTCTAATACAGACACCGGTTCTCCAGAGAGCCAGATTGCTTTATTTTCCTACCGTATCGTTCACCTTTCAGAACACGTTAAAGCTAACAAGAAAGACCACAACACTCAAAGAGCTTTGTTAAGACTTGTTGGTAAAAGACGTCGCCTTCTTGATTACTTGAAGGAAACTGATATCGAACGATACAGAGCTATTTTGAAGGCACTTAACCTTCGTCGATAGTATCAAGAAAAGGAAACTGAGAGGATGTTCAAAATTGAGCATCCTTTTTTATTGACATTTGAACATCGGATTGATGTTTTACTTATATTTGTAAGTTGTCGCTTTGGTAAATAAATCCCTGCACCAAAGCTATCGCGGAAAAGAATTTATTAACAACTCTCATTGGGAGAGGCAGGGAGAATTATTAAGATGAATATTGTAAACAAAACCATCCAATTGTCCGACGGAAGGACAATCGAAATCGAAACCGGTAAATTGGCGAAACAAGCCGACGGTTCAGTTGTAGTTAAAATGGGCAAGACAATGTTGCTTGCTGCTGTAACTTGCGCAAAAGAGGCAAAAGAAGATGTAGATTTTATGCCTCTTCAAGTAGAGTATAAAGAAAAATTTGCCGCAGCGGGCCGCTTCCCGGGTGGTTTTATGAAAAGAGAGGGTCGTGCAACAGACTATGAAATCTTAGTTGGCCGTTTAGTTGACAGAGCTTTACGTCCACTATTCCCAGAAGATTTCCACGCAGAGGTATATGTTACAGTAAACCTAATCTCTGCAGATAAAGAGGATCAACCAGATGCTCTTGCTGGTTTAGCTGCATCTGCTGCCCTTGCAGTTAGTGATATTCCATTCTGTGGTCCAATCTCTGAAGTAAGAGTAGCAAGAATCAATGGTGAATTTGTAATCAACCCAACATTCTCTCAAATGGAAAATGTTGATTTGGATATTATGGTTGCTGCAACTATTGATAATATTATGATGGTTGAAGGTGAGATGAAAGAGGTTAGCGAAGCTGTAATGCTTGATGCTATCAAATTTGCTCACGAAGAGATTAAAAAACAGTGTCAAGTTCAACTTGAACTAATGGAAGCTGTTGGTAAAGTTGAAAAGAGAACTTATTGCCACGAAACTAATGACGAAGAGCTTCGTCAAGCTGTTCACGACTATTGCTATGAGAAATGTTATGCTATTGCAAAAGAGGGAACATCTAAACACGAACGTACAGATAAATTTGAGGCATTAAAAGAGGAGTTCATCGAAACAATTCCTGAAGAGGAACGTGAAGAGAAGGCATCTATGATTGGTCGCTACTATCACGCTGTTGAGAAAGAGGCAATGCGTAGAATGATTCTTGATGAGGGTATCCGTCTTGATGGTAGAAGTACAACTCAAATCAGACCAATCTGGTGCGAAGTTGATTATCTACCTGGAGCTCACGGTTCTGCAATTTTTACACGTGGTGAGACACAATCTCTATCAACTGTAACTTTGGGTACTAAGATGGATATGAAGGAGATGGACGAAGTATTGATTCAAGGTACAGAACAATTTGTTCTTCACTACAACTTCCCTCCATTCTCAACAGGTGAGGCTAAAGCTTCTCGTGGTGTTAGCCGTCGTGAAATTGGTCACGGTAACTTGGCTTGGAGAGCTCTTAAACCTGTTGTTCCTGTAGGAGAAGAGAATCCATACGCAGTTCGCGTTGTTTCTGACATTTTGGAATCAAATGGTTCATCATCTATGGCAACTGTATGTGCTGGTTGTTTGGCATTGATGGATTGTGGTGTTAAGATTAAAAAACCTGTAGCAGGTATTGCAATGGGACTTATATCTGACTCTGCAAGCGGAAAATATGCCGTACTTTCAGATATCCTTGGTGATGAAGACCACTTAGGAGATATGGACTTCAAAGTAACAGGTACAAAAGATGGTATTACTGCTACTCAAATGGATATTAAAGTAGATGGTCTTTCATACGAAGTTCTTGAAAAAGCTCTAGAACAAGCTAGACTTGGTCGTATGCACATTATGGGCGAAATGCTTAAGACTATCGAGCAACCTCGTGAAGATTACAAACCTCACGTGCCTCGCATCATTCAAATCACTATCCCTGGCGAATTTATTGGTGCTGTAATTGGTAAAGGTGGCGAAGTTATTCAAGATATGCAAAAGACTACCGGTACAACTATCACTATTACAGAGAGCAAGGATGCTGAAGGAAACACTATCGGTATCATTGACATCTTTGGTGAAAATAAAGAGGGTATGGATGCTGCTCTTGCACGCATTAAAGCCATCACAACTGTTCCAGAAGTTGGCGAATGTTATGAAGGTAAAGTTGTATCTATCGTAGAATTTGGTGCATTTGTGGAGATTCTTCCTGGCAAAGAGGGACTTCTTCATATCTCTGAACTTGATTGGAGAAAAGTTGAGAAGGTAGAAGATGTTCTACAACTTGGAGACATCGTAAATGTTAAACTTCTTGAAATTGATGCTAAAACAGGCAAATTGAGACTTTCACGCAAAGCTCTTATCGAAAAACCTGAGGGTTATGTAGAGCCGGAAAGAAAACCACGTCCTGCTGGAAATCGTCCTCCACGCAAAGATGGTGACTCTAAGAAAGGTCCTCGCAAACCTCAACAAAAGTAATATGATACTTTAGATATGAAAAGAGGTCGGTTGGTTAAATCCAATCGACCTCTCTTATTTTAACTTATTGATTTACAGACGACTACCAAACGTTTAGTGGTCTTCCATTCATCTTCATACGAACTTGTTCACGTACGTGGTTGATTACCTCTTCGTTATCGATATTGTTCAATACTTTATCGATAAGTTCAACAACTGAAGCCATATCTTTCTCTACCAAACCTCTTGATGTAATTGCAGGTGTTCCTACACGAATACCTGAAGTCTGGAATGGTGAACGGCTATCAAATGGAACCATATTCTTATTAACTGTAATATCAGCTTTAACTAAGGTCTTCTCAGCTACTTTACCTGTCAATTCAGGGAATTTTGTACGAAGGTCTATCAACAACAAGTGGTTGTCTGTACCTCCTGAAACAACCTTGTAACCCTTAGCAATAAAGGCCTCTGCCATAGCAACTGCATTTTTATGAACTTGTTCCTGATAAGTTTTGAATTCAGGTTGTAATGCTTCATAGAATGCAACTGCCTTAGCAGCAATACAGTGCTCAAGTGGACCACCTTGAATACCAGGGAATACACTTGAATTAATAACTGCAGACATCTTTTTAATCTCACCTTTAGGTGTTTTAATTCCGAAAGGATTATCAAAGTCTTTACCTATAATGATAACACCACCACGTGGACCTCTCAAAGTCTTGTGTGTAGTAGATGTTACAATGTGAGCATATTTTACAGGGTTCTTAAGGATACCAGCAGCAATCAAACCTGCAGGGTGGGCCATATCAACCATCAAAATTGCACCAATTTTATCAGCGATAGCACGCATTCTCTCCCAATCCCACTCTCTTGAATAGGCAGAGGCACCACCAACAATCAGTTTCGGACGATATTCAAGGGCTTTTCTCTCCATATCATCGTAATCAACCAATCCTGTCTCTTCGTTCAATGTATAAGCTACAGCATTGTATAGAATACCTGACATATTAACAGGAGATCCGTGTGTCAAGTGACCACCGTGAGCCAAGTCTAATCCCATAAATGTATCACCTGGCTTCAAACAAGCCATAAATACAGCCATATTTGCTTGAGCACCAGAGTGAGGTTGAACATTGGCATACTCAGCATCGAAAAGTTTGCATAGGCGTTCGATAGCTATCTGCTCTACCTGGTCCACAACTTCGCAACCTCCGTAGTATCTTGCGCCAGGATAACCCTCTGCATATTTATTAGTTAAAACCGAACCTAATGCTGTCAAAACATTATCACTTACATAGTTTTCAGAAGCGATAAGTTCCAAACCAACTGTTTGACGTTCAAGTTCTCTTTTAATCAGTTCTAATATTATTACATCTTGCTTCATAACTGAATTTATTACTCCTAATAAAAGCTAAATATTAAAAATTGTATATCTTTACAAAGTTAATGGTTTTTAATCAAATTTCTAATGTTTAGGAAACTTTTTAATCACGAACTTGGAAGATTAAGTGCAGAAGAGTTCAAAGAGGCGAAAAAAAGCCCATTAGTTGTAGTATTGGACAATATAAGAAGTCAGCACAATATCGGATCTGCTTTTCGTACAGCAGACTCTTTTCGTGTTGAAAAGATCTATCTATGTGGAATTTGTGCAACTCCTCCTACTGCAGAGATACATAAATCGGCTCTCGGTGCTGAATTCTCTGTAGATTGGGAGTATTATAAAGAGACTATCGATGTCGTGAAGCGATTGAAAGATGAGGGATTTACAATTATAAGTGTTGAACAAGCTGAGAATTCAACAATGTTGGATAGTTTTCAATTGCCTGAAAATCAAAAAATTGCACTTATTTACGGAAATGAAGTAAAGGGTGTCGAGCAAGCTGTTGTGGATGCAAGTGATATTTGCCTTGAGATTCCACAATATGGCACAAAACACTCCCTTAATGTCTCTGTATCAATAGGTATAACTATCTGGAAAATCAGCGAATTGTTAAACAAAAAATAGATATTATGAGAAAAGGTATTGTTTACACAGTGATTTTATCACTTCTACTACTAACTCCTATTCCGATGTGTGCTCAAGAAGTTAAAGGAGAGGCTAAAAAAGAGAATTCTGAGGAGAAAGAGAAAAAAGAGGAAAAGAAGAGTGGTGTAATCTCTTTAGATGAATTCTTGGAAAAAGAGACTGTTACAAAAGAGGGTTTTACCACCATCTACATTCAAGATGAAAAGTATTTTCTCGGAATTAACGACTCTATTTTGAATAAAGACATTCTATTAGTTTCACGTGTATCTAAATCTGCAGCAGGTATTAGAGCAAGTTTTGCAGGATATGCCGGAGATATTTTGAATGAATATGTTGTACGCTTTGAAAAGGGAACCAAGGATAAAATATTCCTAAGAGTCCTTAATGGTGATGACTTCTCTGAAGAGGGATCGCCAATTTATGAGAATCTTCAAAATTCAAACCTACAACCTATTTTGGAATCATTTGATGTAAAAGCTTACAATGCCGACTCCACATCTGCTATTATTGATGTTACAGATTTCTTTATGGCTGATAGTGAGGTACTTTTCTTCTCAAAGAGTGGCAAAAATAGATATGGATTGAAGGGCTACGAAAAGGATAAATCCTATTTTGTAAGCGCAAAGACCTTCCCTATCAATACAGAAATCAGAGTGGTTAAAACCTTTGCTACATCTAAAGCAACCCCTGCGACATTTGAGATTAACTGCTCTTTTGTAAAGTTGCCTGATGAACCAATGGTTCCACGCTACTATGATGACAGAGTTGGTTATTTTGTAGCAAGTCAAACAAATTTTGATAAAAATCCTCAACGTGTAGAGAGAGTAAGAATGATTACACGTTACAGACTTGAACCAAAACCTGAAGATATGGAGAAATATCTGAAAGGGGAACTTGTTGAGCCTGCAAAACAGATTGTTTATTATATCGACCCATCAACACCAAAACAATGGGTACCTTACCTAATTCAAGGTGTAAATGACTGGAACAAAGCTTTTGAAAAGGCAGGATTCAAGAATGCAATTTGCGGAAAGGTAGCACCAACTCCGGAAGAGGATCCAACTTGGTCTCTGGAAGATGCTCGCCATTCAGCAATCGTATATAAACCATCTGATATTGCCAATGCAAGTGGTCCACACGTACACGACCCTCGCTCAGGTGAGATTATTGAGAGCCACGTAAACTGGTACCACAATGTTATGTCTCTTGTTCACGACTGGTATTTTATTCAATGTGCAGCCGTTGATCCTGCTGCAAGAAAGATGATTTTTGATGAGGAATTGATGGGACAGCTTATCAGATTTGTATCATCTCACGAAGTTGGACACACATTAGGTCTTAGACACAACTTTGCAGGTACATCTTTCTATACAGCAAAGCAATTAAGAGATCCTAAATTTTTGAAGGAGAATGGCCATACAACTTCAATTATGGATTATTCTCGCTTCAATTTCGTTGCACAACCTGGAGATAATATTCCTCAAGAGTTGCTTTTCCCTCGCATCTCACACTACGATGAGTGGGCTATTGAATGGGGTTACAGATTGCTCCCACAATATAATGATCCAGAGGCAGAACTTACATACATTAACAACTGGATTATTGAAAAAACTAAGAATCCATATTATAGATTTGGTACAGAATCCAGCTCTAATGACCCTCGCTATCAGTCAGAAGATTTAGGAAGTAATCAAATGGAGACTGGTATCTATGCAATCAGAAATCTTCAGTTTATTATGAATAATCTTATTGAATGGACATCTGAGCCAAACGAGGATTACTCAAATTTGAAGAGTATGTATGGTCAACTTGTAACACAATATAACCGTTATCTTGGCCACGTAGCTAAATGGATTGGAGGAGTTTACGAGACACCTAAACGCGTAGAAATGGAGGGAGATGTTTATGAATTTGTGGAGAAGGAAAAACAAGAAGAGGCGATTTCATTCCTAAACAGATATCTATTCAATGTACCTATGTGGCTTGTTCCTGAGGAGATTATGAATAAGATTAGCACCAGCCCTGAAAGCACTTTAGAAAGTAGTTATAAGAAAGTATTCAGTGCTATTATCTCTAAGAGAGTTATGAGAAATCTGTACGAAGCCGAAGCTGAGTTAGGTGATGATGCATATACTATGGAAAATCTATATTCTGATTTGGATAAATATATCCTTTCAGATATCTCAAAGGGTAAAGAGGTTCATCCATACAAGAGAATACAGCAAAAATGCTATATCCAAGCCATTATTGATCTTATCTCTGGTAAAGGTGGCGGACTACTTACTGCATTAGTCTCTGCGCTTTCAAGCAGTGCTCCAATTAAGGACAATACAGATATTATGTCTGTGGCATTTTATCAATTGCAATTAATAAGAAGTACTATTGCTTCAGCTACTACACGAGATATGACAACAAGGGCTCATTACAATTATCTAATCAAAATGATAGATACAGCATCAAAAGAGGCCTTCGAGTCGAAGAAATAGGACTCACATAGCACAAAAAAATACCGCTAATCATTTGTTTATCAACTGGTTGGCGGTTTTCTTTTATAAATAGTGGTTTTATTTGCTCTTCCAGATATGCTTTGATGGAAGTTTGCGCAGTGGAATCTTTCGGGAGTCTCTTGCTCTGTATCCCGATTCGTAATTATCCTGGCGAATTTCACTGACAGAAAGATCTATAAGATTTGCCTTCTCTAATATTTCGAAATCCTCGCCCTGGCGTCGCATCAGAATTATTGTATCCTCTCCTCCTCCAAATAGATTCACTATTACTGAGGAATCACTTAACTCTTCAAAACCAAGAGGTTCTGACTCAATATTTACACTTTGAGTACCTTTTGAGCAGTCATAAACCACTCCATCAGGGAAGAGTAATGGATCAAAAATAACTAATTCATAAGATGTAACTCCAGCTGGACTCCAATTGTTGAATTGATAGGAACTATCGTATCCTATTGCCTTGAATTGAGCTTGATATGAGCCATCTTCGTCAAAATCAATTACAAAATAGTTTCGTGGAGAACCACACTGCATAGTGGCCACAGGAATACCATCAGCACCTATATTTCCTCTCCACCACGAGCCACAAGGTGCTCCACATCCAATTTCTAATATATTATCTGACCAGATAGTCCTCTCTACCACGTGAGAGTGTGCTGTTAGTATGAGAAGATTTACATCATCAGGGATAATTTCAAGAAGTTTATCTCTGTTCCTTACACTCTTTAATGGAATATGTTGCGAAATGACAAGTGTCTTCCCCTTCAAGACTCTCTCAGCAATATTCTTGACAAATGAGAGTTGAGAAGGGGTGTAATGACTCTTGTTGTGATCAAAATTATTCAAAGAGACAAAACATACATTACCTCTCTCAAAGGCGTAATTTGCAGCTCCAAAATACTTTTCAAAGCTCTTTTCTTTATCTAAATCGTGATTTCCTATGACAATCCAGCTCTCTGCAGAAAGTGAGTCAATTGCCCACTTCATAACCGGCATAAGAGTTGGTTTGTCATTTACTAAATCACCCAAAATAATATTAAAGTCGATATCTTTTCTATCAATCAACTCTTTAAAAATTGATTCCCAAGCAAATCCGAACTCTTTTATATTATCTACTTGAATATCCCCTATTGCCGCTACTCTGAACTCCTTCTCTGGTTCTCTACTAACCAATGGAATTCTTATTTTACCAGAGGAGGTTTGATAGTAGTCGGATGAGTTGAAATTCTGTACTCCACCTTTTGGTGTAGATAAATGCGATGGCAGAATCGGGAAAAAGCTACCATCTTCGGAAATCGGAAGTGTAAACGAGCCCCTACTATCTGTAAATACAATAGTATCACCATTGGAGAGGGGAATATATGAGAGTCTCTGCTCACTTCTATTTAACTTTCCATCTCCATTCTGATCCAAAAAAACTACTCCGGAGATGCTCTCTTGGGCAGCTCCGGATATAGTTATTTTAATCAGCAGTATTACTGATAATAGGCTCTTTTTCAATGTTATTCGTATTTATAAACTACGATTTGTTTATTTGCATTATCAAAGAATGAAGCGTATGGTACGCCATCAGCATTGATTACCAAGTCAATATCTGTATCACCATCATTTGGCGAAATGATTGTTGGATCTTCCCATTGTTGAGTCTTCTTATTCAACTTAGTAGCACATACATTACCTGCTGTGTTTAGATATAGGAAGTAAACATTGTAGTCATAACCAACTACTACTCTATTGTAACGCGCAGAAACGCTATCTTCACAAATGATTGATTGACCTAATTGTTCTACTGTCTTAGTTTCAGCATCATATTTGAAAACACGTGGGCTACCTTGAGTAGTCTCTGAGTTATTTGCAATTGAGATATAAACATTACCCTTAGCATCAGCTGCAATACCAAAGCCATACATTGGAGTTGCAGTATCTGCACCTTCAGCTGTCTTTTGATTATATTTGTCAACCAAAACTTCCCATACTCCATCTTTATATGAATAAACATCAAATGAGTTAGGATTAACTGGGTTAAACACTCCTAAATAAAGTACATCATTAGCAACTACAGCTTTTGGCCAATAGCCGTACGCACCTGGTTCTCTAACAGGTAGTGATTGATCAACAGTCCAAGCAGAACCATCCCAAGTACATACTGATAGCTCTCTCTTTGCCAAACCATTAGCAGCTGCATTCATAGAGTAGAACATCATAACCTTTCCATCAGGTGCTTCGATAATTTCAGAGCTGTATGAGTTAGATCTTGAACCAAATTTTTCTTCACCTACAAATGCCCAACCAGTTCCAGATTTAGCTACAACTGACATATTCTTATTATCGTGGCAGAATGAAGCGTAAGGTGTTCCATCTGTTCCAAAGTTGAATCCAATATATCTTCCTGAGATACTGTCAAGGATGTAATCATCCGCAAATGCACCATTCTTCAACTCAACATATGAAAGTTGATAATCTGATTCAGAGACAAGGAATGCAGGCTCACCTGTTTTAGGATTGATTGCACTCTTGTATAATTTGATTCCATCAACTGGATAAGAGGCTACACGGCTCCAAGTACCTGCTGGAAGTTCCGAAACTGTTACTTTATAAGATTTAACGTTTGTTCCTTCATTAACAACATAATCAACAGGAGCTTCAAAACTGTTGACAGTCTTACCACTCTCTTGAAGAACACCATCCACTTTTACAGTGTCGTTAGGAGATACTTCAAAACGAGCCACCAATGCAGAAACTTCTGTTCCTTCAGGAACTTGAACTGCTACATTTGTTCCATCAATAACTCCTTCAATATCCTTATAGATGATATCAACATTATCTTCAGCAAGGAATTGGAAAGAAACCAGTTCAGCCGGTCCGTGAACTATTGGTTTTGGTTCTGGTTCAGGTTCTGGTTCAGGTTCAAATAGGTTACAGCTTAATGCTGAAAATACCAACATTGTCGCACACAAAGCAAATTTTAAAATCTTTTTCATAATCGTTGGTTTTAATTGTTAATAAAATTGGTTAGTACTTTCTTATTACTAGTTCTTTTTGTAAGGAATCAGGTCCAGGAAGTCCCATTGTGAAATTCAATGAGTTACTTTCTAACTTGATTGTCAATGTATTATCTTTGGTAGCATCTAACTTGTGAGGCAACCACATTATTCTGATATTATACTCGAAAAGTCCCGGCTGGATAGTCGCCTGACGTCCTTGAGTAATAATTCTATAATCTACTCCTTCTGTTAACCCATCTCCGGCAGTAATTGAATAATCAATAACTAATGGCTCAGTTAAAGTCTTACTGCTCAAGTGAATAGTATATTCGCCTGCCACTTGTGCTATCTGAGATACACTTGCCGATGAAGCACCTTTACTTGAAAGATAGATAAATGGATTATCATACGGTTCCAACTCATTCACACAAGAAGAGAGTGTGAAGAGTGATATTATCGCTATTAAAAAACTCTTAATTTTCATAATCCATATTTTTAGTTGTTAACAGTCGGGTTTGGTTGTATTCCAATATTTGAGTCCATCTCAATCTGAGGTATTGGAAGTACAAAATAGTCACTTGGATAAGCCATATAGCGCACCACTGAGTTTGTTGATAATTCACGGCGTAAATCACTCTTTCTTCTGGTTATATCGAAGAAGTTATGACCTTCAAAGCATAGTTCCTTAACTCTCTCTTTTACAATCAGTTGCATCAATTCTTCACTATTGCTATAAGTAAGATTGACACTGCTTTCAGAGACACCAGTTGCTCTTGCGATTAGAGTTTTCAAATCACTTGCTGCTCCCTCTAAATTGCCCTTCTTACATCTTGCTTCTGCTCTATTAAGATACATTTCAGATGATCTTAAAACGAATGGATCATAGTGTCTATCTTCATCTGGAATTGTATTATCAGGAATATAGAACTTTGTACAAGCATTAACTGTATATCCATTATCATTTGTATATTTTAGCAACGATAATCTGACATCATCAGGGTTATCAAATAGTGAAAACAAAGTATCAGCAGGAGTTGCTACAGGAGATGTTGGATCATAAAATTTCTTTAGAGTAGTACCTGCCTTATATCCACTTAAACGGAAGATGGCTTCGCTACCTAAGTAGGCTGGATTGTGATACATCTCAGCATACTTTTCTCTCGGTGTCAATGGGAATTTTGGAATCACCTCAGAAGCATATTGTTCTGCCTTATCCCAATCCTCCATATAGAGATAAACTCTGGAAAGAAGTGCCTTGCAAGCATCAGCAGAGGCGTAATATGCACTTGTCATCGGGGTATCTTCAAAAATCTCTATTGCTTTATTAAGGTCAGAAAGAATCTGATCATATACCTCTTTAACACTATTACGTAGAATTGTCTCTCCAGCTGCCGGAAGACGGGTCAAAACAGGGATACCTAAATGTGAAGCATCCGGTGTATAGGTATAGTGTTGTCCATAACAAAGAGTAATATCCAAGTGAGTCAAAGCTCTTAAAAAGAGGGCTTGCGCCTCAATAAGCTCAATATCGCGAAGATTGTTTGGGAAACTCTTCTTCAAACCTGGAGCATAATAGAGGATATTATTTACATTTGACATTATAATGAATCCATCTTTCCAGATATATCCCACAGCAGTAGTCTCCTGATCAGGAGATGAAGTGAAATTATATTGATCCACCATATCATCCGAACTTGTCACACTTGAAAGACGAGTCATATTTCCAGCAACCTCAGCATATTTACTGAAGTGAGAATCATAAAAATCGTATGTCACGCTATATGCTCCATACATAGCTGTCTTAAGTCCGTCAAACTCTTTAAAGTATCCCTCAATATCACTCTTTCCCAATTTCTCAACTTCAAGAAAATGGCAACCACTTAACGCACAAACAATTGATATTGATGCGATTATATATAAAAATTTATCTTTTATATTTCTCATATTTTATCCTCCTCAATTAAAATGTAACATCTAAACTAAGTGAATAAATGTTCTCCATAGGATAACCACTCATATAGGTCTTGTAGCTATTCAGATTTCGCTTTTGATCTGGAGTCCATAGATAAACATTATCACAAATAAGAGAAACATTCGCATTTCTGATTTTCAACTTATCACACACTTTGCTTGGCAGTCTGTAAGAAAGTGAAATATTCTGCAACTTGAAATGCGTCTTGCTATAAAGATGACGTGTTGAGTACATTGATGATTTTGTACTCTTTGTTGTGAAGATTGGATTCACAGCTAAATCACCAGGTTTCTGCCATCTCTCCAAAGCATTTACAGAGACATTCTGATCCATAATATTATATCCATCAGACATCACATAGTTGGCATTTGAGCTCAAAGCATAACCACCTAAGGTATAATTTAACTGAACTCTCAAAGAGAAATTCTTCCAGCGGAAATTATTTGTCATACCACCAGATGCAAATGGATTAGGTGATTTATCAACAACTCTGTTTGAATCACTATAAATAAAGGTAATGTTTCCATTCAAGTCGTACCACATAGGCATTCCCGTTGCAGGATCAACACCGGCCCAACGCACCAGATAGTATGAATCCATATCGGCTCCCTCTGTCCAGATAGATGTTCCAAATCCTGTGGAGTTACCATTGTACAACTTGTGAATTTTATTTCTATTTCTTGAAATGTTGAAGTCAGTATCCCAGTTAAAATCCTGAGTACTAATATTTTGCGTATTAATTGTAATCTCTATACCCCTATTTGAAACCTCTCCCACATTGCTATAAATACGAGAGTCTCCGATTGTTCTGGAAGTATAGATTTTGCTCAACAAATCTACAGTATAATTGAAATAATATTCAACCTCAAAATCTATTCTCTCCATTAGACCCACTCTAACACCAATATTAGACATATAGGTTGTCTCCCAACTCAATCCAGGGTTTGCAGGAGTTCCCATAACTGCTCCGATTTTACCATCGTACGCGTAGCTGTCTCCATAATTGTATGTTCCAGCAGAAACAGAACCATCAATACGCGAGTTACCATTACTACCGAAAGAGCCCTTAAACTTCAATAGATTTATAAAAGAGCTATCAAACCAATTCTCATTGTGCATATTCCAGGATAGACCTAATGATCCGAAATTTGCCCAACGCGCATATTGGCCGAAGGCCGAGTTACCATCTCTACGAGCATTCAAAGTTATATAGTATCGATTGTCGTATGTGTAACTTGCCTGTGCAAAGAATGAAAGCGACCTGGTTGTTGAAGAACTACTATAACCACTTCTGGAATCAGATTCTGAATAGCCAACCTCTTTGATATGGTCATTCGAAAAGCCAGATCCTGTTGCATAAAGTGTTTTGTACTCCTTGTGATTCAACTCCATACCAGCAAGAGCACCTACGGTATGCTTTCCAAACTTCTTATTATAGTTGATTCTCTCAATATTTGTCCAAGTAAAATAGTTGGCAGAAGCTCTTCTTGATGAGCCCCTTGGTTCTGTTCCACTTAAACCATCAAGAGTTGTTCTAGCATAGTATATCTCCTCTCGGCTATTCATAAAATCTGCTCCATATTGAGCAGTAATTGTCATTCCATCAATTGGTTTATACTCCAATGAGAGGTTTGCATTACTCTTAAGTGTAGTTTGGAAATTGTCATTGGCCTCTCTGTCTGGGACACAGTTATCAAAGAATTTTTTATCTACCCACTTAAGCGTACCATCTGGATTCAATCCATCTACAATCCTATTGTAAAGACGGAACGAATATCCATCATTCATATAAGGAGAGAATATTGGCAATGTCTCATAATACTCTCTACCGACAGTAAAGATATTATTCTCATTATATGACACTGACAATATCGACTTGAATACTAAATTCTTAGCTAGGGAATACTCTGTATTGGAACGAAGTGAGAATCTGTCTTGTGTATTATTAGATACTGTTGACTCTTCGTTATAATATGAACCGGAAAGATAGCTCTTAGACTTATCAGAGCCACTTCTGATTGAGAAGTTCACCATCATATTATGTCCTAGGTCATAATATATATCGTGCCAGCGAGTATCTGTGGTTGAGTAACTATTCAACTCATTATCCTGGTATGGGAACAAATCAAGACTTTGACCGCCGTTAACCCAGGCCTCTTTTGCCATCATCATATATTGCTCAGCATCAAGCACTTTCAATCTTGTGCTCTCATCAATTTTTGAGATACCATACTTTAAAGAGACATTGACAGAGTGTTGTCCTTTTGCTCCTGATTTTGTTGTAACAAGAATAACACCGTTGGCACCATTTGCTCCATAAATAGAGGTAGCAGAGGCATCCTTTAAGACTGTTATTGATTCAATATCTGATGGATTGATAAATGACAATGGGCTTACAGTCCAACTCATACCAGGCATTGTATTGGTACTATTACCTGTGTACATAGGAGTTCCATCCACAATCCACAATGGCTCATTTGAAGCACTCAGAGAGGCATTACCTCTGACACGAGTATTGTATCTTGTTCTAACTGAACCTGTTGCTGAATCTGTATTTGGATCAATACTCAAGCCTGGCACAAGTCCCCCGAGTAAATTGTCAATACGCGTGGCCGGAAGAGTCTCCAACTGTTTGGCACCCACTTGAAATACGCTACCTACCAAATCAGATCTTCTCTGTGCTGTACCATAAGCACCTTGCACAACAACCGCATCGATAGTGTTATCAGAAATCATTATAACATTAAGTTGGTCAGACTTGCCAACAAGCACCTCTTGTGTCTTCATACCGACATAGGTGAATACCAAATAGACCTCTTTATCTGATGGAACTTTTATTGAGAAATTTCCATCAATATCTGTAAAGACGCCTGTTTTTGTCCCTTTGATTAAAATGTGTACTCCAACTAGAGTTTCACCTAAAAGGTCATCACGCACAGTACCCTTTACCTCCCTCATACCCTGCTGTGGTGTTGCTTCAGAAGCAAGTGCTAAAGTAGAAAAATGTATCGGTGACACAGTAAAGATAAGTGCCGTCAAGAGGAAAAATAGTCTAAATCTTTTCATAGGCCACAATATTTTACTTTAGCAAATATAAAATAATAATCCTACCATTAAATATTAATGATAGGATTATTAGCAAAAAAAATAAAAATTTTACTCTATTTCAGGATAATTGAGGTATGTTGGATCACTCTCCATCATCACAAGCTCCTCATTTTCCCCAACATCTTTTGAGAGACGGTACTTGATTAGATAAGAAATCTTTGAATTTTCCTCCTCTAATTGAGGTTCTTTTTCATTAACCATCTCCTTAAAGGAATCTTTAAGATTATTAATGGACATTTGATAATCATCAATCCAACTTAAAAAGACCTGTTTAGCAGCTTCGTCCATTGACTGGTCTGCCTCTTGTGCATCAAATTTTGAAATATCTCTATTATCATACCAGGAAAAAGATAACCCTCTGTTTGAGAGAAATTCGATCTGATTAATAATAGCATTGTTGATTTGATTGCCTGCTTCGCTATTTACGTCCAAAGATGTTCCATTCCAATCTGCATAGATGTAGAGCATATATCGATTCTGATAATACTGCTGATCTGTGCAAGATGTCATAAAAATAGCAATAAAAGCTAGTGTTAATAATAATTTAATCCTCTTCATGTTTTTATAATTATGGGTTTATTAAATCGGTATTTCTATACCTTAAAATATCATAAATTGCCTCTATAGCAATGGCTGCCGGCCCATCCGGCTCAATCAATTTTGCTTGGTTATATGCATTTATTGCATCACCCCACATTTGATGTCGCCTGAATAGGTTACCCAACAAATACCATGCCTGCGAGTTAGTCGGCTCTTGCTTCAACAGTATCTGAAGAGTGTCGTATGCCTCTTCAACCCTATTTCCACAAAGCATTTTTTCAATTTCAATAAGTTTATTTGTCATATTAAACCAATCCTGAGAATCCCATAAACGCCATTGCAAGAATACCTGCTGTAACTAAGGCGATAGGAACTCCTTTAAAAGATTTTGGAACATCATTCAGATCCAATTGCTCTCTTAGTCCCGCAAAAATAATCATTGCAACGCCAAATCCAATAGCACTTGCTACCGCATAAGTAACAGATTGGCCAAGATTCAAATAATGAGCAGCTCCTCCAAATGTAAATTCCTTAGTAACCACTAAAATAGCAACACCCAAGACAGCACAGTTTGTTGTTATCAAAGGCAAAAATATTCCTAGAGCTTGATAGAGAGATGGACTTATTTTCTTCAAGACAATCTCCACCATCTGAACTAACGCAGCAATAACAAGAATAAAGCTGACTGTTTGCAAAAACTCAAGGTGAAGCGGTACCAAAACATAGTATTGCAAAAGGTATGTGATAAGTGTAGCAAGTGCCATCACAAAGGTAACAGCTCCTGTCATACCAACTGCAGTAGATACTTTATTGGATACTCCTAAAAATGGACAAACTCCTAAAAATTGAGATAGCAGAATATTATTTACGAATACTGCCGAAATAATTATAAGAACATATTCCATACTCTAACTCTTTTTAGTGGTGATTTTACGAAATAGAACTATCAGATATGCCAATGCTATAAATGCACCCGGTGCAAGCACAAAGGCCAACATTCCATCTCCTTCTATAAGTTTAATACCAAAGATGGATCCACTTCCCAATAGTTCACGAACAAAACCTAATAGTGTCAAGGCGATAGTAAAACCTAAACCAATTCCGACACCATCAAGGGCTGAATCTATCACACCATTCTTATTTGCGAAGGCTTCAGCTCTTCCTAAAACAATACAGTTTACCACAATCAGTGGGATGAAAAGGCCTAATGTTTCATAAAGAGATGGAAGATAGGCCTGCATCACAAACTGCACAACCGTAACAAATGTGGCTATGATAACAATATAAGATGGGATTCTAACCTTATCCGGAATAAATTTTGCCACCGCTGAGATAACGATATTTGAGAGGATAAGCACACACATTGTTGCTAAACCCATACTCATACCATTAATAGCTGAAGTAGTTGTTCCCAATGTAGGACACATACCCAATAAAAGGACAAAAGTAGGATTATCCTTTATTATTCCTCTGGTAATTATATTTAATTTACTCATAGCTACTTAGTTATAACATTATTATATAGTGCAACTGCACTTTTAACAGCTTCAATATAAGCTCTGGATGATATTGTAGCAGCTGTAATTGCATCAATATCACCACCATCCTTTGTCACAGCCATATTTGTCTGAGCTGGATTCATTCCCTTAAATTGCTCTGGGAAATTGCTCTTCCTTGGATCAATTTTATCTCCTAAACCTGGAGTCTCTGCGTGTGAAAGGACTGAGATATTGTGAATAATACCATCAACAGTTATTCCTATCATAAGTTTGATTGGACCACCAAAACCTGCTGAAGCAGACTCAATAGCATAACCAATAATATCTTCGCCATTCTTGGCTGTATATACCTTGTACTCCTTGCCATCCATCTCCAATGTCTGCTCCTCTTCTGAAGGAACATTTGTAAATTGCGGCAAGACTACTGATATTGCAGAGTTTTTCTTTGCAACTTCGGCATTCTTGATTGGCTTTTCAGTAAATGAATAGACAAATCCCAAAAGAGCTGAACAAACCAAACATATCAATGTCAATGTCAGCGTCATACTTAAAAATGATGATTTCTTAGCCATTATTTTACCTCCTTTGCAAATCTTTTTGGTTTACAAGCCTTATTGATAAGTGGAACGACACTATTCATTATCAAAATAGCGAACGAAATTCCTTCAGGATATGCGCCAAAATATCTGATTAAAACTGTTATTAAACCAATACCAACACCATAAATAACCATACCTACAGGATTCATTGGAGATGTTACATAATCGGTTGCCATAAAGATTGAACCGAGTAACACACCACCTGTCAATATGTTGAACATAGGGCCTGTAAATTGTTCAGGACTAATAAGATGGAAAATTGATGTAAGTACAACTATTGTTAAAACAATTGCAACTGGAATATGTGGTCTGATAACTCTTTTAATCAAAAGATAAATAAATCCTAATATTAGAGCAAGAGCAGAGATCTCTCCTACTGAACCACCCATCTTTATAAATAACATTTCACCCCAAGAGAAGTTATTCTGTTGGAAAATCTCACCCATAGATAGACCGGATGCTAACCCCTCTTTAACTATTGAGAGTGGAGTCGGACCTGTAATTGCATCTACACCAGGTCTGAACCAAGACTCTGGAATTGTCCAATCTGTCATCAATACCGGGAATGAGATTAGCAAGAACACACGACCAACCAGTGCAGGGTTAAATACATTTTGACCTAAACCTCCAAAAGTCATCTTTGCTACTCCGATTGCCACGATAGAGCCAATCAAAATCAGCCACCAAGGCGAGTTTGGCGGTAAGTTTAATGCTAAAAGTACACCTGTTACCGCAGCTGAATAATCATTTATTGTAATTTTTGAGTGAAGAAGGTACTTCTGAATAAGATACTCAACCAACACACAGGCACCTGCGCCAATCAATACCAATTTGATTGCTGAGAATCCAAAGAAATAAATAGAGACCAATAGAGATGGTGTCAAAGCAATCAAGACATCTCTCATTAATTTTCGAGTCTCAAATTCACTATGGATGTGAGGTGCTGGAGAAACTATAAATTTTTTCATACTCTAATCTATTTTTTAGGTCTGCTGCGCATAATGCGTGTAACCTCTGCTTTACTAATTCTGATAATGTCCAAAAGAGGGATGTTTGACGGACAGGTGTAGAGACAACATCCACACTCAATACAGTCATAAATCTTCTCCTTCTCTAAATCGTCATAGCGTCTAGCTCTTGACAATTTATTAAGCAACCAAGGCTCCAAACCCATAGGACAAGCCTCAATACATTTTGCACACCTTACACAGTTAATCTCCTCTTTTCTCTTGGTCTGCTCTTCAGTTAGCATTAGGAAGGCAGATGTTCCTTTTAGCACAGATGCATCAATATTCGAAACAGCTTTTCCCATCATTGGACCACCGCTGATAAATTTCGCAGCATCCTTAGGAATGCCTCCTATCGCATCTAAAATCTGAGAAAAAGATGTACCAACTCTTAATGAAAGATTTCTTTGCTGTGAAATACATTGACCTGTAACAGTAACAACACTCTCAACAAGTGGTTTATTCTTTTGAATTGCCTCATAAACTGCAAGAGCTGTTCCTACATTTTGTACTACAACACCAACGTCAATAGGCAACCCAAGTGAAGGTACTCTTCTGCCAGTAATCGCTTCAATAAGCTGTTTTTCACCACCTTGCGGATATTTTTTCTTAAGAATGATAACCTCTAATTCAGGGTACTTCTTGCCAGTCTCTTTCATCTGAGCAATAGCTGCCTTCTTATTCTCTTCTATCCCTACAAATCCTCTCTCTATACCTAACGCTTTAAGCATTATTTTACCTCCGATGAAGATTTGCTCACTCTGCTCACGCATAATTCTGTCATCTGCTGTAACGTATGGTTCACATTCAGCTCCATTTAGAATCAAGAATTCCGCTTTTTTACCTGGAGGAGGTGATAATTTCACGTGAGTTGGGAATGTAGCTCCTCCCAATCCAACAATTCCCGAAAGTTTTATCTTATCAAGAATCTCCTCTTTCGATAACTTTATATCACGAACTATATCACTCGATCTATCTATTTCAGGACGCCATTCATCACCTTCAACAGCTATTACAACGTGCATAACGAGCTTCCCAGCTAAATCCTTCATCGGCTCTACAGCTGTAACTGTACCTGAAACTGATGCGTGAACATAACCAGAAATAAAACCAGCCGGCTCCCCTATTACATCGCCTACCTTTACCTTGTCACCCTTTGCCACTACAGGAGTTGCAGGAGCTCCAAGATGCTGAGCCATAGATATATATACCTTATCTAAAATAGGGAAAACCTCAATAGGAGCATCAGCAGTTATCTTATTGTCGTTTGGATGAACTCCTCCAATATGAAATGTCTTAAGCATAATTACCTCCTATTCTTTACTATTATTCTCTTTTTGCTCTATAGGGGTTGCAACCTTTGGTTGTGGAGCTTGTGTTTGTGGAGTCTCCAGTGTTGTTGCACTTTTAGGGACCTTAATAGGGAAATTTACTGCCTCTATTGCCCCAGTCGGACACTCATCAACACACTTCTTGCACAATTTGCAAAGGTTAAAATCTATATAAGCCAGATTATTTTCAATTTTAATTGCTCCAAAAGGACAAACTTTAGCACACTTTCCGCAACCGATACAACCAACCTTGCACGCCTTTCTTGTCAATGCACCTTTATCCATATTTCGGCAAGAGACACATACTCTTCTATTTTTCGGACCAGCTGCTCGCAACTCAATCAATGATTGAGGACAGGCCTTGACACAAGCACCACAAGCAGTACATTTATCCTGATCTACCTCAGGGATTCCGGTCTTAGGATCAACGTGAATAGCATCGAAAGCACAAACCTCAACACAGTCACCAAAACCTGCACAACCATAACGGCAATTTGTTTCTCCTGCATAGAGGGAGAGTGCCACTTTACAAGATTTATAACCATCGAAATAGTTACTCTTCTCGCGATTGTCAAATGTTCCATTACATCTGACCACAGCAACCATCTTTTGTTGAACCTTAACCTCCTGACCTAAAGCCGAGGCAACTTTTGCCATTGTATCATTACCACCCACCGGACAGAAATGTCCATCTAGGGAAGGAGATTCAACGGCAGACTGAGCAAATGCGTGACATCCTGTAAAACCACAACCTCCACAGTTAGCACCTGGAAGAAGTGCCTCAACAATTTCAATACGAGGGTCCTCCTCAACGTGAAACTTCTTGGATACCACATAAAGAATTATCGCCAAGAGTAATCCTATGACACTCAGGCAGATAATAGTAAAAAGAACGATACTCATAATATCACTTTCTAATCTTAAAATATAAATTTCTCTCTAAAGAGATATTGAAAATCTTAACTAACACATAGTATAACGCCACCGATCCTACCGATATTAACGCCGACATAGGTTCGCTAACTTTACAACTCAACAAAGTTAATAATAAAGTTAATAAAATAATCAAAGGAATTACATAAAGTACCAAAACTGCTTTAAGCCCAATACCACTTTCTAATGAAAGAATTACTCTCTCTCCGACTGAATAATTATCATCGGAAGAGAGAGTAACCTCTATCTTTTTCTCTTTCTGATCGGCAGCTGAACATACACCTTTGGCGTGACAAGAGGCGCAAGCAGATTTGCTTACAATAGAGACAACGGCTTTAGAGTTCCCCTTAATCTCAACAATCACACCTTCGTGTTCGATACTACTCATCTAACAATTGACTTGTTAATGGATATTTTGTACCATCTACCTTTACCATTCTGCCATTAATAGAACCAACAGCTACAGGGGAACGGAAAGTCAATGGAACTTTATTGGAATCATCTGAAAACCAGATGATTACATCATCTTTACCTTTAAATACACCCTCTTTTGTTACCGAGAAATTTGATTCAACATCACTCTTTTCATTGCCCTTTCTTGCGGTTACAGATGCACCTACTTTAACAGTGTTGAATTTACCCAAATCTTTGATATTCTTCTCTTCTCTACCCATAAATCTCAATTGAACATCCATAAGGTTTTTATCAATTGCACATACGAAGTTTATAGGTTTCTTCTCCAACTCTTCAAAATCTACACTTCTTGCGTGGTAAACCATTGTTATCAAATCGTATAGTTCTCTACCAACATTTAGAGTTGAATCTAGTGGCGGACGAGTCGATTTTGTTACTTTAATATCTACATCGTTGCTATTTGGCTTCCAGTGATAGAAGTTCTG
This sequence comes from Bacteroidales bacterium, assembly GCA_017513445.1. Classification (GTDB taxonomy): domain Bacteria; phylum Bacteroidota; class Bacteroidia; order Bacteroidales; family UBA932; genus RGIG6374. Next base: position 141,120 of record JAFXFS010000013.1, on the reverse strand, counting down.
TGCAGAATAATTACCCTCATTAACATCACGATGGAAATAGCGTGGTTCAACATTATCTGCTGTAAAAATTGCCTCATAAATATCTCTTACCTTGAAGAACTTATCCCAAAATGGATATGTGGATGCATGGGCTAGAACGTGAATACAATTTTCATTATTATAAACCTCTTCGGTAAGTTGAATTGAAACTTCGGCTATATCTGCATTTATGACACCCCATTTATAATGTACTACCAATGTGGTATTCTCTCCATCTTGGAAAGGCACATCTTTGATAGTTTGTGCATTAACATTAATAAAAAGGGTTGTAAGTGTTAAAATTGATAATACTAATCTTCTAAAATATCTCATATTAAATTTTTCAATAGTAGGAGCAAAACTCGTGCCCAATTAGAACTCAGTGCTATTCATAGTGAAGTCACTACTATTCATACCTGATTTGATAATTTGGTAATTATCTAACTCATCTTCCATCTCTGGGAGAGGAATACTAAGGTGATCCTCATCTACGAATTTGATTTCTGATGGGATAAATACCATATTAACATCTCCAACTTCACCATTTCTATGCTTGGCAATGATAATTTCAGCCCTACCGGGACTGCTTCTATCTCCACCATAATATTCAGGACGATTTATAAAGATTACCAAATCGGCATCCTGCTCAATAGCTCCGGATTCACGAAGGTCACTCAACATTGGACGACGATTACCTCCACGTGTCTCAACCTGTCTTGAAAGCTGCGACAAAGCTATTATAGGCACATTTAACTCTTTGGCGATTGCTTTTAAGGAACGAGATATGTGTGCAACCTCCTGCTCACGGAGTCCCTTTAGCTCAGGAGGTCCCGTCATCAACTGCAAGTAGTCAATAATAATTGCCTTCACTCCGGCATTATTCACTAACTTTCTTGCCTTTGAACGGAATTCATATATCGAAAGTGATGGAGTATCATCTACCCAGAATGGTGCATTTGCAATAGCTCCAACCCTATCATTCAAGACATTCCACTCATCCACACTAAGTTTTGATCCACCTCTGATTTTATCTGCACTCAAACCTGTCTCACTAACTATAATTCTTTTTATAAGTTGTAGCGACGACATTTCTAGAGAGAAGAATGCAACGGGAACATTATGGTCAACCGCCATATTTCGTGCCATATTAAGCACAAAAGCAGTTTTACCCATTGATGGACGGGCAGCCACAATAATAAGGTCTGATGGTTGCCATCCTAAAGTCTTCTCATCCAATTTTGCATATCCAGAAGGCACACCACTCAATCCGCTATCATTATTTTGATACTTTTCAATATCATCCAGAGCTAAATTTATCAATCCGTGGATTGTCGATGACTCATTACGCATATTCTTCTCTGTAAGAGTAAAGAGTTTCTGCTGAGCATCATCAAGTAGAACATCCACAGAGAGAGTATCATCAAATGCATTTCTTTGCACCTCGTATGAAATAGAAATAAGTTCTCTCTGGATATACTTTTGAAGGAGTACCTTCGCGTGATAATCAACGTGTGTGGCTGAACCAATTCTCAAAGAGAGCTGGCTCAAGTAGTGTACACCACCTATAAGTTCAAGATCACCTGTCGCACTTAATTCATTTGAGACAGTGTAAATATCAACTGGAGCGTGACGCTGCGCCAATCCTAAAATTGCCTTGAATATCTTCTTATTCGCTTCCTTGTAGAAACAATCAGGAGAGAGCGAGTCCATTATCTCTGTAACACACTCTGGTTCAACAAGTAATGCGCCTAACACAGCCTCCTCAACATCAATAGCTTGAGGTGGTTTACGTCCCATCTCAAGCCCTATTGTATTAAGATCAACTGTACTATTTGCTCGTTTATTGCTCTCCCTTTTTGCCATAGAATATTACTCTTTTGAGTCAATATCTTTGCTTACCAAGATTCTACCGCAGTATTCACAAACGATAATCTTCTTGTTATTTGCAATATCCAACTGTCTTTGAGGAGGTATTTTATTGAAACAACCACCACAAGCATCTCTCTGAACTGTCACAACAGCCAATCTGTTTCTAGCATTTGTACGAACTCTTTCGTATGCTGATAGAACTCTTGATTCAATTTTTTGAGACAATTCTTCTTTCTCAGCTAGTAGTTGTTCTTCCTCTTTTGAAGTATCATTGATGATAGCATCCAACTCCTCTTGTTTGTTTTTAAGATCAAGATGCTTCTCTTCCAAAAGAGCTTTTGCCTGAGCAACTGCCTCTTTCTTCTCATTGATCTCAAGAACATTATCTCTGATTCTTTTTTCTAACGCCTCTTGTTCAAGTTCCTGATACTCAATCTCTTTTGATAATGAGTCATATTCACGGTTGTTTTGAACATTCTCTCTTTGTTTTTCATATTTAGCAACTAAAGCTTTGCTCTCTTCAATTTGAGTTTTGTAGTGTGAGTTGCTTTGCTCTGTTTGTTTGATATCTACTGATAGATTTTCAATACGAGTATTCAAACCTTCGATAGCATCCTCAATATCTTTAACTTCCAATGGAAGTTCACCACGCAACAGGTGTATTTGATCAATTTTGGTATCTACCTTCTGCATCTGATATAAAACACGAAGTTTTTCCTCCATAGAGATATCAGAATCTGAAACATTCTTTGAAATTGATACAAATGTTTCGTTTTGATCTTTGACTGTCAAATTATTGACATTTTTTGTACTCTTTCTTGTAGCCATAATCTACTTAAATGTAATATATTGGATTATTATTTTTTGTCGTGTTATAGATTGCAAAGTTAGATATTTTTTTCTTAAGAATAGATATAATGTTTTCAACAAAATCTATCTCACTCTCGTAATGACCAATATCTAAAATCATATAATTATCTCTGCAGAAGAATTCGTGGTATGGAATATCTCCTGTAATATATGCCTGAGCACCATTTGCAATAGATGCATTTATCATAGATTTTCCACTGCCTCCACAAAGGGCTACTCTCCTGATTTTTTGTTCAAGAGGTTGTGAGTATCTTATTGATTTTAAAGAGAATACAGACTTTACTCTCTCCACAAACTCCTTGCTATCCATCTCACAAGGCAAGTCACCTACAACTCCTATGAGGGATTCATCCAACGGGCTGACATTCTCCAAATTGAGTCTCTCCGCCATTAGTTTACTAACCCACACCTTATCTGCATTTGTATGTGCTGAATAAAGAACAATATTGTTTTGAATTGCCAACTGTATTGATCTGCCTACAACATTGTCAAATGTAATCTTTTTAACACCACCAAAGATAAGTGGATGGTGAGTTATTATCATATTTGCACCCAACTCTACTGCCTCAAGAATTAACTCCGGTGTGCAATCCAATGCTACCAAAACAGATGTGACCTCCTGGTTGGAATCTCCAACCGAGAAACCTGCATTATCCCAACCCTCTTGCAAAGAGAGTGGTGCAAACTCCTCAATAATTGCTGCTACCTCTTTTGCCTTCATAACTATAGCGACTCGTAAACTTGTTGTAACATAATTTTAATCTCATCGAGTTTATCAATGATCTCAACGTTCTTATTAAGTCCATCCTTGTTCTCTTTCATTCTTTTGGCTGCTCCATCCAAGGTCATTCCTCGCTGCTTAACCAAATAGTGAATGGTCTTGAAGTTTTGAAGATCCTGTTGAGAGAAGAGTCTGTTGCCCTTTTTATTCCTCTCTGGCTTAATATATTGCGGAAATTTATCAGCCCAAAATCTTATCAGAGAAGTACTTTCACCAAAAATTTCGGCCACCTCTCCTATTGTAAAATAGAGTTTTTCTGCTTTGAATGGTTTGTATGGCATAATATTAATCTAATGATTGTCCTGTATTACTTGCAATTATCATCATCTCTCTATACTCCGATGTAGTTAGACTTCCGAAGAAGTATGGTATAGGATCTTGACTTATACTATCTTTAATTACCTCATAATGGAGGTGCGGGGCAAACGATACACCTGTATTTCCAGATCGCCCTATTCTCACACCCTGTTTAACAGATTGTCCCTGTCTTACCAAAATGTCATTCAAGTGGGCATACATAGTCTTATAACCATTCCCGTGGTTAATAAGGATGCTATTCCCCTTATCTTTTTTTGAACGAGTTACCTTCTCGACAATGCCTGTAGCCGTAGCAATAACCTCTGTCCCCACCGGAACTAATAGGTCTATACCCGTATGCATCTTGATGGTCTTATAAAAGGGATTTACCTTCATTCCCAGAGATGCACCAGTCTGTGCGCTATTGAAATTATTAACTGGAATAAGTGAAGGAATCCTCTTTACACTATCTCCCATATTTGAAAATAATGTAATTATATCATCTATATCTTTTGAGATATTTTTAGATACTTCAACAAGCTCACAACTCTTATCAAAAGTGCTGATTACCAACGCTTTATCCTTAATTGTATCCAGCTGACCATAATCAGTCACCGTCTCTTCTGGCAGATAATCAGGTGGCATAGCATTAAATATATCTTGATATATCGCCTGATCTCTCAACTCCAGATTGGATATCGCATTATCAAGCATATCCATCTTCTCCTCCATCTTTGCATACTCCTGCTCAAGATAACGATTCTCTGCTTTTAATCTCCTTTCACGCTCAGTATCAATAAGTAGTGCTATTACCACATAGAATAAGAATGCCACCACTATTGACAACAAAAAGTATTTTAAAATAGTAAGCAGAATCTCTTTAGGGGAACGTTTATGCTCTTGAAATTTCAACTTTTCCCTATCAAATACAAACTTTGTCATTGGCACCTCCTACTTTTGTTTCGGTTTAACCAATGTTGCATACTCCTTCGGATCCATCTTATTGTTAAAGAAGTTCCAAGGATTGATAGGACGTGATTTATAGATTACTTCATAATGCAAGTGAGTACCACTGGAACGACCAGTATTTCCCATCTCTGCGATTTGATCTCCTCTGCGAACTATCTGACCTTCAGCAACATTCGAACTCTTGATATGAGCATATCGAGTCTTATATCCGAAGCCGTGATCAACAATAACAAAGTTACCATAACCGAAGAAATTATAACCCACCTCTTCAACAACACCATCACCAGTTACATAGATTGGTTCACCACTTGGGCCTGCAATATCAACACCTCTATGCATTGTTGAAGCGCCTCTGAATGGGTCTAAACGATATCCGAACGCACTTGTAATTCTATTCCTCTTATCTGTAGAAACAGGGAAAAGAGTTGGAATACAGGATGCCATATCGCCTGCGCGCTTAGAAAGAACCTCAATATCGTCAAATGATTTAGATTGAATGTATGCCTTTTTAGTCAGAACATCCATCTTCATTGCAGATGATGCCAGCAATTCTGCATTATAGAAAGATTTGAATTTCTCATATCTGTTAACACCACCATAACCGGCATTTCTTACCTCTTGAGGAATCTCCTCCATACCGAAAATTGAGCGGTAAATAACATTGTCTCTCAATTGAAGCTCTGTGAGAACACGATTTTTATTCTCCATTCTCTGATTTAGCAGCTCCATTTTTGAGAGTAACTCTCCATTCTTTTCAGAGAGTAGAAGCATCTTTGGTGTCTCTAATCTGAAGACATTATGATATAAGTAGAAATAACCCGAAGATACTAGCAGACCACAAGCAAGAAAAATAGCCCATCTCACAATTTTCTCCCTTCTTGTTGGGGTACAAGCCTCGTAAGTGAGGGTATTTTTGTTGAATTTATACAATTTTTCTCGAGCCATACTGATTTTTCATAACTTTATATCCACGCAAATATAATAATTTTGAATAAAAAAACTAATTTTGCAACCAAACTATTTTAAGAGTATGAAAGCTAAAGATATTAGAAAGACCTTTTTGGACTTTTTTGAGTCAAAATCTCACACAATTGTGCCATCTGCGCCAATGGTTGTAAAAAACGATCCTACCTTGATGTTTACCAATGCCGGTATGAATCAATTCAAAGATTGGTTCTTAGGCAATAATCCTGCCAAATATCATAGAGTAGCAGATACGCAAAAGTGTTTGAGAGTCAGTGGAAAACATAACGACCTTGAAGAGGTTGGACACGATACATATCACCACACAATGTTTGAAATGCTTGGTAACTGGAGTTTTGGAGATTATTTCAAGAAAGAGGCGATTGAGTGGGCTTGGGAACTTCTTACCGAAGTATATAAATTGGATAAAGATAGATTATATGCTACTGTCTTTGAGGGTTATGCAGACGACAACCTTGAGATGGACAGTGAAGCCAAAAATTTATGGTTAAAATATTTGCCGGAAGATCACATTATCTTGGGTAACAAGAAGGATAACTTCTGGGAAATGGGAGATACAGGCCCTTGTGGCCCTTGTAGCGAGATTCATATCGACCTTCGCGATGACAAAGAACGCGCAGAGGTAAGTGGAGCAGAGATGGTCAACAAAGGACATCACCTTGTAATTGAGATTTGGAACCTTGTATTTATGCAATTCAATCGCAAAGCCAATGGTTCTTTGGAACCACTCCCTCAAAAACACGTTGATACAGGAATGGGTTTTGAAAGACTTTGTATGGCTCTACAGAACAAGAAAAGTAATTATGATACCGATGTATTTACAGGTATGATTACTAAAATTTCTGAACTTTGTGGCAAACCATATACTCCTGATAATGAGGTGGGTATCGCAATCAGAGTTATCGCTGACCACATCCGCGCAATAAGTTTCTCTATTGCTGATGGTCAACTTCCTTCAAATGTTAAAGCCGGCTATGTAATTCGCAGAATTTTAAGAAGAGCTGTAAGATATGGTTACACTTTCCTTGATCTTAAAGAGCCATTCCTTTGCAAACTTGTAGCTAAGTTGGTAGAAGAGATGGGCGAATCATACCCAGAAATTGCAAAACAACAAAAATTGATTGAAGATGTTGTTAAAAATGAGGAAGAGGCATTCTTGAGAACTTTGGATAAGGGTATTATCCTTATGAATCAGATTATGAAAAAATCAGAGGAGAGCAAAGTTATCTCTGGAAGTGACGCCTTTACGCTTTACGACACTTTTGGATTCCCAATCGATTTGAGTGAACTTATCGCCAGAGAGAATGGCTATTCTATTGATTTTAAGGGTTTTGAAGAGGAATTAAACAAACAGAAAGAGCGCGCCAGAAGTGCAACTGCTAAAGAGGCAGGAGACTGGGTTGTAATTGAAGAACTTCCTCAAGAAGATTTTGTTGGATATGATTCATTGGCTGAAGATATTAAGATTGCCAAGTATAGAACTGTCAAGTCTAAAGGCAAAGAGGCATATCAGATTGTATTTGACAAGACTCCTTTCTATGCCGAGAGTGGTGGACAAATTGGTGATACCGGACACATCATTACTGAAAAGGGTGAGAAGATTATGATTCTTGGCACAATAAAGGAGAATAATCTCTCTATCCACATTGCAGACAGACTTCCTCTTGATACTGAAAGCAGTTACAAGGCCTATGTAGATGTTGAAAGAAGAAGAGAGATTGCAAGAAATCACACTGCGACTCACCTTCTTCATCACGCACTTAGAGAGGTTTTAGGATCACATATTGAGCAAAAAGGTTCTTATGTAAGTAATGCATATTTCCGCTTTGACTTCTCTCATTTTGAGAAGATTACTCCTGAAAATCTGAAAAAAGTTGAAAAACTTGTAAACAAATTGATTCGCGAGAACTTTGTAAGAGAGGAGCATCGCAGTATGGCTATTGAAGAAGCAAAAGCCCTGGGTGCTACAGCTCTATTCGGAGAAAAGTATGGAGATTATGTGAGAGTTATCAAATTTGGCGACTCTATAGAACTTTGTGGTGGTACTCATACAGGAGCAACTGGTGATATTGGTCTTCTTAAAATTGTTTCAGAATCAGCGGTAGCCGCAGGTGTAAGAAGAATTGAAGCTGTAACAGGAAGCTATGCTGAAAATCTTGTTGACACTGCAGAGGATACATTAAACACTATCAAATCCTGCTTTAATAACACCCCTAATGTTATTGCAAGTATCCAGAAGATGATTCAGGAGAATGAGGCAGCTAAAAAAGCTCTTGAAGAGGCAGCTCGCAAGCACACAATAGAGCTTAAAGAGAAAATTATTAGCAATAAAACTACTATCAATGGCCTTGATATCTACACATTCAGAGGCGTAAGTGATGGTGAGACAATGAAAAACATCGCCTTTATGTTATACAAAGAGGTTGAAGTTGGCTCGTTTATTGCAGCATATACAACCCCAGACGGAAAGGCCTGCTTGACATTGATGTACACAGATTCTTTGATTAAGAATGGCTTCAATGCATCAAAGGATATCCGTGAAGCTTCAAAATTCATCCAAGGAGGTGGCGGCGGACAGAACTATCTTGCTACTGCAGGTGGAAAGAACCCTGACGGCCTATCTGAAGCAATGGAGTTACTTATTAAAATGGCTACTAAATAGTTTAGATGAAAAGACTAGACCGATTCATAATTAAATCATTCATTGGACCATTTATTATGACCTTCTTGGTCGTAATGTTTGTATTGGTATTACAATTCTTGTGGCTCTATATCGACGAATTGGTTGGAAAAGGTCTAAGCTTTGGAGTTATTTTGGAATTTATGGGTTGGGGCGCAGCGACACTTATGCCAAACGCCCTCCCGTTAGCCACACTTTTGGCTTCCATTATGACTTTGGGTGGAATGGGTGAAAACAATGAACTTCTTGCTATGAAAGCTGCGGGAATTTCACTTGGAAGAATTCTGACACCTCTAATTGCCATTGCATTACTTATAAGCGTAGGTGCATTTTTCGTCTCAAATAACCTTATACCTGTTGCTTACAAGAATATCTACACCCTTCAATATGACATCAACAAGACAAAGGATGAGATTAAGATTCCAACCGGCATCTTCTATGATGGTATTGATGGTTATATTATCAGAGTAGATACAGAGAATAAAGAGACTGGTATGATGTATGACGTGATGGTTTATGACCACACATCAACAACAGGAAACAACAATCTTACAATTGCGGATTCAAGTTTGATGCGACTTTCAGCCGACCAAAAGAATATGGTTTTCACTCTTTATAACGGCTGTAACTATGTAGAATCCAATAAGTTAGTATATAGAGATACAACTTTATCTCTGCAAAGAATAGACTTTAGAGAGCAGGAACTCATTGTCCCTCTTGAAAACTATGCTTTTTCTCGTTCAGAAGAGGGACGATTTGATGACCAAGTTATGGCAAAAAACTTGTCGCAGTTGAAAGTTGACCGAGACTCTTTAACTATAAAAATGGCAGCCGAAGATGAGGAACAACTTCGCAGAGCAAAATTCTCTTTGGGACTCCAATTCTCATTCCAGTTTGATGAAGAGAGAAGTCGTTCTTTCAAGGGTGTAATGCCTGTTGATTCACTCAAACCAAAATACTTTAGTGCGAGAAGCAAGAGTATGGCTATGCACGACGCGAGAAATGCAACAGATGAGGCAATCCGTCTTCTTGAAGGGTTTGAGAGAAATGAGTTCAGGTATGTTGATCCTATTAGAAGAAATGTTATTGAGAGCTTTAGAAAATTCACACTCTCTCTTGCCTGTCTGATATTCTTCTTTATCGGTGCCCCTCTTGGTGCTATTATCAGAAAGGGTGGACTTGGTATTCCTGTAATTATATCAATACTATTCTTTGCTGCATATTGGGTAGTAGATATCAGTGGTAAGAAATTGGCGAGAGATGGCTCAATGTCTCCATTTATGGGAACATTTATCTCATCATTCGTTTTGATGCCTATCGGTGCATTTCTAACTTGGACATCAACAAAGGATTCAGCAATTTTTAACCCAACAGTAATTTTTAAAGCAATAAAAGCTTGGATGAAAGATTTATTAGATAGAAGAAAACGAAAGAAGGTGAAGATTGCATTTATGGGTACTCCAGAATTTGCAGTCTCAATCTTGGATGCAATTTATAAGAAAGGTTATACTGTATCGACAGTTGTAACTGTACCGGATAAGGCCTCAGGAAGAGGCTTGAAGATAAATGAGAGTGCTGTCAAGAAGTATGCAACAGAACATAAACTACCTCTACTACAACCGGTTAGTCTTAAAGATCCTGAATTCATACAACAACTGAAGGATATTGATGCAGATATCTTTGTTGTAGTTGCATTCAGAATGTTGCCTAAGGAGGTTTGGTCTCTTCCAAAACTTGGCACATTCAATCTGCACGCATCTCTACTTCCTCAATACAGAGGTGCTGCCCCTATCAACTGGGCCATCATAAATGGTCACAGAATTACCGGATTGACCACATTCTTAATTGATGAAAATATAGATACCGGCAATATCCTATTTACAAAAGAGTGTTTAATTGAAAATAGTGACACATTTGAAACTCTTCACGATAAGATGATGCCGATTGGAGCAGGCTTGGTTCTTCAAACAATAGAAGCATTGGTAACTGACAGATATGCAGCTACTCCTCAGGTAATTGATCCTGATGATCCACCTCTTCCTGCACCTAAACTAAATAGAGAGAATCGTACAATATCCTGGAATAAGAGTGCTAAAGAGGTTTGGTGCCACGTCAGAGGTCTATCTCCATATCCTGCAGCACTTAGCACGATGTCTTCTGAAGGTAGCGAAGTAGAGGTTAAAATCTTTGCCGGAGAGGTATTGACAAAGGATACGCTCCCTCAAAATCTTCAAGAGAAAATCACTGCTGAAACAACTCCTGGAACTATTATCACTGATGGCAAGAAAAACTTGATTGTAGCTTGTTCTGAAGGGTATTACAGAATCACCGAATTACAGGCATCAGGTAAAAAGAGAATGGAAAGTTCTGCCTTTCTTGCAGGTGCAAGAGATATTGAGAATTTTATTTTTCAATAAACGATAATTATTATCCATTTTTTATTACATTTGTATAGATATCTATACTAAAATATATGAAAAGGATACTTATAGTAGGTGCAGGTGGTCAGATTGGAACCGAACTTGCCCCATTTCTTCAGAAGCATTATGGCGTTGAAAATGTAATTGCAGCTGACTTAAGAGAGGAGATGGTAAAAAAACTATCTCAAAATGGTCCTGCTCTTAGATTAGATGCTTGCCAAATTGAACCATTCGCTGAAGTTGTAAAAAATAATAAAATTGATGCAATATTTAACCTTGTTGCTCTCTTGTCAGCAAAAGGGGAGTTAAACCCACGTCACGCTTGGGATATAAATATGGGTGCACTATTAAACTCTCTTGACATTGCAAAAGAGTATAATTGTGCTCTGTTTACCCCCTCTTCTATTGGCGCATTTGGAAATGATACACCTAAAGATTTGACTCCGCAAGATACAATTATGCGTCCAAACACAATGTATGGAGTTTGCAAAGTATCTGCAGAGTTGTTGAGTGATTACTACTTCACAAAATTCGGAGTGGACACCCGTAGCGTTCGTTTCCCTGGTATTATATCTAATGGTGCTCTTCCTGGTGGAGGCACAACTGACTATGCAGTTGAGGTCTTCTATGAAATTCTCAAGAATGGACACTACACTTGCGAAGTGCCAGAGGATAGATATATGGATATGCTATATATGCCAGATGCCCTACAGGCAATTATTCAACTAATGGAGGCAGACCCTGATAAATTGGTTCATAGAAACTCTTTCAATATTACATCAATGAGTTTTACTCCAAATCAACTTTTTGCAGAGATAAAAAAACATCTTCCTGATGCAACATTCGATTATAATATCGATCCTATCAAAGATGCAATATCAGCATCTTGGCCAAATAAACTGGATGATAGTTGTGCTCGCAAAGAGTGGGGATGGAATCCTCAGTGGGGCATAGAAAATATGGTGGAAGATATGTTGAAAGTAATCAAAACCAAGATTTAATTCAAACCTACAATAATTAAGAGGGACTAAAAAGAGTAGTTAAGATTTGCTAACATTAAAATACTACAATTTTTAGTCTCTTTTAATTTTGCCCAGCAATAGACCTGTGTCTGGATGATCTGTTTGCTTTCTCAACTCTCTTAATCTCCTCATACTCAGACTCTTGTATAGCATACTTTACAAAGTGTTCCCAAATATAATTAACACTTTGCGCAGATGGATGCACCATATCCTCGCTATAGAATCTATAATCTCTTAACTCATCCATAACTATCTCATAAGCAGGAAAATAGTGAACATTCTCATACTTCTGCTCTAATATATCGACAGCCAAAAGAAGAATCGATTTACTTAGATTGTTGCCGTGAAGAGTATCCTTAATGTGTCGTATCGGACTCACAGTAAAGATCCACTCCTTATCCGGGTAGCGTTCAATTAATGGAGATAGAAGATTAACAACTTCACTTACAGATAGTCTCTCTCTTATAAATTCATTGGGATGAATCTTATGACAATTTGAGACAATAATATCTCTTTTAATGTGTCTGAAAACCCAAGCTGTTCCCAAAGAGATTACCACAAACTTACATTTTCTAAAGTGGCTATAATCTTCTGCCAACTTTCTATTTGCATTGTCCAAAAAAAGATCAGCTGACTCCCTTCCGAAAGAGCTATGGTGGTAAAAAGAGTGTATTACACCTTGAGATTCTATCAAATCATCCTTAGTAAATGGAGTACCTGAAGAGATTCTGTCTAAAGAAGAGGCAATTGATGCAGGGTTATATAACACGCCCAATGGATTCACATCTATATCAAATGATAAATCCTTCATAATGTTACCAATTTCATTAGCGAAGCAAGAGCCAATAAAAAGTAATGAATCTTGGTAAGTAAATCTCTTTTGGAGAGGTGGAAACTCTATTTTTGTCTGTAAAATCATAATACAAAGATAATAGATTCAAATGATTTGTTAAATTTGTCTTTTCATTTGTGAATAATTATGACATTCGATATTATAGCTAAAGATAAATCTTCTGCAGCAAGATGCGGAATAGTCCACACTGACCACGGCGATATCCACACACCGATATTTATGCCTGTTGGCACTGTTGCTACAGTCAAGGGTATTTTTCATAAAGAGCTTAAAGAGGATGTCAATGCTGAGATTATTCTTGGCAATACTTATCACCTCTACTTAAGACCTGGTTTAGAGATTCTACATCAGGCGGGTGGTTTGCACAAATTCTCTTCGTGGGACAAGCCAATTCTTACAGATAGCGGTGGATTTCAAGTATTTTCCCTTGCTGCAAATAGAAAATTAACAGAAGAGGGATGTACATTCCGCTCACATATCGATGGATCTAAACATATATTTACACCTGAGAATAATGTTGATACTCAACGCATTATAGGTGCCGATATAATAATGGCTCTTGACGAATGTACTCCAGGCGATGCTGATAAGAGTTATGCTGAGAAATCATTGAAACTAACCCAAAGATGGTTGGAAAGATGTGTTAAGCGTTTTGATGAGACAGAACCACTTTATGGATATAGTCAAACATTCTTCCCAATTGTTCAAGGTTGTATCTATCCTGATTTAAGATTAAGAGCTGCGGAACACGCCGTTAAATTAGATAGAGAGGGATATGCAATTGGAGGATTGGCTGTTGGAGAGCCAACTGAAAAGATGTATGAGATGATTGAGGTTTTGCACCCTGTATTACCTCAAGACAAACCACGATACCTAATGGGAGTGGGTACTCCTGCCAATATCCTTGAAGCAATTGCCCGTGGAGTTGATATGTTCGACTGCGTTATGCCAACAAGAAATGGTCGTAACGGAATGCTCTTCACTTGGGACGGAATCATCAATATCAAAAATAAGAAGTGGGCTGATGACTTCTCCCCTATTGATCCATTAGGAACTTCATTTGTAGATTCTACTTATACAAAAGCATATCTTCGCCATCTATTTATAGCTGGAGAGATGCTTGGAGCCATTATTGCCAGTCAGCACAATTTGGCATTTTATTTGGATTTGGTTGCGAAAGCAAAAGAGCATATTAAAACTGGAGATTTCGGCTCTTGGAAAGATGCCGTAGTTAAGAAACTTGAAACAAGATTGTAATAGATGAGACTGCCAGGAAAAATACTCGATAAGTATATTATCAAGAAGTTTATAGGGACCTATCTGGTCTCTCTTATCCTTATCATAGGTATTGTCATCATATTCGATATCAGTGAGAAAATCGACAAATTTGTGGAGAAAGAGGCGCCATTGAGAGCTATTGTATTTGATTACTACGCCAATTTTATTCCATATATTCTAAATACATTCAGTCCAATATTTGTATTCATTACGGTTATTTTTATTACATCTAAATTGGCTGGAAATAGTGAGATAATTGCAATGCTCTCCGGAGGTATGAGCTTCGGGCGTCTGATGCGACCGTATATGATCTCTGCTCTTCTTATTGCCATCTTCACATTTATTTTAGGTCTCTATATTATTCCACCTGCGAATAAGGAGCGGCTCGATTTTGAACAGCAATATGTAAAAGGTACCAACTATTACAACTCATCAAAGAACATTCACTATCAACTCTCTCCAGGTAATTTTGTCTATGTAGAGAGTTTTAGTTCGTGGAATAATACTGCATACAAGTTTACACTGGAAGATATTGAGAATAACCGTATTACAAAGAAATTAACTGCTGAAGTAGCTGCTTGGGATACTACTTTTAATGGGTGGGAGCTTAAGAATTGCGTGATTAGAGAGTACATCGGTGCTTCCGAAAAAGTTTCATTCAAGAAACAGATTGACACAGTGATTTCCCTCACTCTTGATGACTTCTACCGTAGAAGGAATGTAGTGGAATCTCTGCCTCAAAAAGACTTGGATGAACTTATTGCGATGCAGAAGATGAGAGGTGATGATATGGTTAAATATGCTCTGATTGAGAAGAATTCACGCTTGGCAATGCCGTTCTCTGCTTTCATATTAACCATTATTGGTGTTGCCCTCAGCTCTAAAAAGCGCAGGGGTGGTATCGGACTAAACATTGGTATCGGTATAGCATTGAGCTTTACATATATTCTCTTTATGAAATTCAGCGAAATGTTTGTCCATACTGGAGCATTACCCCCTGAAATTGCTCTATGGATGCCAAATATCCTATTTGCCATTGTTGCCGCAGTGCTATACAGAATGGCACCAAAATAGTCAATCATAATTATTAATTATATGAACACAAAGCTTAAACTTATTATTTTACAATTCCTTGAATTTGCCGTATGGGGTGCATATTTGACATCTCAAGGTCGTTACCTTGGCAGTGTAGGATTTGGTGAACATATTGGTTGGTTCTATGCCGTACAAGGTGTAGTATCTATCTTTATGCCTGCAATTATGGGTATCATCGCTGATAAATGGATACCTGCTCAAAAATTGTTGGGAATCAGCCACCTATTAGCAGGTCTATTTATGGTTGGTGCCGGTTATTATGGTCACATTGCCGGAGCAGAGGTTTCATTCCCAATCATTTTCACACTTTACACACTTAGCGTAGCCTTCTTTATGCCGACAATTGCATTGGCTAACTCAGTGTCATACAACGCATTAGACAAAGAGGGATTATCTACAGTAGATGTATATCCAAAGATTCGTGTCTTCGGAACTATCGGTTTCATCTGTTCTATGTGGTTTGTTGATTTGGCTGGATTCCAAGCAACATCTGCACAATATGTTGTTTCCGGTATTCTTGGTATTATCCTTGGTGGTTATGCCTTTACACTACCTAATTGTCCTATCTCTAAAAGCGATAAGAAAACATCTATTGTTGAAGCTATGGGACTTAAAGCATTTGCGCTATTCAAAGATAGCAGAATGGCAATTTTCTTCATATTCTCAATGCTTCTTGGTGTAGCTCTGCAAATCACTAATGGTTTTGCTAATCCATTCTTAGGTGAATTTGGTGGGATCCCTCAATATCAAGAGACATTTGGTGTTAAACACTCGAATATTCTTATCTCACTTTCACAAATTTCAGAGACACTATGTATCCTATTGATTCCATTCTGCTTACGCAAATTTGGTATTAAGAAGGTTATGTTGATGGCTATGTTTGCTTGGTTCCTAAGATTTGGGCTATTCGGTGTAGGTAACCCAGGAGGTGGTGTATGGATGTTTGTCCTATCAATGATTGTTTATGGTATTGCTTTCGATTTCTTCAATATCTCAGGTTCACTATTTGTTGATGAAAACACTGACAAATCAATCCGTTCAAGTGCTCAAGGTCTATTTATGTTGATGACAAATGGTGTTGGAGCTGCGATTGGAACACTTGGTGCTCAGGCAGTTGTAAACTACTTTGTTAATAGTCAAAGCGATCCTATCTTGAGAATGGAGGGTTGGAGCACAACTTGGTACGTATTTGCTGCCTATGCTCTTGTAATATTTGTACTATTTGCAATTCTATTCAAGTACAAACACAATCCTTCTAAGAAGTAAAGATCTAAAATATAGATAATGAAAAACGCTCCGCAAACTGAATTGCGGAGCGTTTCTTTTATATTCTCTGTTGAATTACTCTTGTGTTGCCTCTTCAGCAGCTGGAGCTTCAGCTTGAGCTTTTTTAGCACGACTTCTACGAGTTGTTGCTTTCTTAGTCTCTTTTGGAGTTGCAGCAAGTGCCAATTCGTTAAAGTCAACTAATTCGATCAAAGCCATATCAGCAGCATCACCTTGTCTGAAACCAATCTTCAAGATACGAGTGTATCCACCTGGACGGTCAGCAATTTTAGGGGCTACTACGCGGAACAACTCAGAAACAGCCTCTTTTTGTTTAAGGTAGCTGAATACTACACGACGTGAGTGAGTTGTATCTTCTTTTGATTTGGTGATTAGTGGTTCAACATATTGTCTCAAAGCTTTTGCTTTAGCTAGTGTGGTTTCAATTCTTTTGTGAAGGATCAAAGATGAAGCCATATTTGCCAACATCGCTTTGCGGTGACCACTTTGTCTACCCAAATGATTTACAGCCTTATTGTGTCTCATAATCTACTTTATTCTTCTTTATTATCAATTTTATACATACTTACATCCATACCGAATTTTAGCTTCAATCTCTCAACAAGCATATCAATTTCGCTTAGAGATTTCTTACCGAAGTTTCTGAATTTCATCAACTCAGATCTTTGGTGAGATACTAGGTCTGCGAAAGTTTCGATATTGGCAGCTTTCAAGCAGTTCAATGCTCTTACTGAAAGTTCCATATCTGATAATTTTGTTAGAAGTAGATGACGCATTCTCAATGTCTCTTCATCAAGATCTTTTCTATCATCTTCAATTGGAGATTCCAAAGAGATTCTTTCATCTGAGAACAACATAAAGTGTTGAATCAAGATTTTAGCTGCCTCTTTTAGAGCTTCCTTTGGATGGATAGAACCATCTGTAGTGATTTCAAGATTGAGCTTTTCGTAGTCTGTTTTTTGCTCAACACGCCAATCTTCTACTGAATATTTTACATTTTTGATAGGTGTAAAAATTGAGTCAATAGCTATTGTTCCGATTGGAGCATCAGCAACTTTATTTTCCTCTGAAGGAACATATCCTCTACCCTTTCCAATTCTAATTTCTAGTTCAATCTTTACAGATGGTTCCATTGTACAGATATGAAGTTCAGGATTTAGAACTGTGAAGTTTGATAGAGATTTTGAGATGTCCTCTGCAGTAAATTCTTGCTTTCCACTAACAGTGACAGTTGCCACTTCACTCTCTTCATCCTCAATCATTCTCTTAAAACGAACTTGTTTCAAGTTAAGAATGATATCTACAACGCTTTCAATAACTCCTGGGATTGTATCAAATTCGTGAAGAACTCCTTCAATCTTAATAGAAGTGATTGCAAAGCCCTCAAGAGATGAGAGTAGGATACGACGTAATGCGTTACCAATTGTGATACCATAGTCTGGTTCCAATGGACGGAACTCAAAACGACCAAAGGTCTCAGTTGATTCAAGCATTAAGACTTTATCCGGTTTTTGAAATGCTAAAATTGCCATATTAAATTCTTTTATTAGTGTGTGCTAAGCAAACTATTACTTAGAGTACAACTCAACGATAAGTTGTTCATTGATATTTTCAGGAACTTCAGATCTTTCAGGTTTGTTCAAGAACTTACCTGATAGAGTATCTTGATTCCATTCAATCCACGAGTACTTATTAGCTCCGTGTGAAAGGCTGTTTTGAATTACTTCTAAGCTCTTTGATCTTTCACGAACGCCAATAACTTCACCTGGTTTAACCAAAGTAGAAGGCACATTACATACTTCACCGTTACGTGTAATGTGGCAGTGAGAAACCAATTGTCTTGCAGCTGCTCTTGTTGGAGCAATACCCATTCTGTAAACTAGGTTATCAAGACGGCACTCAAGAAGAAGAACTAGGTTTTCACCTGTACGTCCCTTCATTGAAGATGCTTTTGCATATAGGTTTCTAAATTGTTTTTCTAAAACGCCATAAGTATATTTTACTTTTTGTTTTTCTCTCAACTGAACACCATACTCAGATGATTTTTTGCGTTTTCTTGCCAAACCGTGTTGTCCTGGAGGATAATTTCTTCTCTCTAAGTTCTTATCCGGTCCAAAGATTGGTTCTCCAAATTTGCGGGCTATTTTAGTCTTAGGCCCTGTGTATCTTGCCATAATTATAAATACTTTTTTTAATCAATAATAATTATACTCTACGGCGACCTTTAGGACGGCAACCATTGTGAGGAAGTGGAGTAACGTCAATGATTTCTGTTACTTCAATACCTGCGCCGTGTAGGGTACGGATTGCTGATTCACGACCAGCACCAGGTCCTTTAACATAAGCTTTGATTTTGCGTAGGCCTAAATCATAAGCAACTTTTGCGCAATCTGCAGCAGCAACTTGAGCTGCGTATGGAGTGTTCTTTTTAGAACCTCTGAAACCCATCTTACCTGCAGATGACCAACTAATAACTTGACCAACTGAATTTGTCAAAGTTACGATCACGTTGTTGAATGTTGATGAAATGTGAGCTTCACCGTAAGCATCAACTTTTACAACTCTTTTCTTATTTGTTGTTGTTTTCTTTGCCATAAATCAAGTACTATTTAGTTGCTTTCTTCTTGTTAGCTACAGTTTTCTTTCTACCCTTACGTGTACGAGCGTTGTTCTTAGTGCTTTGTCCACGAACTGGAAGACCGATACGGTGGCGGATACCTCTATAGCATCCGATATCCATCAATCGTTTGATGTTTAATTGAATAGTAGAACGAAGTTCACCTTCAATTTTGTATTCATTAGCAATCTTTGTTCTGATTGCAGCAATTTGGTCGTCATTCCAATCTTTAACTTTTGTGTTAAGATCGATATCCAAGTCAGCAAGGATCTTCTTAGCAGAACTGCGACCAATACCAAAGATATAGGTTAAACCTATTTCTCCGCGTTTGTTGTTTGGTAAATCAACTCCGGCTATACGTGCCATAATCTAATTTTTATTTTTTATTTTTAATAATACAAACTAAAAAATTATCCTTGGCGCATTTTGAACTTAGGATTCTTTTTGCAAATTACATACAAGCGACCTTTGCGCTTAACTATTTTACAATCCTCACTACGCTTTTTAATGGATGCTTTTACTTTCATTTGTGTAAGTTTTTATTTATATCTGAAAGAAATTCTTCCTTTTGATAAATCATACGGAGACATCTCAACTCTCACCTTATCACCAGGCAAAATTCTAATGTAGTGCATTCTCATTTTACCTGAAATATGGGCAACAATAACGTGACCATTATCTAATTCAACTCTGAACATTGCATTTGATAATGCTTCGATAATTGTTCCGTCTTTTTCTATTGATGATTGTTTTGGCATAAATTAAAAAATCTCCTTTTTATTAAATATTGTTTTCTATAAATTCAAAAGTTGATAAAAGTTCTGGAGCACTTCCCTTTCTGATGGCTACCATCAATTCAAAGTGAGCAGAATTTTTCCCATCTTCTGTATGTACTGCCCAACCGTTATCGTTCAAGTAAATGTTTCTTACTCCAACATTAACCATTGGTTCAATACAGATTACCATTCGATCCTCAAGCTTAACGCCTTTGCCTCTTCTGCCGTAATTAGGAACTTCAGGACTCTCGTGAAGTCTCTTTCCGATTCCGTGTCCTACCAATTCCCTTACGACAGAGAAACCAAAGCTTTCAACATAAGATTGAACGGCGAATCCGATATCCCCTGTTCTGTTACCATGAGTTGCTGCTTTAATACCCTCAAAAAGCGAGTTTCTTGTAACATCCAATAACTTTTGAGTCTCAGATGAAACCTCTCCAACTTTAAAAGTATAAGCAGAGTCTCCATTGTATCCTTTGTAAATCGTTCCACAATCTATTGATACGATATCACCCTCTTTCAAAATATAATCAGAAGGAAATCCGTGTACCACTACATCGTTTACAGAAATGCAAAGAGAATAGGGAAATCCACCATAACCGAGGAAGCCAGGTTCTGCACCATGGTCACGGATGAATGTCTCTGCAATCATATCAAGCTTCTTTGTTGTGATGCCTGGCACGATGTGCTTGCCAACCTCCGCTAAAGTCTTGGAAACCAAGATGCCATTCTCTTTTAGAATAGCGATTTCTTCTTCGGTTTTAACCTTAATCATTTTAAAGAACTTATTTATAAATTACATTCCCGAACGGCCAGAAAGACGTCCTGTCTTTAAGAATCCGTCGTAGTGTCGCATAAGCAAGTGTGATTCAATTTGTTGCATAGTGTCAAGAATAACACCTACAAGGATCAACAATGAAGTACCGCCATAGAATGAAGCGAACTGATTGTTAACACCAAGAATCATTGCTAATGCTGGCAAAATAGCCACCAACGCTAAACAGAATGAACCTGGAAGCGTAATACGAGTCATAATTGAATCCAAGTACTCAGCAGTTTTTCTACCTGGCTTAACACCTGGGATGAAACCGCCGTTCTTCTTCATCTCTTCTGCCATCATAGTTGGGTTCACAGTCACTGCAGTGTAGAACCAAGTGAATAGAACAACCATAATGAAGAAGATGAAGTTATACCAGAATCCGGTATAATCGCTTAAGGTAGCAGCTAAACCTCTTGTTGCATCAAATTGTGCAAATATAAGTGGGAACAACATCAATGCCTGTGCGAAGATGATTGGCATAACGCCAGCCGCGTTCAACTTCAAAGGAATATATTGTCTTACACCACCATATTGTTTATTACCAACAATACGTTTAGCATATTGTACAGGTATTTTGCGAACACCTTGCACCAAAGCGATTGAACCGATGAATACGAAATAAAGGATAACGAACTCGATGATCAACACCAACAAACCACCGTTAGTTGCACCCAATTTCTCGCCGATTTCAGCAGTCAAAGCCATAGGCAAACGAGCAATAATACCAATCATAATGATTAGAGAGATACCATTACCTAAGCCGCGATCGGTAATGCGTTCACCTAACCACATAACGAACATAGTACCACCCATTAGAATAATAGTAGCAATTGCATTGTACCAGAAAGATGTTCCTACCAAGAATGCATCTGGTGGAAGTTGGGTACGAAGGTTAGCCATATAAGCAGGACCTTGCAATGCCAAAATAAGAATGGTTAGATAACGTGTCCATTGATTCATCTTTCTGCGTCCACTCTCACCCTCACGTTGTAGGCGTTGGAAATAAGGAACCAAGATACCTAATAGTTGGATAACGATTGATGCAGAAATGTAAGGCATAACACCTAATGCAAAGATAGAAGCGTTACCGAAAGCACCACCTGAGAACATATTCAATAGTCCCAAAAGACCATCAGAAGCTTGTCCTTGAAGGTTTGCCAACTGAGAAGCGTCGATACCTGGCAATACTATGAAGCTACCTAGACGGTAAACCAATAGCAATAAGAAAGTGTATCCGATTCTCTTGCGGAGCTCTTCAATCTTAAAAATATTCTTAATTGTTTGAATAAATCTTTTCATAAGGCGATTAGATTATTTGTGCTTTTCCACCTAGTGCTTCGATCTTTTCAATAGCAGATTTTGAAAAAGCGTTTGCTACTACTTCTAGTTTAGCAGTCAATTCGCCATTACCTAAAACTTTAATCAATTCAGTCTTTGAAGCTAAACCAGCTTGTTTCATAATGTCGATATCAATTACATCAACACCATATCTTTCGCTGACAGATTGAAGCATTGAAAGACTAACTGCTTTGTACTCTACTCTGTTAGGATTTTTGAATCCAAATTTAGGAAGACGTCTTTGGATAGGCATCTGACCACCTTCGAATCCAATCTTACGAGAGTAACCTGAACGTGCTTGAGCTCCTTTGTGACCACGTGTAGATGTTCCACCGTGTCCTGAACCTTCACCACGACCAATGCGTTTTTCTCTTCCGTTCGCGCCTTTTGCTGGGGTTAAATTATTTAATTTCATCTTATTTCCTCCAAATTAGTTAATTTCCTCAACTTTAACAAGGTGTAGAACTTTCTGAATCATTCCTTCAGTTACAGGAGTAAGTTCGATTTCTACAGAATCATTCAAATGACGGATTCCAAGAGCTTCCAAATTTGCTTTTTGTCTCTTAGTTGAACCGTTTTTGCTAATTACTTGTGTTACTTTCACTTTTGCCATAATTCTACCTCCTTATCCATTAAATACTCTACTCATTGGCACACCGCGCAAACCTGCAACAGTGTAAGCATCACGCATTTCTGCAAGTGCAGCAACTGTAGCTTTAACCAAGTTGTGAGGGTTTGATGAACCTTTTGATTTTGCCAATACGTCGTGAATACCTACTGACTCAAATACTGCACGCATCGCACCACCCGCTTTAACTCCAGTACCAGGAGCAGCTGGTTTCATAAATACTCTTGCGCCGCCAAATTTAGCTTCTTGTTCGTGTGGAATAGTTCTCTTATTCAAAGGAACTTTAATAAGGTTTTTCTTTGCATCTTCAATACCTTTTGAAATTGCAGTTGTAACCTCATTAGCCTTTCCAAGACCATAACCAACAACTCCCTTTTCGTCGCCAACAACAACGATTGCAGCGAAACTGAAGTGACGTCCACCTTTTGTTACCTTAGTAACTCTTTGGACTGCTACCAATCTGTCTTTCAATTCAAGATCAGTGGTTTTTACTTTCTTTACATTTACATTTGCCATAGTCTCTTAGAATTTAAGACCGCCCTCACGAGCAGCGTCAGCTAAACTTTTAACTCTACCATGATATAGGTAACCAGCACGGTCAAATGAAACAGCTGAGATACCTTTTGAAATAGCTTGCTCTGCAGCAGCTTTACCTACGATTTTAGCAACTTCAACACCTGATTTGCCTTTGCAAGCTTCAACCAATGCTTTATCTAATGATGATGCAGATGCTAATGTTACACCTTTAACGTCATCAATAAATTGAACATATATTTGTTTGTTGCTTCTAAATACTACCATTCTTGGTCTTTCGGCAGTGCCATTGACAACTTTGCGTATACGGTAGTGAATTCTTCTTCTTCTTTCTATTTTATTCAATGCCATAGCTTTATCTCCTATTATTTAGCGCTGGCCGATTTACCGGCTTTACGACGAAGTTGTTCACCTACGAATTTAATACCTTTACCCTTATATGGTTCTGGTTTACGCAATGAGCGCACTTTAGCAGCCACCATACCAAGAAGTTGTTTATCACAACTCTTAAGAACTAGAACTGGGTTCGCACCTTTTTTTACTGGTTCAGCTTCACCCTTAACCTCTACAGGAAGTTCGAAGTGGATTTCATGAGAATAACCAAGGTTGAAAATCAAAATTTGACCTTGTACATCAACACGATAACCGACACCGACTAACTCTTGTTTTACAGAGAAGCCCTCTGAAACACCGATTACCATATTATTAATCAACGCACGGTAAAGACCGTGATAAGAACGGTGGCGAGGTTCATCGGTAGGACGTGAAACAGTTAGTACAGTTCCCTCTACGGATACTTTGATATCTGGATCAACTTTTTGAGTTAATTCTCCAAGAGGTCCTTTAACCTTTACCACATTTGCAGAGTCAACTGTTACAGTTACTCCAGCAGGTAGGTTTACAGGTAGTTTTCCTATTCTTGACATTACTTAAAATTTAATAATTACTACTAATAAACATAACAGATTACTTCACCGCCAACGTTAAGAGCTTTTGCCTCTTTGTCGGTAATAATACCTTTAGATGTTGACAAAATAGCAACACCCAAGCCATTTAGTACGCGTGGCATTTTTTCCACGTTAGTGTACCTTCTAAGACCTGGTGAACTAATGCGAATAATCTTTTTGATGGCTGCTTTCTTAGTTTCAGGATGATACTTAAGAGCCATCTTAATTGTACTTGATGGTGTTCCTTCAATTACTTTGTAACTTAGGATATAACCCTTTTCGTGAAGAATACGGGTTAGTTCCACCTTCATTTTCGATGCAGGTACTTCAACTGTTTTGTGACCAGCTAAGTATGCATTACGAACTCTTGTCAAAAAGTCTGCAATTGGATCAGTCATTTTTTTAGTTTTTTAGTGAATCGACGCATTGTATTGCGCCCGATATCCAATGGTTAATAAATAATATATATGTAGTTTCTACTACCAACTTGCTTTTCTAACTCCTGGAAGAAGTCCTTGGCTAGCCATTTCACGGAATTGAATACGGCTAATTCCAAATTGACGCATATAGCCCTTTGGACGACCAGTCAATGAGCAACGGTTGTGTTGTCTGCAAGGACTAGAGTTTTTAGGAAGTTTGTCCAATGCTGCCCAATCGCCAGCTTCTTTAAGAGCTTTGCGTTTTTCAGCATATTTAGCTATCATCTTTGCGCGTTTAACTTCGCGAGCTTTCATTGATTCTTTTGCCATACCTGTTATCTCTTAATGTTTTTGAAAGGTAATCCGAATTCACGAAGAAGAGCGTAAGCCTCTTCATCCTTCTGAGCAGAAGTAACAAATGTGATCTCAAGACCCATTACTTTTGTAATCTTTTCGATGTCAATTTCTGGGAAGATGATTTGTTCTTTGATACCAAGAGTATAGTTACCTCTACCATCAAATTTTTCAGCGATACCGTTGAAGTCTCTGATTCGTGGAAGAGTTACAGCGATCAATCTCTCTAGGAATTCATACATCTTAGCAGAACGCAAGGTAACTTTTGTACCAATTGGCATACCACGACGTAGTTTGAAGTTAGAGATATCTTTTTTAGAATATGTCAAAATTGCTTTTTGACCAGTGATTAGAGTAAGTTCTTGTTGTGCAACCTCTACAAGTTTCTTATCTTGAGTAGCTTGACCAATACCTTGGTTGATAGTGATCTTTTGTAGCTTTGGAACTTGCATAATTGACTTGTATGAGAACTCTTTCATCAACTTGTCAATAATCTCTTCTTTATACTTTTTCTGTAGAGATGGAGTATAATTAACCGGTACTTGTTGTGCACCACCTTTAGGTGCTGTTTTATTCTCTTTTGCCATTATTTAATCTCCTCTCCTGATTTTTTAGCGTAACGAACTAATTTGCCTTGATCATTAAGACGGCGTCCAATCTTAGTTGCACCACCTTTAGCAGGGTCAACAACTTGAAGATTTGAAATATGGATACCAGCCTCTTGTTTAATAATACCACCCTGAGGATGTTTTGCATTAGGCTTAGTGTGCTTACTAACCATGTTGACTCCCTCAACAATAGCACGTTCTTTGTCTACGATAACCTCTAGAACTTTACCGGTTTTACCCTTATCGTTGCCAGCATTTACATAGACTGTATCGCCTTTTTTAATATGTAGTTTCTTATTCATAGTTATTATCTTATTATAGTACCTCAGGGGCTAATGAGACAATTTTCATATAATTATCACGAAGCTCTCTCGCTACTGGTCCAAAAATACGAGTACCGCGAACTTCGCCTTGGTTATTCAATAACACGCAAGCGTTATCATCAAAACGGATATAAGAACCATCTGCACGACGGATCTCTTTCTTTGTGCGAACTACAACAGCTTTAGACACTGTACCTTTTTTCGCATCACCACCAGGAATTGCACTTTTAACAGCAACAACGATTTTGTCGCCCACTCCTGCATAACGGCGGCGGGTACCACCCAAAACGCGGATGCAAAGAACCTCTTTTGCACCACTGTTATCAGCCACCAATAATCTAGATTCTTGTTGTATCATTGTTATTTAACTTTTTCAACGATTTCTACTAATCTCCAACATTTGTTTTTGCTCAAAGGGCGAGTTTCCATGATACGAACTGTATCACCTTCGCTACACTCATTCTTCTCATCGTGAGCAACAAATTTTGTGGTTTTATTTACGAATTTTCCGTAAATCGGATGTTTTTCTTTTGTCTTTACAGCAACAACGATAGATTTTTCCATTTTGTTGCTAACCACAATTCCTATTCTTTCTTTACGAAGATTTCTTTCCATTGTACTGCTTCTTTTTAGTTCTGTTTCTCTTTCAAAGCCAATATTGTCATCATACGAGCGATATCAGCTTTTGCTTTTTTGATTTTAGAAGTATCCTCTAATGGAGAGATAGTGTGGTTGATTCTCATACTATTCAAGGCTTGCTTCTCAGCATCAATGCGTTCGCGAAGATCTGCCAATGACATTTCGTGGATTTCTTTTGCTTTCATCTCTTCATTAAAATTAATTAGATTCAACATAATCCCTTCTTACTACAAACTTAGTAGTAACAGGTAATTTTTGTGCGCCTAGACGAAGTGCCTCTTTAGCTACTTCCATTGGAACACCTTCAGCCTCGATAATCATACGTCCTGGTGTGATTGGGCAAACGAATCCCTCTGGGCTACCCTTACCTTTACCCATACGTACTTCCGCTGGTTTTTTAGTGTAAGGTTTGTCAGGGAATACACGAATCCAAATTTTACCCTCACGCTTCATGTAACGAACTACGGCTTGACGAGCAGCCTCAATTTGTTGACCTGTTAGCCAACAACTCTCTAAGGTTTTGATACCAAAAGAGCCGAATGCTAATTGATTGCCTCTGTGAGCAACACCTTTCATACGGCCTTTTTGCTGCCTTCTGAATTTGGTTTTTTTCGGTTGTAACATTTCTCTATTAGTTTAATTTTTATTCTAAACTCCTGATTATCAAGCATTTAGATACTTTTGCACCTAAAACTTGGGATGCAAAGATACACAAAATATTTTATTTGCAAATATTTTTATGAAAATTTTTTCAAATATTTTTGACCGAATTTTTAATCATCTAATTACGGGATTTTCAATTAGTTACAAATTTGAAAACTTTTCAGTTTCTTGCATTTTCGACCAAGCACTTTTACCATTATTAACATCTTTATCAACAAATTTCTCTCTATAATGGTTCTTTTCGGCTTAAAAGTTGCAACCACAATCTTTTTGCAATAAAAAGAGTATATTTGCCGCTGTGAAAAGAGTTAAACACATCATACTTTTTATAATAGGAGCTACCATTTCGCTCAATGCTTTTGGACAGAAATTAATTGCTGCTCCGGAAATACCATCTGTAAAGTATATTATGAACTATACAGTTGTTGATGGTGATACTATTTTTCTTGACGAACTTGATCCAATCTATATCCACCCTAAAAACACGATGAGCAAGAAGGAGTGGAAGAAATATTATAAAACAGTCTATAACTTCAGTAGAGCATACCCATACGCCCTCTTTGTTAGTGATGTAATTAATAGAACGGATAGCCTCTTCAATGTTGACAACTACACTAAATTTCAACAAGAGAGATATTTAGAGAAGATGAAGGAGAATCTCCTCGCTGACTTTACCGATATATTTAAGGGCCTTACCTTGAAACAGGGATTGATGATGATAAGATTAATCGACCGAGAAGTAGGTATGACACCTTATTATATAATAAAAGATTATCTTGGAGGTGCCAATGCTCTATTTTGGCAAGGTGTTGCAAAAATGTTCAAAGGGAATCTGAAAAAACCTTTTGATAAATATGGAGAGGATAAAGAGTTGGAGGAACTTGCCCTGCTTTGGTATAGCGGAGAGTTTAGAAGAGTCTACAAGAGCATCTTTTGGAGTGATCCTCCTGAGGTCATAATTCCTCCAAAGTATCTAAAACCACTGCCCTGAATCCAATCAGGAAGTATATATAGCACGCCACCGCAACTCATTTGATGTTCCCATTCTGTGTGATAGTGGCCAAAGACATAGAAATCTGGCTTGCGTTCTGAATCTTTGAAGTAGTCATAAAGATATTGACATAAGGGTTCCTGATCACCCTTATAGTTGTACTTGTAATCCTCTTTCCAACCCTTTCTCCCATAAGAGAAATAGTTAGCTATCGGTTTTGTCCAACTGTTTGGAAGGAGTTTATATAGTGATATTGCTAACTTATTATGGAAAACTGCTGTCATTAGTCTGACCCCCAATTTTTTAACACCAAGGGCATCTCCGTGGCCAACACAGAAGAGCTTTCCATCCAATTCAACCAGATATGGCTGATCTATTACAGTTAAACCTATCTCCTTCTCAAGATAGCCAAAAGTCCACCAGTCGTGGTTTCCTTTAGCAAAATAGACCTTAATCCCCCTGTCAACTACCTCTTTCAAAGTATTTAGTACCGGACGATACTCCTCTTGAATCGAGTTTTTATACTCGAACCAATAATCAAAGATATCACCAAGCAGAAAAAGAGTTTTAGTCTCCTTCGGCAACTCCTTGAGAAACTTTATAAACTCAGACTCCCGCTTAGCAGGGTTGCCCAATTTGGAACCTAAATGAACATCCGATACAAAAATGTGCATAATCTAACCTATAAAGTGACAAACGATAGAGAAAAGAGCTGCTATCAGACAGTAGATGGCAAACCAGCTCAGTTTCGCTTTTCGCACAATTGAGATCATCACTTTGCAAGCGAATAACCCCGACAAAAATGCCGAGAGGAATCCTAAAAGAAGAGGCATTGCGCCTATTGACGTTGATGCTATTGATAAATCTCCTGACACCAACTGTAAAAAGGATTCTCCAAGAATAGGAATCAACACCATTAAGAAAGAGAACTCTGTCACTTTATTCTTGTCCACGCCACAAAGCAAACCGGCAGAGATAGTAGATCCAGAACGTGATAGTCCAGGTATTACCGCCACCGCCTGTGCCAAACCCATAATGAATGCCGACTTGTAGCTTAATGGTTTCGGATTTTTGGGAGACAATCTCTCACTGAGAAATAACAAGAGTGAAGTCACAAAAAGAGCAATGCCTACTACCAAGAGACCTGATCCAAAAATCTGTTCAACATAATCCTTAAAGAATAATCCAACGATCATCACTGGAATAAGTGAAACCAATATTTTACAGATATACTCTGTTTCGGAGTTATACTTAAAGGCAAAGAGTCCTTTGACAAGGTTCCAAATACTCTTTCGAAAGACTACAATAGTACTCAAAACCGTTGCAGTATGAACAACAACTTCAAATGTCAAATTATTTTGCTCAATTCCAAAGAGGAACTTTCCGATAGATAGGTGACCACTGCTACTGACAGGAAGAAACTCTGTCAGACCTTGTATCAACCCCAATATTATTGCTTCTAACGAATTCATAATCAATTAGTTCTGCGCTTCATCATCACCCTTTGGTTTCTTCATAATTGCAATAATGATTATCGCAACGCCCAAAAGGATAAGAAGTGGAGATACCACCAAACGCGTAAAGTTAAACATCTCAGGATTGAATACATTCGGATCATCCGAACCACCACCAATCATAAGGATATAGCCGGAAATCATAACAATCAATCCAACTACAATAAATCGTACACTCTTTGGCGATAATGCAAACTTATTATTACTCATTTTATCAATTTTTAATAATACAATTCATCTTTGTTTAACGAGACTATTTTGTTCACCGATATAGCTGTGGAAACCACACAAATCAGAACTCCCACAAGAATCAGCACAGCCATAACTATAAGCATCAGGTTTGCATCAAATATTGCAAATAGTTGTCCAAACTCTTTCTGTGCGAAATATAGCGTAATCAGAAGTGCTACAACCGCTAAAAGTGAGGCAATCAAACCCTGGAATAGTCCTTTTGTTATAAATGGCTTTCTAATAAAGGACTTTGTCGCTCCAACAAGACGCATTGTATTGACTACAAACCTTTTATCATAAACATTAAGTCTTACCGTATTGCTAATCAAAACTGATGATATAAGGAGAAGGATAGCTATTACAACAGCAAAGACAACTCCGATTTTACTGAGATTGGCATTCAAAGTCTCTACCAAGGAGTCTTGATAGACAACCTCTTCCACCAACTTCTCTTTAGAGAACTCTTCACTAATCATAGCAAGACTATCGCTAACCACATACTCTCCTTTTAGCTTGATATCCAATGAAATAGGAATAGGGTTGGCTTGAAACACATCCAGAAAATCGCTTCCTAAAATCTTTTCCATCTCCTTCTGGCCCTGCTCTTTTGAGATATAATCAACACTCTTTACACCATCCCTCATCTCTATCTTCTTGATTAACTGCATTGCCTCACCCTCTTGTACACTGTTTTTCAAGATTAGAGAGACCACAACACTCTCTTTGAAGTAATCTGAGACTGCCTTACCATTGACTCCAAGAAGAAGTACCGCCCCCATTAAGAAGAGGATCAAACTAATAGTGAAAAGGGATAACAAATATGATCTAACTAACCTCCCTTTTATTATATTTTTCTCACTTTTTGACATAGAAATTGCGGTTAAACTCCAAACTCCAAAGGTATATAAAAAAATTTTATTAACTTTGTAAAAAATTTGCCAGATTAGTTTTTTATGAAAAATCCAGTAAGAGTTTTGTTTGTGAATTCAGAGGTTTTCCCTTATTTACCTGAGAGCACTCTGTCTCAGTTGGGAAGATTTTTACCTCAAGGTATTCAGGAGTCAGGAAAGGAAATTCGCTCTTTTATGCCTCGTTATGGTGTTATCAACGAACGTCGTAATCAGCTACACGAAGTCATCAGACTCTCTGGTATGAATATCGTTATCAGCGATATAGACAGACCTCTTGTTATCAAGGTTGCATCTATATCTTCTGCAAGAATGCAGGTCTATTTCATTGATAATGAAGACTATTTCCACCGCAAATTTATCTACGAAGATGCTGACGGTAAGTTTTTCGAAGATAATGATGAAAGAGCTATTTTCTTTGCTCGTGGCGTACTGGAAACTGTAAAAAAACTAAGATGGAAACCTGACATTATCCATTGTCAAGGATGGATTTCTCATATTTTACCACTTCTATTGAAGGAACTTTATCAAGATGACCCGATTTTCACTGACTCAAAAGTGGTTCTGTCTCTATACAATGAGCATCTTGATGCATCATTCAACGCTGACTTTAAGACTAAGTTGATTAATGAAGATATTAAATCTGAGAACATTAACATTCTTGATGAGGCTAATGGCATAAATCTTGCTAAACTTGCTATTCGTTACTCAGATGGTATTATCTGCGGAGAAGAGGAACTTAATCCAACGCTTTTGGATTATGGTAAAGAGTTGAATTTACCTACTCTCCCATTTGTAAAGTTTGATACTTCTGACAACAATTATGTTCAAGAGTACAATGCTTTTTATGACAAAATTTTAGGAAAAGATGAAGTTAATCAATAAGATATTTCTCTCTTTAATTGCCCTTATAGGCATTATCAATATTACATCTTGTATTGATGCAAGCAACTCGTTGGGTACATCATTCATACCGACAAACCAAGATATATCCATTATGATGGATGAATTTGAGTTACCTGTCACTATGAAAGTTTCTGACAGTATCCAATCTTATTCATCATCATACCTTTCAGTTGGTTCAATCAATACTCCGGAATTTGGTCTGGTGAATTTGGCTGCAGCTTGTGACATATGCCCGGATCACGACACTCTTGAGTTCAAAGGAAATCCAAAGTTCAAATCTATGACTATCCTTATGAACATTAGCAAGATGTATGCGGTAGAGCAAAGCGAGATTAATATCATACAAAACCTCTATGCCTATCAATTGAAGCGTCCTATCGACACTTTGGATATTTATAATAACTCTATGAGTGCAGAGGATCACGAAAAAGAGATTATCTCTCAAGGACTTCCTATTATATCAAATGATAGTGTAATTATCCTTAAAGTTAAGGAAGAGTTTGGTGCTCAATTCCTTACTGCAACATCTGAAGAGCTTGATAGTCTTGATCTTTTCTCAAAGAGATTCAAAGGTATTTACATTGAAACAGATGTTCAGAATCCAAATATTTATGGAGGAAGAATCAATTATGTAGATCTCAGCAACTCTTACGCTGCATTAACTTACGAGCGCACAGACTCTACCGGTGCAAGGACAGATACAACCGTTACCTTCATTCTTGGCTATAATTATAGCGCAAATATGAACTCAACTTCATCTCATCATTTAGCTACAGATGAACCTACAGAAGAGATCTATTTAGAGGGTTTGAGTGGTGTTAAACCTTATGTTAAAGGTAAAGATATTAGAGCGATTATGGATGAATGGGCAAAGAAAAATGAGTATAATCTTAATGATGTGATTATTACTCGTGCAAGCATTGTCCTTCCTTACGAATATCCTGACAATTATAAGAAACTTAACTATTTCCCTGGCAACATATATGCTTGTCAAAGATTTGCAGATGACTCTATCCCATTCTACACTCCTTTGGAAGAGGTATATGACAATACAGTAACAAGGGGAGATAATAATAGGTCTCTACTTGAATATAGACTTGATATCAATCACTATCTACAAGAGCTTATCAGAATGGATGCTGATGAGGTTGGTATTAAACAGGATCTTTGGTTAATGCCTCTTTCAGAATCAGAATCATCTAGCAGCAGTAGTAGTAATAATTATTATGACTACTATAATTACTATAATTATTTAAATTACTATAGCTATTACGATTACTATGGCTATGGCAACTATTATGGTGGTTATTATAACAATTTCTATAATAATTCATCTTCATCTGAGACATACTACACTACTGACTATGTTAATTATTACATCGCCAAACTAAATGGCAACAAGAGTGATAATGGACCTAAGTTAAAGATCACATACTCTTACGTAAAATAGGTAGGGAATTATTATTTAAGTTTCGATAAAACGATAGAACAGTTGTGACCACCAAACCCGAATGAGTTATTCAGAGCGTGGTTCACCTCTCTGTGTTGTGCTTTGTTCAGCGTCAGATTTAATTTGTAATCAATATTTTCATCCTCCTCTGAGAAATTGATTGTTGGAGGAATAATTGATCTATTTATTGCGAAGATACAAGCGATTGTCTCAATAGCCCCAGCAGCACCCAAAAGGTGTCCTGTCATAGACTTTGTTGAGCTAATACTTATATCATAAGCATCCTCGCCAAAGACATTCTTAATTGCATTTAATTCTGCTATATCACCGATGGTAGTAGATGTACCGTGAACGTTGATATAATCTATATCCTTTGTAGATAAACCGGCCTCCTGAATTGCATTAAACATTGCCTCTGAAGCTCCAGTTCCATCAGGCTGTGGTGCAGTGATGTGATAAGCATCTGCAGTAATTCCAACTCCAGTAATCTCTGCATAGATCTTTGCTCCTCTCGCAACAGCCCTTTCGTAATCTTCAAGGATAATAATACCGGCACCCTCTCCGATAACAAAACCATCGCGATTCTTATCAAATGGTCTGGATGCAGTTTTATAATCATCATTTCTAGTAGAAAGTGCCATTAGAGAGCCAAATCCTCCTACACCTGGTTCAGAGATTGGAGACTCTGTACCTCCTGTAATCATCACATCTGCTTTACCTAATTGTATCATATTGTAAGCATCATTTATCGCGTGCAATGAGGATGCACAAGCTGATGTTACAACATAATTCGGACCCTTTAATCCATATTTGATGGAGATGTTTCCGGCAGCTATATTTGTGATTACACCAGGAATTAAAAAAGGACTATATCGAGGTGTTTTGCCACCTTCGACATAGCCCATAATCTCTTGATTAAGTTCGTAGATGCCACCAATGCCAGATCCTAAAATAACTCCGACACGGCTAAGATTCATCGATGCAAGATCCAAGTTGCTATCTTCTATAGCCTCTTTTGCGGCAATCAGTGCATACTGACTGAATTTACCATATTTGCGTACCTCTTTCCTGTCGAAACCAAACTTCTCAGGAGAATAATCTTTGATACGGCAAGCGAACTTTGTTTTAAAAAGCGTTGTATCAAACTCTTCAATAGGTTCACATCCACTTACCCCTTTTTCAAGATTCGTAAAGAATTCTTTAACAGAGTTGCCTAAAGGGTTAATGGTTCCTATACCTGTAATGACAACACGCTTGGTTTGCATAGTTAGGTTTTAGCCTATAATAATTATTCAGCTTTTGCTTGTTCAATCAATTCAATAGCTTGACCTACTGTTTGAATATTTTCAGCAACTTTGTCAGGAATTTCGATATCAAATACCTTTTCAAACTCCATAATTAAGTCTACTGTATCCAATGAGTCAGCACCTAAATCATTAACAAAATTTGCCTCAGGCACAACTGAATCAGCGTCAACGCCTAATTTGTCAACAATAATCTCTTTTACTTTAGCAGTAATATCCATCGTTTAAAATTTTAGTTAATAAATATTCTTTTCAATGAAGTTAGATGCAAAGAAAAGAAAATTTTACGACTTAAGCAAATTTCAATACCTTTGCACAAAGAAAGTTTACTATGAATAACATCGCAATATTTGCATCCGGTTCAGGCACAAACGCCGAAAATATTATCAATTATTTCAAAAATAGAGAGGACGTCTGCGTAAAATCCATCTTCTGCAATAACCCTAAGGCCTTTGTAATTGAGAGGGGAAAGAGAGGAGGAGTCCCTACTTTTCTGTTTAGCAAATCTGATCTAAATAATATACAGGATAATATTCTCCTTGCAGAGCTTAAACGACTTGATATTGACTACATAATCTTAGCAGGGTTCTTGCTAAAAATCCCTTCACAATTTGTGGAACTATACCCAGCTAAAATTATCAATATACATCCTGCCCTACTTCCAAATTATGGAGGAAAAGGTATGTATGGAATGAATGTTCACGAAGCTGTGATTGCGGCCAAAGAGCCAAAATCTGGCATCACAATCCACGTCGTAGATGAACAATACGACCACGGCAAAAACATCTTCCAAGCAGAGTGTATTATTGACAAGGAAGACACTCCTGATGATCTCGCTGCGAAAATACACACGCTTGAACAAGAGAATTTCCCTCGAGTAATTGATGAATATATTAAATCTATGAATACTTTATAAATATTATAAGGTGTATCAATATGTTTGATATTCGGGGAAAATCTATGGAGAATTAAAAATAATTTGTATATTTGCACCCTATTCCTGCTCAGGTGGTGGAATAGGTAGACACGCAGGACTTAAAATCCTGTGGGCAGCAATGCCCGTACGGGTTCGATTCCCGTCCCGAGCACGTTAACCCTCATTACTAATTGTAGTGAGGGTTTTTCGTTTTATAAGGTCTCAGAGAGAATATGGGCATAAAAAAAGGGTGGAAAAAAACTCCACCCTTTCAATCAATTTACAGTCGGTTAATAATCTTCGCCTGCGAAATATTTATTGTTGAATTTCAACTTCTTAACTACTTCTAAGTTTTCAGTTGCCTCTTCAACACCTTTCTTTTCAGCTTTCTTGAAGTTTCTTTCAGCTGCTTCAGGTTCGTTCAATTTAACCTTTGCACAACCTAAATCGTTAACTGCTTCAACGATAGATGTTGCATTCTTTAGATAATCTTCAGCATCTTCGTATTCACCAGCATTGTAAGCACATTCACCTGCCAAGTAGTTCAACTCAGGGCAATCAGGATATACTTCCAAAGCGATTCCTAAAACTTCTAGATATTTTTCACCACATTTTTCAAGAGTCAAAAGTGTTCTGTAATATTCACCAACACAAATGTGCTCAGGACGTTCATACATAACAACTAGTACCTCTTCTGGAGTGTATTGTTTAACTCTGTAAGAAATAACTGCATCTGTGAATCTTGAACGTGGATAAACCTCTTTGAATAGTTCATTGTACGGAGCTCTTCTTGCGATTTTCTTAAGTTCTGCCTCTTTCTTATCAAGATCAGCATCTGAATCGATAACAGCTTGAAGTGCCTCTCTATTTTCAGCGATAGCGCTACTTTGTGAAGTTGCTACAGCATTTTTAACACCTTCCCAATATTCACCTTTACCTGTTGTAGTGTAGATTTCTTCAGGGAATGAGTAGTTAGCTGCAATGATTTTTTGCATTGTAGCAGCACGTTTTTCTGATAGAGATTGGTTATATTTTACTGTTGATTCAGGAGAAGCCCAACCATTGATTTCAATAGCTTCAACTTGATAATTTTCTTGATCCAAAGTCTTTAGAAGTGCCAAAGCATCAGCATTTTCTAGATATTTTTCAACTGATCTTGTAACATTTACAGGGAAGTAAATTTTCGCATTGTGATATTTAAGAGTTTTATCTTTCACATAGATGCTAGCTTCAGTATCGTCATATTTTGGACCAACTACTCTACCGTGCTCATCCAATGCTACTGGAGCCCATACAGGAGCGATTTCCAATGGTTCAGTTACGAATGGAATGTTGCAAAGGAAGTCATCACCTAATTTGTCAACACCGCAAGGAGTGTGGCAAAGTGAAGTTCTTACCATAAGTTTTGAAGTTGGAAGCATCCAATCTCTTAGGTTAACTGAAACTGCGTATGATACAACTTGATCAACTGTTGGATCATTTTCCACTTTGTATTCAGTTGTAGTTTTTGTGTTGCAGAAACCATAGTAAACTGAGCAATCAGCAGCGTGTTTCTTAACACCATTTACTGTTAATGTTTGAAGGTCAACACTCTTCTCTCCATCCTCACTTGAGATATAAGGAACGAAGTTAAGTGATGAGCAATCGTCAATAGTTCCAGCAGGGATGATGAAGTCACAATCAACAACTACTACATCATCTTCGATCATTGCATTATTGATGACAACTGTAATTTTTTCGCTACAAATTTGTCTTTCAATCTCTTGAGCATTGATACTTGCGGTTGCAACTAGTACCAAAGTAAGTACTAAAGATAATCTTTTCAAAAGCTTTTTCATTATGTGTGTATTTAATAATTAATTCCAAACATTGATATACATTTTTACAAATGTACATAAATCACCTTCAAAGATATAAAAAAAATTGTGCATAACAATAACTTTTTGCAATAAATCGCCGTTATCTTTAATAAAAGGGGCTATTTTTTTGAAAATATTGTTCAAATAAGGTTCTAAATCACTACTTTATCTTTTATGGTACATTTTTCGCTATGACTTTGAATTATTTTGTGTTACTTTGCACAAAATATGAATTATATATCAGGACAATGAAAAAGGGATACACATCATTAATCTTAGTATTAGCATTAGTAATAACATCTTCTTGTTCGGCTACATACACAATAAGTAAAGATAATTTGCAGGGATTTCTTGCAAACACAAAGCCAGTTACAAGAGCTATTGAACCAACAGACACCACAAAGAGTATCGGTACCAAAGAGTGTGTAACTAATGGCCTTACAACTATTGAATGCTTTGATGGTTCTGAATATAAAACATTGAAGGTCAATCCGAATACTGCTGTTATCATTAAAGATACCATTAAAAATACTACAACATTCTATCTTGATACAATGTTCGCCACAGATTCTACATTTTATGGATCTAATTCTCACATTATCAATACCAATTACTCTGTTAATTTCGACGAGATTCAAGTAATTAAGATAAAAGAGGTTAAGAACGCTCTGAAATACAAGGAGTAACAATCTATGTCTTTAAGCTCTTACATCCCCTTTTATAAACGAAATTTAAGGGTTGCCTTCCCTATTATTATAACACAAGCGGGGCAGATTATTGTCCAATTTGTGGATAATGTTATGGTTGGCCATCTCGGCGCTGCACAACTTGCTGGCGTATCTTTTGCCAATGCAGTATTCCTTATTGGGTTAGTCTGCTCTTTAGGATTTGCAATCGGAACAACACCTATCGCGGGTAAATATTTGGGTAGTAACGATGATAAATCTGTTGCAAAAACCTTTAGCAACTCATTTTTCTTGAATATTATTGTTGGAATCTTATTGACAATTATTCTGATTGGTGTCGGGTTTCTAATGAATTTTATGGGGCAACAGCCGGAAGTTCTCCATTATGCAAAGAACTATTACTTCATAAATGTCGGTTCTGTCATCTTCCTAAGCATATTTTTCTGCATCAGGTACTTTTCTGAAGGTATTGGTAACACAAGATATGCGATGTGGATCACCATTATCTGTAATATTCTGAATATTTTTCTGAATTGGGTTTTAATTTATGGTAAATTTGGTATCAAACCATTAGGTGTTGAAGGAGCAGCTCTTGCAACTTTTATAAGCCGAACCTTATCTGCAATTGCATTTGTAATACTGATATTGAAAAAAGAGGAGTATCTCAGATTTCTTCGATTGATAAAACGACCTTTTATAGATAGGAAATCACTCAAGGAGATTTTAAAAATATCTATTCCCTCTGCGACTCAAGGTCTTTGTGAAGAGGGGCTGTTCAGTCTTTGTGCTATAATAGTAGGATGGATAGGTACTTATGAGTTGGCTGCACACCAGATTGGCCAGAATTTAAGCACTTTGACATTTATGGTCTCAACCGGAATAGGTTCTGCTGCAACCATTAGAGTATCTCATCAATATGGTGCTAAACGTTATAAAGATATGAAGATGGCAGCAATCGCCTCACTACATATGAGCATCGCATTTATGCTTTTTTGTGCCCTTATCTTTGTAATTTTCAATAAGAATATTCCTGCAATATTTACTAATGACACCAATGTCTTCCCTATTGCCTCAACAATTATATGGATTGTGGCGGCATACCAGATTTTTGACGCAACACAACTTGGTTGCATCAGTGCATTAAGAGGTATTGGTGATGTAAAAGTCCCTCTATATATGGCTGTTTTCTCCTACTATATTATCTGTATCCCTGTTGGCTTAATCCTTGCTTTTTGGGTAGGATTGGGAGTCTATGGCATTTGGATTGGACTATTGGTAGGATTGATGACAGCTTCTATTCTCTTCTATGCTCGCCTCAACAGAATGATGGATAGAATTATTAAAGCAAATTGTACAGAAGAATGATTAAAAATATAATATTCGATTTTGATGGCACAATTGCCGACACACACAAAGGAATAATCAAAACTTTCACTGAGACTTTTGATATTCTGGGAGTGGATAATATTGATAATCAAAGTATTACGTCAAAAATTGGGCTACCTCTGAAACAAATGTTTTTAGAATTAACAGGTGGCAATGATGAATTTGCTCAAAGAGCTACTAATCTCTATCGTGATATTTTTGATGATATCGCCACCCCGGTAATAACACTATTTGAAGGCGTTAAAGAGTGCTTGACATCTCTTAAAAATAGCGGATTTTGCCTAAGTGTCGCTTCGAGCAGAGGCGAAGAGTCTCTTAATAAGTTGGTAAGACATCTTGAACTTGAAGAGTATTTTGATATTGTTTGTGGAGAAGATAGTGTTCAGAAGGGGAAACCTGCTCCTGATTTGGCTCTTTGTGTGATGGATAAATTGGGCATTAAATGCGATGAAACGCTTGTCGTAGGAGATACCTGTTTTGACATTGAGATGGGGAAAGGTGCTGGTTGTCTGACTTGTGGCGTCACTTTTGGCAATCAATCAAGGAAAGAACTTGAGGCCTGTGGAAGCAATTTTATTATTGATAAATTTGAAGATTTGACAAAAATCGTGGTAAATAATTAATTTTTTAATCATTTTTTTTGGAAGTAATAAAAAAAGACCTATCTTTGCAATCCCAATCACGAACGATTGGCAATTGAAATAATGCGGAAATAGCTCAGTTGGTAGAGCACGACCTTGCCAAGGTCGGGGTCGCGAGTTCGAGCCTCGTTTTCCGCTCTAAAGGTCAGCAGAAATGCCGACCTTATTTTTTTGTGCAATATTCAAACGAAGGGGCGAGAACTTGAGACCCCATTGCTCCCCTTTGTAGGGGAGCTCTCTGAGCGCAGCGAAGAGTGAGGGGTCATTAAAAGTTCGCGATTGGCTCGCGGCATTGCCGCGAGTTCGAGCCTCGTTTTCCGCTCTAAAGGTCAGCAGAAATGCTGACCTTATTTTTTTGTGCAATATTCAAACGAAGGGGCGAGAACTTGCGACCCCATTGCTCCCCTTTGTAGGGGAGCTCTCTGAGCGCAGCGAAGAGTGAGGGGTCATTAAAAGTACGCGATTGGCTCGCGGCATTGCCGCGAGTTCGAGCCTCGTTTCCCGCTCCAAAGGTCAGCAGAAATGCTGACCTTATTTTTTTGTGCAATATTCAAACGAAGGGGCGAGATCATTACTGATGCTCGCCCTCGCGTTCGATTTATTTATATTACGAAACAGCTCCCTATAGAACTGTCTTCCACAAACCGTGCAAATTGCAATACTCATAAACTGCAATAGGTTTATCATTACATACGCAGAAAACAGCTTCTGGCTTATCCTTCAAATCAATACGTTGTCCACCATTTTCAGTTTCAACATAGATAAAAGCAATGTGATGCTCTGGTAACATTGGGTGAGCAACACTTCCAACCTCTACTTTGATTTTGCAGTCATCTATACGAGTTACAACAGGAAGGTGCTTTTCTACACTAGCTTCAATTGTATTTGCTGTAAGTTCTTCCATTTTTTCACCACAGCACACTACTGGAACACCAGAATCTACACATTTCACGATAACATTACCGCAATGATTACATTTATAAAATTTTGTTTTCATCTCTCTCTATTTTAATTGTTATTATATATTTATCTATTACAAATATAATACCTATTTTTTTAAAAAAACTCAATTAGGAGAAGTTTGTTATTAAAAATAAAGAAAGTATCTTTACAAAGATGGAATACCCATATTGTACCAGCTGTTTTGTGTGAATTTTGCAGATTAAGAAAAACTGCATATCTTTGCAGGGTCAGCGGGGAATTCGTAGAAGGGATGACAACCCTTATCGCTCAGGCGGTTCCGAGCCCCAAAGTATAGCCACCGCATTTTTGCGGTGGTTTTTTATTTAGGCTGTAGATCCCAATGCGGTAAGGCAATATTGTACTTTCTCTTGAGTGGACTTCTGTACGCCCACCGTCAGCTTTATTCCATCATATAGCATAATCAGAAGCTTTGAATATGGCTTCTGGTTTTTATCGCCAGGCTTTGT
This sequence comes from Bacteroidales bacterium, assembly GCA_017513445.1. Lineage (GTDB taxonomy): Bacteria > Bacteroidota > Bacteroidia > Bacteroidales > UBA932 > RGIG6374. Next base: position 99,809 of record JAFXFS010000013.1, on the reverse strand, counting down.
TTGCCTCTCCTCTTTAAGGACGGCCTTCTCCAAAACTTCTGTCAGACGGAATACAGCAAGAGTAGATTCGTATCTCCTTGCCGCCTTGTTATATGTTTCGTTGATGGATTGATATTTGACACATATATAGTCCTGAAGATCTTCATTCCATATCTTCTTGTCCGGATGCTCACTGATCCACTTTGCGTAAAAGTTCTTGATGATTTTTTCTCGAACTTTGATCTCCTCCTTCCTCGTTCCGGTCGGAATCGTAATTCCAATATTTTCCATGCAACAAATATAATGTAAATTCATTTATACTTGTTACTTTTGTATGATTTGACATTATACGTTAGATAAATAACATAAACCAAGTTTTCAAATGTTTAAAAATATAAGATATTATGAGAATAAAGAGACTTTTTCTATCCTTAGCAATTACGCTATTAGCCATCTCTGCATCTGCACAAATAGGAGATTTACCACGATCAACTCCCGAAGCAGAGGGTGTCCCTTCAAAGGCATTGATTGAGTTATATGACTCATTAGTATATATGCCTCAAACAGATATTCACAGTCTTATTGTTATGAGACACGGCAAAGTTATCGGAGAGATATATCCAAAACCATTTGCCCCTGAATACCAACACACTCAATATTCAAGTTCCAAGACTTTGGTAAGTCTGGCTGTAGGACTTGCTGTGGATGAGAATCGTCTAAGAATAAATGACAGAGTTGCCACATTCTTCCCTGAATATCTTCCTGATACAATTTCGGATAATCTTGCCGCTATGACAGTTAAAGATCTTCTTACAATGACATCAGGAGTAAAACCGGATTGGAATATGCGCAACAGATATAAAAATTGGGTAGAGGTATTTCTAAATAAAGAGGTTAAAAACACTCCTGGAGAGGTGTTTGCTTATGATTCAATGGTTACTTATATGCTTTCTGCAATTATCCAGAGAGTTACAGGTAAAACTGTTCTTGATTACCTTGATGAAAAATTATTCTCTCAAATGAATATTGAAAAGGTTGCTTGGGAAATTAGCCCAGAGGGTATTAATACCGGTGGTTGGGGACTTCATATCCAAAGTGAATCTCTTGCCAAAATTGGTCAACTTTGGCTTGATGGAGGAGTTTGGAATGGAAAGCAACTCATATCAAAAGATTGGATAGATCAGATGAGTAGCAAACAGTCAAATGGTGGAGACTATGGCTATGGATTCCAGACTTGGCAATGTGCCTATCCAACTGCAGTCAGAGCTGATGGTGCTTTGGGACAATATGTTATTGTAGTTCCTGAAAAAGATGTGGTTATCGTTTTGACAGAAGCATCCTTTACTAATGGAAAACCTCAACGAGGCCTCTTCTGGAATAAACTTCTGCCTCAGATGGTAGATGAACCTCTTGCAGAAAGTGCTGATTATGAAATACTTAAAAAGCGTGAACAAGAATACCAACTACCAACACCTCAAGGAAAGAAGAGCTCTTCCCAATTAAAAAAGATTATTGGCAAAAGCTATAAAATTGAAAAATCTCCATACGAATGGAGTGAAGTTTCATTTGATGAGAGTGATGGCAATTTGCTTATTACAATAACTAAAAAAGATGGAGAAAAATATACTCAACCTCTAGGTTATAAAGAGTGGCTTACTACCGAAATAGCCGGTTTCCCTCCGTACTCTCTTAATCCAATCGGATGGAAAGAGGGCTTGGAAGGTCCATTCTATGCTGCAGGAAGTTATGCTTGGGATAAAAAAGCTCTTGTGATGAAAATTCACTATGTTAACTGGGTAACTGCTCTTGAATTCCGCTGGGAATGGAATAAGGATGGGGCTACTGTAACTATCAGCAATAATTATGGTAAGAATAGTGCCAGAACTTACAACATAGAATAGTTCCCACCTATCATTGCTGGCGAACATTATATCGTCATTGCTGGCGAAGCCGGCAATCTGTTGAGCATCAATTCATTACACGCTAAAACAGATTCCCGAGGCAAGCTCGGGAATGACGAACCATTGTATGAAGCTCGGGAATGACGAACTATTGTATGAAGTTCGGGAATGACGGAAACACACCGTCATTGCGGCGAACATTATATCATCATTGCTGGCGAAGCCGGCAATCTATTGAGCATCAATTCATTACACGCTAAAACAGATTCCCGAGGCAAGCTCGGGAATGACGAACCATTGTATGAAGCTCGGGAATGACTGAACGGAACGTCATTGCTGGCGAAGCCGGCAATCTATCCCTTCATATGGGCAGCAAGACCTCCTTCAGCAGTCTCTTTATAAAGACTTGGAATATCACGACCGGTGCGCTTCATTACCTCTATCACACTATCAAAACCAACTCTGTGGTTTCCATCAGTCATAAGAGCATATACATTAGCGTCCACAGCTCGAGTCGCAGCAAAAGCATTTCGTTCAATACAAGGAATCTGTACCAATCCACAAACAGGGTCACAGGTTAATCCCAAGAAGTGCTCCATACCCATTGATGCCGCATATTCAATCTGCATTGGAGTTCCTCCAAACAACTGCGTAGATGCACCTGCTGCCATACAACAAGCTGACCCAATCTCACCTTGACATCCAACCTCTGCTCCTGCGATTGAAGCATTGGTCTTAATGATATTTCCAATTAAGCCAGCTGTTGCCAAAGCTCTGATTATTTTTTTGTCTGAGAAGTGATAACCCTCCTGGTTTAGATAGAAAACTGCCGGAACAACTCCACAAGAACCACAAGTTGGTGCAGTTACTATAGTGCTACCACAAGCATTCTCCTCAGCCACAGCTAAAGCATAGGCAAAGGTCATTGCTCGACGACGCATTGAACCCTGATGTCCATTACCCTTAATAAAAAATGATGATGCTTTTCGTGCAAGATGCAATCCACCAGGGATAACACCCTCATTATCAATTCCCCTCTCTACAGATTCGCGCATTACTCTCCAAACCTCTGCTAAATAGTCGTTTAGATCACTCTCCTCATACATCTGAACATACTCCCAGAATGTTGTGCCATTATCAATACACCACTGTAGGATATCTGACATCTTTGAATGTGGATAAACCTGTTTTTTAGCTTCTCTTTTTCCTGTATCACTAATATCACCGCCTCCAATACTAAAAGTTGTCCACCCTTCCATCAAATTTCCATCACCATCATACGCCTCAAAACAAAGCCCATTTGGGTGTTGAGGAAGAAAAATATCATTTCTCCAGATAATTTTACATCTATCCTCCCCTAAAACCTCAAGAATTGCAATATCGGTAAAGTGGCCCTTTCCTGTAGATGCAAGACTGCCATAAAGGGTAACCTCAAAACGTGCTGCTGCATAATTTCTCTTCAAGAACTCCAAAGCTGCTACACGAGGAGCCATTGTGTGACTACTTGATGGCCCTTTCCCTATCTTAAATATCTCTTTTATACTCTCCATAACAATAAAAAATGGTCCACAAAGATAAAAAAAAGCGACGCTGAATAACAACGTCGCACTATAAATGTAAACCTTTATAACTAAAGTGTTTCAAACTCTCTTAAAAATCTGACATCATTTTCGAAGTAAAGGCGAAGGTCTTTAACTTGCCATTTCAACATCGCAATACGCTCAACACCCATACCAAAAGCAAAACCTGAATACTTTTTGCTATCGATACCTGAAGCCTCAAGCACATTTGGATCGACCATACCACAACCCATAATCTCTAACCAACCTGTTCCTTTACAAATGTTACATCCCTTTCCTTTACAGATATTACAACTTACATCAACCTCTGCACTTGGCTCTGTAAATGGAAAATATGATGGACGCAATCTAATTTGTGTACTCTCACCAAACATCTCCTTAGCAAATAGAAGAATTGCCTGTTTGAGGTCTGCAAAAGAGACATTTTCATCAATGTATAGACCCTCAATTTGGTGGAAAATACAGTGAGCACGAGCAGAAATAGCCTCATTTCTAAAAACTCTTCCAGGGCAGATAACACGAATTGGAGGTTGTTGTTTCTCCATTGTTCTTACCTGAACTGAAGATGTGTGAGTACGCAAAAGCACTCTATTTTCATCTGTTGAAATAAAGAATGTATCTTGCATATCTCTTGCAGGGTGCTCTGGTGGAAAATTCAATGCACCGAACACGTGCCAATCATCTTCAATCTCTGGACCCTCTGCTACACAATATCCAAACTTCTTAAAAATATTGATAATTTCCTCGCGTGTTAATGAAATCGGGTGACGTGAACCTAAATCCAGAGAGTTACCAGGCATTGTTGTATCAAGGCAAGAAGATTTCTCCGGAGAGCAGACAGATGCTGCCGCCTCTCTCAACTCCTCAATTTTCTCTTGAGCTGCCTTTTTCAAGATATTCAGACGTTGTCCAAACTCCCTCTTTTGTTCTGGAAGAATAGTTCTAAACTCATCAAAAAGTTGAGTAATTTCACCCTTCTTTCCAAGTAATTTTACCCTTAACTCCTCAACCTCTGCCTCAGTTTTATCACTTAGATCATTAATCCAATTTAAAAGTTGGTCTATTTTTTCGCTATTCATTGTATAAATCTATTAAGGTCGCAAATTTAGTAAAAAAGAATAAACTATTCCAACCTTTTAACTTATTTGAAGGTATTACAACTTAAGCACTATCCCCCAATTAGAGATATTTTTGCTTATCATTTGACATTGTTAAATCAGTGATAACATTCTTTACAGAGGCGTCATCTTTTGGACACACCAATAAAACATCATCTGTATTTATCACCAAGAAATTGTCAAGTCCCTTGACCACAACAAGTTTATTCTCCTCGTGAGAGACCACCATTGTGTTTTTTAACTTCTTGTCTATCAACGCAATAGGAGCTTTCACCACGTTACCTTGTTCATCTTTGTTTGGACTTTGACTATATAGAGCTGTCCAGGTACCCAAATCTGACCATCCGAAATTAGCTTCAAAAACACAAGCTTTGGAGGTCTTCTCCATAACACCGTAATCTATTGAGATACTTGGACACTCGTTATAAGCTCCATCTATGAAATTCTTCTCTTCCTGAGTATTATAGAATTGACTTCCTCCTTTAAAAATTTCCGCTACATCGGGAGTATGTTCTTCAAGTTGCTGTATAATTGTTTTTAGATTCCAGATAAAAATACCGGAATTCCAGAAAAACTCTCCACTCTCAATGAAAACCTTAGCCAACTCTTCATTTGGTTTCTCTGTAAATGTCTTTACATTATCGACAATATGTCCTTCAACTTCGGTTGAGTGTGCCTTATTGGCCTGAATATATCCATAATTTGTATCAGGACGAGTTGGTGTAATACCTAAGGTGTATAGTTCATCTCTCTGACTTGCATATTTCATTGCAGATGAGATAGTACTGGTAAATAAATCTTCTCCAATTATCAGATGATCTGATGGAGTTACAACCACAGTTGCATTAGGATTCTTTTTATAAAGCTTATAAGCTGAATAGGCAATACAAGGGGCAGTGTTCCTTCGATATGGCTCTCCCAAGATGTTCTCATCCAACAAATCTGGTAATTGTTCTTTCACCAGAGATGTATATTGACCAGAAGTAACCACAATAATATTCTCTTTTGGGACAATTTTAACAAATCTGTCGTAAGTCATTTGTAAAAATGATCTTCCACATCCTAAAATATCCAAAAATTGTTTTGGGCGGCTATTTCTGCTGATTGGCCAGAAACGGGTTCCGATACCTCCCGCCATAATGATACAATAAAAGTTTTTATCCATCTATAATAAAAGTTAAACTATTATCACAATAATTAATAAAAAGAGAAAAAGGCCGAAGGCATATACTCCAAATCATACCCATCTTTAGTGAAGGTTATAGAAATTATATCAAACTGTGCCTCTTTTTCTATACGCTTTTTAATGATATAATTTCTTGCTGCACAAATAAGATTCCTCTGTTTCTGTTTCGTCACATTATCGCCCGGAAAAAAACCGGAAGCGGTATTAAGTGATTTTACTTCCACAAAATGGAGATAATTTTCGCTCTCCATTATAAGGTCAATCTCTTTGTGTGAACTTCTCCAGTTCCTCTCTCTCAACACATACCCTCGCTGCAACAAATATTCCAAAGCAATATCCTCGCCTCTTCTTCCCTGCAAAATCTCTCGCTTCATCTCTCTCAAAAAATTAAATTAAACAACTAATTTTAACTAAAAAGCAAAACTTTTCAGTTGTTTAACAAATATAAGTAAATTTGCTTGATAATAAAATTTATTATGGCAAAAGGAAAATCTGTTTGGTTCTGTTCATCTTGCGGAAGCGAATCTGCAAAATGGTTGGGTAGGTGCCCTGACTGTGGAGAGTGGAATACATTTGTTGAGGAAAAGGTTACAAAAGAGAGTAAAAACACCTCAACAAATAGAGCAATTTTTGATATAAAATTGTCAAAACCACAACTTTTAAAAGAGGTGACATTTGTGAGAGAAAATAGAATCTCTATGGGAAATAGAGAGATTGACAGAATTTTGGGTGGCGGTCTTGTCGAGGGCTCATTAGTGTTGATTGGAGGTGAACCGGGGATTGGTAAATCAACTCTTTCTCTACAACTTGCTCTAAATAAAAGGGGGAGTGCAGATAATCCTTTTAACACACTCTATGTATCGGGAGAGGAGAGTTGCAAACAGATAAAGATGAGAGCACAAAGACTTAGTAATGAGGAGAATAACTGCTATGTAATAAGCGAAACTCTCTTAGAAAATATTATCAATACAGCCCGCGAAACCAAACCTGATTTATTAATTATTGACTCAATCCAAACCATATATAGCGATACTATTGAATCATCATCCGGTAGTGTATCGCAAGTTAAGGAGTGCGCATCATCTCTTCTCAGATTTGCGAAAGAGTTTAACACTCCTGTAATAATCATTGGTCACATTACAAAGGATGGATCTATTGCCGGACCAAAAATATTAGAACATATTGTAGATGTGGTATTACAATTTGAGGGAGAAAGCAGAGGTGTTTACAGAATATTACGAAGTATTAAAAACAGATTTGGCTCTACATCTGAACTTGCTGTTTTTGAGATGACAGGCAATGGATTAAGAGAAGTTCTAAATCCGTCAGAAATGCTGATTCCAATGCACGACGCATCTCTAAGCGGAGTTGCAATTGCCGCTATGCTTGATGGCACAAGACCGTTTTTAATTGAAATTCAAGCACTTGTAAGCACCGCCGCCTACGGAACACCTCAACGCTCAGCCACAGGTTTTGACTATCGCAGGTTAAATATGCTACTTGCCGTCCTCGAAAAAAGGGCGGGTTTCAAACTTGCATCCAAAGATGTCTTTATGAATGTAGCTGGAGGTCTGAAAGTTACAGACACAGGTTGCGATTTAGCGATTGTTACAGCTATTTTATCATCAAATTTTGATATAATAATTCCTTCAAATATATGCTTTGCTGCAGAGGTTGGTTTAAGTGGAGAAATCAGGCCTGTTGCTCAAATTGAGAGAAGGATTGCCGAAGCAGAAAAACTCGGTTTCAAGAGGATTGTTATATCATCTTTCAATAAAGAATCTGCTTTCGATAATCACTCAATTGAGGTTATTCAAGTAGCCGATATCGCCTCCCTCTGCAAAATGCTATTCAAGGGGTAGATAATGGCACACCAATAGGTTGCGTTGAAATAAAAATCATAAGCCCCTATTTCCGCCTGGTCAAAAAAAAAGAGTATATTATTTAGATTTGAGCTGAAACAAAACGATCCTTAGAATTGATATCTTTGGATAGTTTAATATTCACAAAGCCCTCTTGCTCAAGCATTTGAGTAACTTCTAGTCCAAAAGCTTCATTAATTTCGAAGTAGAGTTTGCCACCCTTTTTCAGAAGTTGTTTAGCCCACAAAGCAATTGATTTATAATATAGAAGTGGCTCCTCATCTTTAACAAAAAGTGCTATAGATGGCTCATATTTGAGAACATTTTCATCCATTAATTCTGCCTCACTAAATCTGACATATGGTGGATTACTTACAATAATATCAAACTTAGGAATACCGGCAGGAGGTTGAGAAAGAGCATCTGCCCAGAAAAAAATAGGCCTTGAACCAGCAATTTTTACTCTTTGTTTACAAGCAACTTTTAAGGCATCATCAGATATATCACAGCCATAAACCATCGCCTCCGGGATTGCATCTGCTAATGCATACGCTATACACCCGGAACCTGTACAAACATCCAATATATTTATATCCGAACTTCCATCTTCGAACTCTTCAACAATTTTATATACTAGTTCTTCTGTCTCAGGACGAGGTATTAGCACACCCTCTTTCACCCTTATTTTCAGTTGAGCAAACTCTGTATATCCCAAAACATATTGTAATGGTCTTTTCTTACATATTTCTTCAAGTGCAGAATTGAGTTCTAACACTTTTTCTGGCTTTATAGCCATTTTTGGCTCAGAGTAAATCTTATAATTTGGGATCGACAGAAAATGCTCTACAAGGCGCAAAACTATATTTTTTGCCTCCTGTTCGGGATATATTTGAGCAACCCTCTTTGTCGCTCCATCTATGAAAGACTTAACTGTCATTATGCCTCTTCGATAAGGGTTGTAAGAAAATCTGTAAAATCCAAAGATGCAGCTGCAACTTGCTGTGGCACAAGACTCATCTTTGTCATACCCGGAATGGTATTACATTCCAAAAAGTAAATTTTATCACCACTTACGATATAGTCAACTCTGACACAACCTTTACAACCTAACTTAAAGTATATTTTCTTGGTTATCTCAGAGATTCTCTCAACTAAATCATTTGAAATTGGAGCCGGACATACCTCATTACTCTTTCCAAGATATTTTGCCTGATAGTCAAAAAATTCATTCTCGGTAATAATCTCAGTGATAGGAAGTGTTAGAAGTTCGCCTGCTTTGGTATATATGCCTTGATTGAACTCTCTACCTGGGATAAACTCCTCAATAATAACAGACTCCCATTCGCGAGTTGCTTCTGCTATTGCATCATCAAACTCCTCGACACTCTTAACCTTTGTAACACCAAAACTACTTCCACCATCACAAGGTTTTACAAATAATGGTAGTCCTAATTTGTCAATAATTTCCTCTTTATTATATGATTCGCCTTTTCTTAAAAAATGGTCTTTAGCCAAATTTACACCTGTATCTCTCAAAAAAGATTTACAAGCATATTTATCAAAGGTGATTGCTGAAGCAAAACTTGAAGAGGCCGTACAAGGTATTCCCAACATTTCAAAATAGCCCTCAAGAAGACCATTTTCGCCAGGAGTTCCGTGTATCATCATTAATACCTTATCAAAAGTAACTTTCTCACCATCAAGCAGATAGCTAAAATCATCCTTATTAATTTCGATAGGAGAATCTCCTTTATTAACAACACTCCAACTTGTACCTTTAACTAAAACTTCGTGAATGTTATATTTTGTCCTGTCAATATTATTAGCAACGTTCTTACCACTTTGAACAGAAACTTCGTGCTCGGCGGAATTTCCGCCATAAATCAATGCTATATTTTTCATTAAACAATATTTATTTATTCAAAGAATGAGAAATCATCCTCAACTACTTGAGTGTCTGTATTTCCAACAGATACAGATGAATTATCATCATCACCACCTGTGCATCTTAAATCCAATTCAAATCCCGGAGGCTTTACAAATAGATCGTTTGAAGATATTCCAAGTGTACCATCTTCAAGAACCTTTTTCATAAAAATACCCCAGATTGGAAGTGCCATATTGGAACCTCCACCAAGAGCAAGACTCTCAAAGTGCACCTGTCTATCTTCAGCACCAACCCAAACACCTGCAGTAATTTTTGGTGTATATCCTATAAACCATCCATCAGATTGGTCATTGGTAGTACCTGTCTTTCCTGCCAATTGTCCTGTAAGTTGATAAACGCTTCTTAAACGACCCGCAGTACCCTCATTAACAACTCCTTGCATTAAGTTCACCATCAAATATGCACTCTCTTCGCTAATTGCCTCTCTCTTGCTGGCCGCGAAATTTGAAAGCACATTTCCTCGGTTATCTTCAATTCGTGTAACAAAAATTGGATCTATCTGTACTCCCCTACTTGGGAATGAGTTGAAAGCAGATACCATCTCAAACGGAGATATATCACAAGGACCGACACACAAAGAAGGTACTTCGTCAAGATGTGATTTAATACCCAACTTATGACACATCTCTACCATCGCACTCGGGCCAAACTGCTTCATCAGATATGCAGAAATATTGTTACTACTATGTGTCAATCCCCATTTCAAAGTGACTGTCTTTCCAATCCATATATCCTTGTCAGTACTCTTTGGAGTCCAGGTTGTATCTCCTACTTCGAAAGAGTATGGGACATTTACAACCTGATCACAAGGAGTAAAGCCCTCCTGCATAGCCAAAGTGTATAAGAAAGGTTTGATTGTAGATCCTACCTGACGCTTACTTTGTCGTGCATTATCATACTTGAAATATCTGTAATTCGGTCCACCCACATAAGCCAATACATTTCCTGTATGAGGCTCTACCGCCACAAATGCTGCTCTCAAAAATGATTTATAGTACCTGATTGAATCATTAGGAGTCATTACTGTATCGATGTAACCCTTTTTATTCCAAGAGAATACTCTCATCTCTACCTTCTCATTAAAGGCCTTGTTTATTTCACTCTCACTTGCTCCCGCATCTTTCATTGTGCGATATCTATCACTCCAACGCCTTGCTTGTTTCATCAAATTTTCTGCTGTTTCTGCTGGAACATCTGCTGCAAAAGGTTTATTGCGTTTCCACCTCATATCAGCAAAGAATGACTTTTGCAAATTGCCTCCAAGATGCTCAGCCACTGCCTGCTCTGCATAAAGCTGCATCTTCGAATTTAGTGTAGTATAGATTTTTAGACCATCTTTATCAAGATTGTACGAAGATCCGTCAGGTTTACTGTTTTTATTAAGCCAGCCATAGAGTTGGTCATTCTCCCAACGCAAAGAATCTGCCTGATACTCCTCTGAATATTTATATGAGCTCTTCTTCGGCTCCTTGGCATTCATATATCTCCTCAACATATCTCTAAAATATGGAGCAAGACCTGAATTATGATCTTTTGTCTCATAAGATAAGACTATTGGCAACTGAACAATAGAGTCATACGCCTCTTTTTCAAGATAACCATACTTATACATTTGAGATAATACGTGATTACGACGTTTTAGTGAATGGTCTGGATTGATTGTCGGATTGTAACGTGTTGGCTTATTAACCATTCCCACCAATAGAGCACTCTCCTCGATATTCAAATCTATAGGATCTTTCGCAAAAAATGTATTAGATGCCGACATGATTCCGTATGCATTACTTCCAAAGAAGATAGTATTCATATACATTGTGAGAATCTCATCCTTTGTATAGTTCCTCTCCAATTTGACGGCAGTAATCCACTCTTTAAATTTTGTTGTTACAAGTTTGATCACTCTTGCTCCCGGGAACGAACTTGTTGCCTCTTCCCTTGGGAAAAGAGTTTTTGCCAACTGTTGAGTAATGGTACTACCACCTCCACCTGCTCCCACATTACCTAATAATACACTCTTGACAGCAACACGAGCCAAACTTCTAAAATCGATACCTGAGTGTCTATGGAAGCGTACATCCTCTGTAGCAATGGCGGCATCAACCAAAGACTCAGGAAGATCATCAAACTCCACGAATGTTCTATTCTCAATATGGAATGTATTAATAATTTTACCATCCTCAGAAATTATCTGAGTAGCAAGATTTGTTTTGGGATTTTCCAACTCCTCGAAAGATGGAATCTCTGCAAATAATGCAACTCCTGCTACACAAAGAATCAATGCAAGTATCGGGGTTAATAGGCAAAACCAGAATACTTTGACTATCGTTTTTTTAGTTTTCTCTTTCATTTTCAACAGAATAGAATTCTTTAATTAAAAATACATCTTACAAAAATAGCAATAAAAATTTGGATAATTACTTTATTTATCCGTTACTTTGCACTCCAATTAGTTTTAATATGAGTAAAAACAGTGTAACAGCAAACAATTCTAACCAAAATAGTGCCGATAGAGTAAATTCCGGAAAGAATTTAGTGATAGTGGAGTCTCCTGCTAAGGCAAAGACTATTGAGAAGTATCTTGGCAAAGAATATACGGTTATTTCAAGTTATGGACACATTCGCGACCTTGCGACAAAAAAGGGGAAAGGTGGCTTAGGTATTGATGTAGCCAATGGCTTCAAACCTTTTTATGAAGTTCCTGCAGACAAGAATAAAGTTGTTGAGAAATTAAAATCAGAGGCAAATAAGGCAAGTATGGTGTGGTTAGCATCCGATGAAGACCGAGAAGGAGAGGCAATTGCTTGGCACCTATTTGACACGTTGGGACTCTCTGAGAATAAAACTAAACGTATCGCTTTCCACGAAATTACAAAGAATGCTATTCTTCAAGCGATTGAAAATCCTCGCTCTATCGATATGGATTTGGTGAATGCCCAACAGGCACGCCGCGTCCTTGACAGACTGGTTGGTTTCGAATTATCTCCTGTTTTATGGAAAAAAATACGAACTGGTCTATCTGCCGGTAGAGTTCAATCTGTCGCACTTAAATTAGTTGTTGATAGGGAGAATGAAATCAAGAACTTTGAATCAAGCTGTTATTATAAGGTGTTCGGTATATTTAATCCAGAGGGAAATGATGCACACCTAAAAGCCAATCTTGATAAGAAATTTGAGACAATTGAGGAGGTAGAACAATTTTTGAGTTTATGTCAAATCTCAAATTTTACTATCTCAAAAATTGAGACAAAGGGCGGAACAAAATCTCCTGCAGCACCATTTACAACCTCTTCTCTTCAACAAGAGGCAGCTCGAAAATTGAATCTATCTGTAAAACAGACTATGTCGATTGCGCAAAAGCTTTACGAAGAGGGTCTTATTACCTATATGCGTACAGATTCTACCAACTTATCAGGTCTTGCCATTGCTACAGCTAAGGAGAAGATTACTGAGTTATTTGGTGAAGAGTACTCTAAAGTCAGACAATATAAGACTAAAACAAAAGGGGCACAAGAGGCGCACGAAGCAATCAGACCTACAGATTTAAAAGTTGAGAATATTAAGGGAACACCTCAAGAGCAGAGATTATACAATCTTATTTGGAAAAAGACTATTGCATCACAAATGGCTGATGCAAAAACTGAAAAAACAGAGATTGGTATTTCTTCTGATAAATTCTCAGAACTATTTGATATTCATACTGAAAGAGTACTATTTGATGGTTTCTTGAAATTATATTTTGAGAGTAAGGATGAAGATAGCGCAGAAGAGGGAGAATTGCTGAATTTACCACCCCTTAACATTGGACAAAGGATGTATAGAGAGAGCATCACTGCTCAACAAAAATATACTGCAGCACCTCCACGCTACACAGAGGGAAGCTTGGTAAAAAGAATGGAGGAGTTGGAGATTGGACGTCCATCTACCTACTCACCAACTATCAACACACTTTTCGACAGAAATTATGTCATAAAACGCTCGAAAGATGGTTCAGTAAGAGAGATAGTTGAAATTGATCTGATTGGAGAGGAGATTTCACATAAGACAATAACAGAACATTATGGCAAGGAGAAAAACAAACTCTTCCCAGAAGATATCGGAATTATGGTAACCAACTATTTGGTTGAAAATTTCGACTCTATAGTCAATTATGACTTTACTGCAAAAATGGAGGAGAACCTCGATATAGTAGCAGAGGGCAAAATGGAGTGGGATAAACTAATCGCTGATTTCTATGCTCCATTCCATCAGACAATTCTCGATGCTGATAAAAACTCTAAACTTTGCAAGTTTGAACGTCAAATTGGCGTTGACCCTGAAACAGGCAAAGTTGTTATTGCCAAAATGGGACCATACGGTGCATTTGTGCAGATTGGTGAAAATGAGGACAAGGGCAAACGCTCTGCAAGTCTTAAAAAGGATCAGACAATCAATGATATAACACTGGAAGAGGCACTTAAACTTTTCGATCTTCCTAGAATTCTTGGAGAGTTTGAAAATCTTGAAATTCAAGCGAATATTGGAAAATTCGGTCCATATTTGAAACACGGCTCTGCCTTTATTGCAATTAAAAATTTAGCAGATCCATATAGTGTAACCCTTGATGAGGCAATTGAAATTATTAAAAATAACAGATTGAAAGTAACATCAAGCACTATTAAAGAGTTCCCAGATAACGATATTACTCTTCTTAATGGCAAATTTGGCCCATACATCAAACATTCAGGTAATAATTATAAAATTCCTAAGGGAACCGATGCATCAACCCTTGAATTAGATGATTGTTTAAGAATAATTAACGATGATTCTAATTTGTCAAAAAATTCAAAACGAAAGAAAAATTCCAAATAAACTTACAATTTGTAAGTAATTTATGGTAAATATAATTTAATCATTATCAGAGTGTTGCGTTTTCGTAATACTCTGATTTTTTCTTCTAAAAGTTAAAATCTTTTATAGAGAACATATTTGTTATATTTTTCTTACTTTTGCTGAAATTTCAAAAGATAAGAGTTATGTCAGGCTATCAAATTGATCAGATTGACCAGAAAATTCTATCCTTCTTAGTAAAAAATGCAAGAATGCCTTTCTTGGAGATAGCGAGAGAGTGTGGAGTATCTGGTGCAGCAATTCACCAAAGGGTGAAGAAGATGGAAAATTTGGGTATTATTACCGGATCCCGTTTGTTAGTAAAACCTCAGACATTGGGATTGTCGGTTTGCGCGTTTGTTGGAGTTAGTCTATCACAGGCCAACCTCTATCCGGAAGTTATTGCGGCTCTGAAAAATATTTCAGAGGTCGTAGAGTGTCACTATATCACAGGCAAACACGCCCTGATGCTTAAACTCTATTGCTTTAATCACGACCACCTTATGGAGGTGTTGCTAAACACTATCCAAAAGATTCCTGGAATTGAGCAAACTGAAACTTGGATCTCGCTTGATCAAGCTATTGAGAGACAAATCTGGGTTAAAGATTATGCCAATGCCCCTCAACACAGATAATTAATTAAGTTTAAAAATATTACCACTAATTACCTCCAAATCTTCGGGGGTAGTTATTTTTATGTTCTGTCGCAGACCTTCACAAAGAGTTATCTTGTATCCGGCAGCTTCAACTACAGATGCATCATCTGTAAAAGAGGGATTATAACTTTGAGAATATGCCTTGTTAATTACCTCAGAATGAAACACTTGCGGGGTTTGAACTGAGACATAGGAGCTTCTGTCTATCGCAAAAGAATCATCTCCCTCTACCCTTCTTAGAGATTCTATACTCGGACGCACCGGCACTACTGCTTCATAATCCTTTCCCTTCTCAATCAAACTCATCAGAAAATCTTGTGTAACAAATGGTCTTACACCGTCGTGAATCATCACTAAAGCTCCGTCTGGAACATATTTCAATGCATTCTGAACTGAATGGAAACGTGTAATTCCACCCGATGGGAGAATATATTTTGTTAAAAAACCTGTCTCTTTGCAATAATTTTTCCAAAAACTCTTTTGGTTAGATGGAAGAACAACAATAATTTCCACCTTTAAAGGGAGAGATTGAAATGCCTCTATAGTATGTCTAAGGATAGGTTTACCCTCAATTTCTATAAATTGTTTAGGTAATTCTGAACCCATTCTGGAGCCACTTCCACCCGCCAAAATTATTGCAAAAATTTTTCTTTCCATAAAGTTCAATTTTATTATGTAATTAATAGACAAAAATAACCTTTTTATCACAATAAATTTGTATTTTTACACTTTATAAAAATTTTTTTGTTACTATGGCGGAGAATAAAGTGGAAAGAAGAATTAAGCAGGCACTGATATCTGTTTATCACAAAGATGGAATTGAAGAAATTGCTAAAGAATTGGTAAAAAATGGCATATCCATTCTATCTACCGGAGGAACTTACGATTTCTTGCAAAGTATTGATATTGAGGTAACTAAAGTTGAAGACATTACCGGATATCCATCTATCTTAGGCGGTAGAGTTAAGACTCTTCACCCAAAAGTTTTTGGAGGAATCCTATCTCGTAGAGAGTTGGAAAGTGACATCAACGAAGTTAACCAATATGAGATCCCACCAATTGATTTGGTAATCGTTGATTTGTATCCATTCGAAGAGTATGTTAAAAATGATGCTTCTCAACAGGAGATTATTGAAAAAATTGATATTGGAGGCATCTCTCTTATTCGTGCAGCTGCCAAAAACTTTAATGATGTTATCATAGTTTCAAGCAAAGATGATTATGCACCCCTACTTGAACTACTTAAAGAGGGTAAAGGTGTTAGCACTATTGACCAAAGAAGATGGTTTGCTACCCGTGCATTCCTGACATCTTCTCACTACGACACCGCTATTTTCAACTATTTCAATAGAGAAGGAGTTACAGAATCTTTCTCTGAAAGCGTTACAACCCCTGTTTCTTTAAGATATGGAGAAAACCCACACCAAAGTGCAAAATATTATGGTGGAGTAGAATCTCTTCCTGAGCAACTTCACGGAAAAGAGATTTCTTACAACAATCTTCTTGATATCGAGGCAGCTATTGAACTTATTTCAGATTTTTCAGAGCCAACTGTCGCAGTAATCAAACACAATAATGCGTGTGGATGTGCTTCTCGTGACAACATTTTGGATGCCTGGAAAGATGCTTTGGCTGGAGATCCGGTTTCTGCTTTTGGAGGTATCATTATTGCTAACAGAGCTATTAACGAAGAGACCGCTTCTGAAATTGGCAAAATCTTCTTTGAAGTAATTATCGCCCCTGAATATACTTCTGAGGCACTTTCTATACTTAAAGAGAAGAAAAACAGAATCATTCTTCTTTCGGGAGATGTAAAACCTTCTGTTAAAAAATTCCGCTCACTTCTTGGAGGCGTTTTAGTTCAAGAGAGAGATAGTTATCTTGAATCCGATGCTGATTTAAGAGTTGCTTCTGAACTTGCTCCAACTGAAGAACAGGTAAAAGATCTACTTTTCGCAAATAAACTTGTTAAGCACTCTAAATCAAATGCAATTGTACTTGCCAAAGGAAATATGCTTCTTGCAAGTGGTGTTGGTCAAACATCTCGCGTAGATGCTCTTAAACAAGCCATTGAAAAGGCACACAACTTTGGTTTTGATTTGAATGGTGCGGTTATGGCTTCAGACGCCTTCTTCCCATTCCCTGATTGTGTTGAAATTGCTCATCAAGCAGGTATAACTGCTGTTATTCACCCAGGTGGCTCAATAAGAGACAATGAGAGTATAGACTACTGCAACAAGAATAATGTTGCTATGATTATTACAGGAAAAAGACACTTCAAGCATTAAAAAGTAAAAAAATATGGCACTTTCATTTTGGACCCAAGAATTAGCAATTGACTTAGGTACAGCCAACACAGTCATTTTTATGAATGACAAAATTGTGATTGATGAACCTTCAATCATTGCTATTGACAGAAATACCGGCAAACCTCTTGCTGTAGGTGTAGCCGCTAAGAAAATGCACGAAAAAACCAACCCTAATATCAAGACTATCAGACCTTTACGTGATGGAGTGATTGCTGACTTTAATGCTTCCGAATTGATGATTCGTGAATTCATTAAACTTATCAATACCAAGAAAAGATTATTTGCTCCAAACTTAAAAATGGTAGTTTGTATCCCTTCAGGAAGTACTGAGGTGGAAATTCGTGCGGTACGTGACTCTTCTGAACACGCAGGAGGACGTGATGTTTATCTAATTTTTGAGCCAATGGCTGCAGCTTTAGGTATCGGATTGGATGTAGAAGCTCCTACTGGAAATATGGTTGTTGACATCGGAGGTGGTACTACAGAAATCGCCGTAATCTCTTTGGGTGGTATTGTTGCAGACCAGAGTATCCGTGTTGCTGGTGACGTGTTCACATCTGAAATTCAGCAATATATGCGTCAGCAACACAATATCCGTATCGGAGAGGTAACATCTGAAGATATCAAAATCAAGATTGGTGCAGCGACATCTGATTTAGATGTTATGCCTGAACCATATACAGTTCAAGGTCCTAACTTAATGACTGCCCATCCTGTTGAGGCAATGGTTACCAGCCCTGAGATTGCACACTGTCTTGATAAATCAATTGTTAAAATTGAAGCAGCAATTCTTCAAGTTCTTGAAAATACACCTCCAGAGCTTTATACAGATATCGTTAAGAAGGGTATCTTCCTAACAGGTGGTGGTGCGTTGTTAAGAGGTTTGGATCAAAGACTTTCAAAGAAAATCAATATTCCATTCCACGTATCTGAGGATCCTCTTCGCGCAGTTGCAAGAGGTACTTGTATTGCTTTGAAGAATGCATCTTCATATAATTTCTTAATGAGATAAAAGGTACAAGATGAGAAATAGCTCCTCATTTGTGCGAATTGTTGTAAGTATTGCCGTTTTTGTGTTATTAGAGACAATTTCTATCTTGCTAATAACCAATAACGGCATTGTACAACGTTATCGCATTGTCGGAGGGGTTCGCTCCATTCAGACATCTCTTTGGAGATTTGGGGAGAATACTAAAGCATATTTCAATCTTAAAGAGACAAACAAATACCTTAGCGAAGAGAATAATGCACTTAAAAATGCTCTTGAAGAGGCACGTGCAATGATTCCTGAGGATACTCTATTTTACATAAATAAAGAAAAAGAGTACTCTTACAAGAGTGCAAAAATCATAAAGAACTCTACCAATAAACAACACAACTTTATCATTTTGGATAAAGGATCAAAAGATGGAGTTGAGGCGGATATGGGTGTTATCTCTGCAAATGGAATTGTTGGCGTAATTCATTCTGTAACAAAGAATTACGCTTATGTTACCTCCTTTTTGAATAAATCTCAAAGTATTAGTGCAAAGATTGCAAAAAACAATATTTTTGGGCCGATGGAGTGGCAAGGAGTAAACCCGAGAAGAGCTACATTAAAAGAGATTCCTCTTCATACCGATGTTGTGGTTGGAGATACAATAGTATCAAGTGGTTTTTCTCTTATCTTCCCATCAGATATACCTCTTGGTACAGTTAGTAAAATTGATGATAAAGGGGGCACCTCTCTCTCTTTGGATGTTGACCTCTTCCTTAACTACTCATCACTCCAATACGTTACAATTGTCGATAACAAGAGGAGTGAGGAACTTAATGAACTTTTAGACGAGACAGCGAAAAAGTAGATGAGAAAGGCACTGATTTTCATAGCATTGTTTCTTTTACAAATCATTCTATGTGATTTTGTAAATGTTGGGCCATACATTTATCTATGCCTGATTCCTTTGCTATTGCTCTCATTTCCGCTAAAGGTTGACACTCCAGTCCTGATGTTTATCGGTTTCGGATTGGGATTGGGATTAGACCTCCTCTCTGATGGCGTTTTAGGACTTAATGCAGCAAGTGGTGTTGCCCTAGGATTTGCAAGAAATACGATTTTTGACTTAACGGTTAATAAAGAGACATACAATAAAACAGATACCCCATCACCATTTGATGTCGGTTTGAGAAAGTACACTATATACCTCCTATTATCCATATTACTCTATATGTTGGTATATGTGCTGTTTGATATGGCAGGAGTAAGACCATTTTTCACCATTTTGGCAAAATTATCTCTAAGTACAATTGCCAATCTGGCTCTATCTCTACTTATTAGTTATTCTCTATTCCGTCAACGATAATGATCCAGGATAACAAAAAGAAAAACACACTGATAATCGGTCTTATTGTAATTTTTGCAATAATACTTATCAGGCTTTTTAATATCCAAATTATAGATAAGGAGTATAAAATCAATGCGGGTAACAATGCGTTGAAATATGTAACTCGTTACCCTGCAAGAGGATTGATTCTCGACAGAAATAATGAGGTATTAGTAGGGAACAAAATTATCTATGACATCACTGTAACTCCGGTGGAGGTACTACCATTTGACACTGTCGCTTTCTGTAAAATTTTCGACATTGATACATCATTCGTAAAAGAGAAATTCAGGGAGTATAAGAAATACCGCTCACGCGTTGGTTATCAAACACTTACATTCCTCAAACACATCTCCAACGAACAATATAATCAGTTTATAGAGAAGTCCGCTGATTTTGTTGGATTTAGTGGAGTCCCAAGAACAGCAAGAAGTTATCCTTTCAATGCAGGTGCAAACTTGATTGGTTATGTATCTGAGGTAGATGGTGATTATATAAAGAAAAATCCCGGCTATCGAGGAGGAGATTATGCCGGAAAAACAGGAATTGAAGAGACTTGCGAAGAGTACCTTAGAGGCGAAAAGGGACACTCAATATTTCTACGAGACTCAAGAAACAGAATTGTGTCTCATTACGAAAATGGGGAATATGATGTAAGTCCTGTTGAGGGAAAAAATATTGTCTCGACTATTGATGGAAGGTTACAGCAATATGGCGAGGCCTTGATGAAGAACAAAGTGGGTAGTTTGGTGGCTATCGAGCCATCTACAGGGGAGATTCTTACCCTTGTATCAAGTCCTGGAATTGATGTATCTATCCTTGCTGAAATCAGCAAACATTACAACGAAATAGCGAGTGATCCATATAAACCAATGTACAACCGCGCTGTAATGTCTCCTCAACCACCAGGATCAGTATTCAAAATTGTCAATGGTCTTATTGGTCTTCAAGAGGGTGTTCTAACTCCATCAACTCACTATAGTTGTTCACAGGGATATAAAGCAGGAAATGTAAAATTGGGATGCCACGTACATAAATCTCCTGTTGATTTTTACGAATCAATAATGATGTCCTGCAATGCCTATTATTGCTATGTTTTACGAAACATTCTTGATAATCCAAAATATGAGAATATCGGAGAGGCGATGGATAAATGGAATGAGTATGTCAAGAGTTTTGGTTTCGGCACAAAGTTGGGTAGCGATTTCCCATCTGAACAGAGCGGGTTTATTCCGAATAGCAATTACTATAATAAAATTTATGGTAAGAAAGGATGGCGCTCACTAACAGTTATCTCCCTATCAATCGGTCAGGGTGAGATTGGAAGCACTCCGCTTCATTTGGCCAATTTCGCAGCCACAATGGCAAACAGAGGATACTACTATACTCCTCATATTGTAAAGGAGAGCGAAAATGTTGAAATTGATCCAAAGTATAAAATAAAGAACTATACTATGGTAGATACCACCTATTTCGAAGAGGCAGTTATAGGTATGTATCGTGCTGTAAATAGCCCTCCAGGCACCGGTGGTACCGCAACTATTGCTGCTGTGGAAGGACTTGATATTTGCGGAAAGACTGGAACAGCTCAAAATCCACACGGAGATGACCACTCTGTATTTATCTGCTTTGCACCAAAGGATAATCCAAAAATAGCTGTCGCAGCTTATGTGGAAAATGGTGGTTTTGGAGCTACTTGGGCTGCACCTATTGCCTCCCTCCTTGTAGAACAATACCTCAATGGGGAGATTTCTCCAGAGAGAAAATATATTGAAGATCGCATCCTAAGTTCAAGTTTGATGCACAAGGTTAAAGTTAAAAAGAGAAGATGAGAGATAATTTTTCGCTATATAAGAGACTTGATTGGATGCTTATCATCTTGTATCTTGCCCTTGTCTTTATTGGCTGGGTAAATATCCTTGCCTCTTGTGGGGCAGGTGAAGATGGCACATACAACATACTTGATTTTGGCGAAAAGTATGGCAAACAACTCATTTGGATCTGTGCATCACTCGTTTTGGCAGTTATCATAATATTTGTCATAAATCCTAAACTCTACAATGTCTTTGCCTGGTGGATATATGGGATAATGATGCTTGTTCTGGTGGCAGTGATATTTGTTGGGGTAGATATAAATGGCTCCAGAAGCTGGATTAGAATAGGGCCTCTTCAAATCCAACCAGCTGAATTTGCCAAAATTGCGACGATAATTGCCTTAAGTTCTCTTATGAGTAAATATGGCTTCACTCTCAAGAAGAAGATCCATTTTGTAGAGGCAGTTGCCCTCATTATACTCCCAACTCTTCTAATTTTGATGGAGAAAGAGGCCGGATCTGCATTAGTCTTTTTCGGGCTTATTTTTATGCTCTATCGTGAGGGTATGTCCGGTTGGATTTTGGTAATTGGAGGCACTGTTGTTCTCTTCTTTATTCTGACACTTTTATGGGGACCAATAATAACATCTATTGTTTTATTGGGAACACTGGTGGTGGCATTCTTAATTCACAATCACTATACATCACCTCATAGTAAATTAAAGAGAAAACATCTTCTTATAAAGTACTATATCTTAGCTTTAATAATGGGCATAGGAATGCTCTTCTCTGTTGGATTTGTTTTTGACAATGTTCTACAACCTCACCAAAAGGCAAGAATTGAGGATCTTCTTGGCATTAAAGAGGATATTATGGGTGTAGGATACAATGTTCACCAATCAAAGATTGCCATCGGATCAGGAGGATTGTTTGGAAAAGGATTCCTGCAAGGAACTCAGACAAAATATGACTTCGTTCCTGAGCAGAGTACAGATTTCATCTTCTGCACTGTAGGTGAAGAGTGGGGATTTGTAGGTTCTCTTCTTGTTATCATACTCTATGCCTCATTGATTATCAGGATTATAAACAGAGCCGAAAAGAGCGAGAATAGGTTTACTCGCATTTATGGATACTCCATCGCCTGCATCTTTGCAATGCACGTCTTTATCAATATTGGTATGACAATCGGATTAGTCCCGGTTATTGGAATCCCTCTCCCATTCTTTAGTTATGGGGGATCTTCACTCTGGTGCTTTACAATTATGCTCTTTATTTTTATACGATTAGACTTAGAAAAAGAGAAATGGAGATAATTTATTAAATTTGTAAGATTGACGAAAATATTAAAACACATAACAATATGCCTCTAACTTTTACTGATAGACACAATGGTCCTAAAAAAGACCAAATCGATTTAATGCTCAAGGAGTTAGGTCTTAACTCTTTGGATGAATTAGTTAATCAGACCGTTCCTGCCGATATTCTTTTGAAAGAGGATCTTAAATTGGAAAAAGCTCTAAGTGAACACGAATATCTGGCAAGACTTAAATCTATCGCCAAAAAGAATAAAGAGTATCGCTCTTTAATCGGTCTTGGATTCTATGGCACAGCATCTCCTGCAGTAATTACCAGAAACATTTTTGAAAATCCAAGTTGGTACACCTCTTATACTCCATATCAGGCAGAGATCTCGCAAGGACGTTTGGAGGCCCTTCTTGTTTATCAAACAATGATTTCATCTTTGACTGGGTTCCCTCTTTCAAACTGCTCTATGCTTGATGATGCAACATCTGCAGCAGAAGCAATGAGAATGATGTATGAATTGAGAAGCAGAGATGCAGTAAAAAGTGGTAAAAATGTAATCTTTGTAGATAATAATATATTCCCGCAAGTTCTTTCAGTAATACAAACAAGAGCAGAAGCTCTGAATATTGAAATCGAACTTGGTGAGTGGAACAAAGTGGAATTTGGAGAGAAAGTATATGGAGCTATTGTACAATATCCTGCTGCAAATGGTGAAGTAAGAGATTATGCTGAATTCTGCGAAAAAGCTCACGCTAAAGGTATCTTGGTGGCTGCATATTGCGATTTACTATCTCTTTCAATACTAAAAGAGCCTGCTGCTTGGGGAGCTGACATTGCTTTGGGAAGTGCTCAAAGGTTTGGTCTTCCACTTGGTTTTGGTGGCCCTACTGCTGGATTTATGGCTACAAAAGAGGGTTATAAGAGAAATCTCCCAGGAAGAATAATTGGTGTCTCTATTGACAGACTTGGAAATAAAGCAACAAGACTTGCACTTCAAACACGTGAACAACATATCAAGAGAGAGAAGGCAACTTCTAATATCTGTACAGCAACTGCACTTATGGCGACAATGGCAGGAATGTATGCTGTTTATCACGGTCCGAAAGGCATCAAAGAAATTGCACAAAATGCTTATAATCAAGCACATAAGTTTGCTTGTGCCCTTAAAAAAGCAGGTTACAAACTTGCTTCTGAAAACTTCTTCGACACTGTTGAAATTTCCACAATGGATATAGTTGGAAGTGATGTGGAAAGGGCTTTAGGCAAAGAACTTGAAACTATCAGAGAGCGAGCAGAAGCTGCAAATTTCAACTTTTATTATACTCCATCGGGTAATATAAGAATCAGTTTCGATGAGTTGTCAAACGATGCTGAAACTGCTGCCCTTGCAGAGGTGTTCGCTGCCAAAGTTGAAGAGGGTTGTTACGATGCAGAGTATCAAAAGAGAGAGAGTGAAATCTTGACTGAATCAATCTTCAACAAATATCATTCAGAGACTGAAATGATGAGATATATCAAAAAACTGGAAAGAAAAGATATATCACTTACACACTCGATGATTCCTCTTGGTTCTTGTACAATGAAGTTGAATGCTGCAGCAGAGATGCTTCCTCTAAGTTGGGGCGAATTTGCAAATCTGCACCCGTATGCTCCATCTTGGCAAGCAGAGGGAACTCTTCAACTAATCAAAGAGTTAGAGAGTGATTTGGCTATTATTACCGGCTTTGATGGATGCTCTCTACAACCTAATTCAGGTGCAGCAGGTGAATATGCAGGACTTATGACTATTCGTGCATACCATCACTCACGCAATGAGCAACATCGTACAATTATGATTATCCCAACATCAGCTCACGGTACTAACCCTGCTTCAGCTGCAATGGCGGGCTTCTCTATTGTTCTTGTTGGTTGTGATGATGCGGGAAATATCAATGTAGAGGAGTTAAGAGAGAAAGCTACTGCAAATAAAGATAATCTTGCTGGCATTATGATTACTTACCCATCAACACACGGTGTGTTTGAGGTCAGAATCAGAGAGATTATGGATATTATCCACGAAAATGGTGGTTTAGTATATATGGATGGTGCAAATATGAATGCACAGGTAGGTCTTACAAATCCTGGTTATATTGGTGCTGATGTTTGCCACTTAAACCTTCACAAGACCTTTGCAATGCCTCACGGCGGTGGTGGTCCTGGTGTTGGTCCTATCTGTACTGCAAAGCATCTTACTCCATTCCTTCCAGGTCACCCAATTGTTCCTGAATGTGGAGGTAAAGATATGACAGCAGTAAGTGCTTCACCTTATGGTAGCCCACTTCTACTTCCAATTACCCACGCATATATCAGAATGCTTGGAGCAGAGGGACTTCGTAAAGCAACACAATTAGCAATTCTTAATGCAAACTATGTTGCAAAACGCCTTTCTCCAGAGTACAATACACTTTACACCGGAGCTACAGGCCGTGTTGCTCACGAATGTATTATTGATTTAAGGAACTTCAAATCTGACTATGGCGTAGATGCTACCGATGTTGCAAAGAGAATGATGGACTTTGGTTTCCACGCTCCTACCCTATCATTCCCTGTTCACGAAACATTAATGGTAGAGCCAACAGAGAGTGAATCGTTGGAAGAATTGAAAAGATTTATTGAAATGATGAAGATCATCTATCAAGAGTGCCAAGATATTAAGAGTGGTGCTGCTGATGCTAACGACAATCCATTAAAAATGGCCCCTCACACTGCTGTAGAGGTATGTAGCGATGATTGGGGACACGCATATAGCAGAAAAGCTGCTGCTTATCCGACAGAATGGATTGCAGAAAATAAATTCTGGCCAGCTGCTTCACGTGTTGAAAATGGATATGGTGATAGAAATCTTGTAACAACAATTGAGTAGATGAGTAACTATAATAACAATCCCATCTTGGCTCAGGAAGAGATGAGTCAAGATGAGATTAATTTAAGAAAAGAGAGAAGAGCAAAGGTTCTTAATTATTTACAAGAATCTGGCATTCAATACAATATGAAGGAGCATCCTCCTATTCCTACAATAGAGATGGCTCTTGAATATTGGGGAGATATGGATGCCACTCACTGCAAAAATCTCTTTTTCAGAAATCATAAAGGCAATAAACATTACCTTGTTATTTTTGAGTGCCACAAACAATTGGCTATTCACGACTTGGAACATAAATTAAAGCAAGGAAAACTTTCGTTTGCATCAGAACAGAGAATGGAAAAATGGCTTGGTGTATCTCCCGGATCTGTTTCCCTTTTCGGTTTGATTAACGATACTGAAAAGCACGTAAAACTATTTTTGGATCAAGACCTTGTAGAGGCATCAAAACTTAGTTTCCATCCAAATGAGAACTCTGCCAGTGTTGTTATATCAAAGGATGATGCAATGAAAATTATCGCACAATGGGGCGGAGAGTATGAATTATTAAACTTAAATGCAATAGAATAATATGTCAACAAAATCATTTCTTATGAAACTTCTGATGGCTTTTGTGTTGTGCTTTCAGATAGTAACTACTAATGCTCAATCTCTACCAGAGAATTTCGATGATGCTCGCAATAAGGAGGTATTTGACAAAGCTTACAATGATTTGAAAGATAAAGCCAATCTTCCAGCTGGTGAACTTATGGTAGAAGTTGCACTCCATTTCCTTGATACAGAATATGTTGCAGGAACTTTAGAGAATGATGAGAGAGAAATCTTCAATGTATTTCTTTATAAAACTGATTGCATTATTTTCGTTGAGATGTGTACAGCTTTTACATTGACACTTAAAGGTCTGGCTATAGAACAAGGCAGAGATCCTCAACCTGCGACACCTTCATACGAACTTCTTTGCAATAATATTCGTAATATGCGTTATCGCGATGGTATTGTTACTGATTACGCTTCACGTATTCACTATACATCTGAATGGTTGATTCAGAATAATGAGAATGGTATTGTTTCTGAATATACCCATCGCATCGGTGTGCTTCAAAATCAATGGTTTTCATTTATGACAGATCATCCAGATTCTTATAAACCTTTGAAAGGCAATCCTGAAATGGTGACAAAGATTAGAAATATGGAAAAATACTTGGATTCACACGCTCCATACTATCTAA
Source organism: Bacteroidales bacterium (assembly GCA_017513445.1). Lineage (GTDB taxonomy): Bacteria > Bacteroidota > Bacteroidia > Bacteroidales > UBA932 > RGIG6374. The sequence continues at coordinate 72,791 of JAFXFS010000013.1, read as the reverse complement.
TCCCACAAAATCGTTTGTACAACGAAAGATTTGCATCTGAAATCAAAAACGGAGACATCGTTTGTCTGCAAGATACTCACGACGGATTGGATATCGCACACGTTGCTATTGCATACGAATATAATGGCGAAATGCACTTCATCCACGCATCTTCAAGAGGCAAAAAGGTTATGATTGAACCTAAAACTTTAGCTCAATATGCTAAAAATGGCGTAAGAATGGCAAGACTGACATTCTAGTTTCGGGGAGTGCTGAAATCAAGCATCTTTCGAAGATGCATTGTGAATAGACAACGGTGGCGTATGAGCGAACTACAAGGTTCACTGCATACGCCACTTTTGTCTTGAATTAGTTTGTATTAATTCGGACTAATTTGCAACCGTACTATGATTAGCACTCATTGCTTGCTGCGACACATAGGGCTGCGCGGGTGAACTCCTCGGGGAAATGGGTTTTAAGATAGGCGGTTGTGTAGGCGAGGTAAGCAAGCACTAGGGCGTGGGCTTTGGGGTAGGCGTACAACCCCTGTTCGGTCATCGTTTGCCAACTCGCTTCGCCATATTTTGCTACCCAGCGAGGGCGGTACAACTCCAACTTTTCGGTCTGCTTTCTGCCAACTGCACGGCGTAAATCATCAGCCTCCTCCTCACTAAATCCGCAAGCCATTGCATCCGCCATAATCTCCTCCTGAAAGCAATATCGTGAATCGTTTGCGCTAAACAACTCAAATGCTCCCGGTCGATTTATGGCACAAAGGCGCACCAATTCATCAAACGAGATCGGCGGATTAAAATACAACTCATTTACTAACCTTCTGCGATTTAGGCAATAGATTCCCGCCAAGTCGCCATAGTGGAACGAACGATAAGTTTCGGCATCATCAAACGGTATTCGCAAATCGCAGTCATTCGCCAAGTCGGACAGCATCAATCCGCACATATCCCAAATCTCGTACGAAGTTTTGCTAATAAGCCCTACAACATTAGAAGTTACAAGTGTTACGCTATGCCCCTCGCTCTCATCGCACGCCATCGCCTGCTCCAAATCTCGCAGATGAGATGGGTGTAAAAATTTACCAATAAGCAACTCCACCTCGATAAACTTTGGGCGATCTTCGGACATAAATCGGGCGAACATAAGGTTGTGCTTTATGGGGTCAATGTTCGTAATTCGCAAGCAATAAAAGACCAACGAGGCATAAACGACGCCCCGACCTGCAAAGTAAGATATTCCCAACAGACTCATTTCCTCGATCATCTGCGACACGCCAAGCAGATACTCCACATAGCCACAACGCTCAAAAACCGCAATCTCGTGGTCAATGCGTTGCAGATACTCTTCTCGGTTTTCGGGAGTTAATAGGCCTCCCTCTTCTGCATTGTCAATAACAATTTTACGCAGATATTTTGCCGGTGATTTTGCAAATTTCTTGGGGAGCTTCAAACGTGGAATGTTAATCTTGTATTCGCTCATTGTCTTTCTCTTTTGCGGTTAATACCCCCGACTCCTCAATTTGTCGGATAATGCGGTTTGCTCGTTCAAAGCCGATGCAAAACTTCTCGCTAATGCCCGAAGCGGTCAATCTTTGATTCCCTCGTGCATACGCTACCACCTCATCAAACAGAGGGTCGCGGCTGTTCCAATCAAATGTTTTATTATTCATTTGGTTATAGTATTAATTTTTTCGGCAAAACTACTGCCTTACACAGACAAAAGCGGTCAGAGGAATTCCAATTCTTGTTTAAGTTGGGCTATTCGCTCAGCCCCCGCTTCGAGGTCGTAGCGAAACAACCCCGCAAACGAGCAGTTGCATAGCATTTCGATATCGGCTTCGGTTATCGGGCGAGGGAAACCGCAGTCGGCGTATGGTTGCATCTTCCGCCACACGGCACTAATGAGCGACTCGCCTGTGCGGATTTCGAGCCGAGGCTCCCGCTGTGCGAAGTAGTAAAAGAGCATTTCCCGATGGAGTGCCTCGCAGAGTTCTTCTTTTGTCATAAATAAGCATTTAGAAAATAGAGATATACTCCTTGATATCGCGCGGGCGATTAAGCAGCCTCACGCTCTCCATCATAAGTCCCGAACGGCGATTATCCTCTGCCTCCCAAACAGGCGTATGCGATGCAAAAGCGGTTAGGCGATTTATCAGTTCCCACATATTTATACCGCTTCGGGCCTGGTTTGCAGGAATTTGCTTCGTATCATATCCTGCGGCCTGATACATACCGAGCAACTGCTCATAAGGAGCTATCTCGTTAGCTATATCTTGCTCCACTCCATACCGCGACAATAGTTTATCTACAATTCTGACCTCTCCCATCGAAGCCTCGGTACGCATTGCAAGCAAGGCATTGGTGCGTAACTTATCAAATCCTGCGGTAATAAATCCGGTGCGAGGCAGAGCCAACATTTTTGAAATATTAGTATCGTTAAGTTGGTAGGAATGTGCAATTTTGCGTTCCGAGCGCTCCATATGCCCATTTGAGCAAACCATACGCATATAGTAGTTACCGGCCTCAACCTCTCCCAAGTTCCAGCGAAACCATACGCCATTGGTCATAAACTCCTCATCTGTTGCAAATTCATTATAAGTGGGGACATTAGGCATAAGGCTAACGGTTACACCTCCCTGCAACGAGCCCGATGTGTAGAACGTGTCTGGCGTATAGCCGTTGTCATTCATAAACATCTCCAAAAAGTCGAAAAATCCCTCTGCCGGTATTGCCTCTTGTTTGAGGTGCGTTGCTCCTACGATTTTTCGCTCCTTGGGATTGGCAATCAAGGCAAGTTTTCCAGCCTTCTCCACACTATTCGATAAAGCAAGATAGTTTCGTAAATCACGAATACCATTTGCTCCGAAGGTGTCGGTAACAGCCTTTGATTGTCGGGGCGATACGCCGATAAAGGCATCTATCTGCTCGGAGATATTAGGCTCGACTTCGAGTTCCAAGCCGTGCATTAGGTAGGTATTTTCGCCCGAAGAGATTAGTTCTTGTGGTTCTACGATACGGTAAGGTAGTTGTGAGGCGATGAAATTATCACGCCACGCGGTGTAAGATTTACTATCCATTTTTCTCTCTGTTTAGATTGTTAAACAATTCATCAAATCGGTCGGCAAAGTCGTGCAACTGATTGCGGACATTGCGTTGCATACGGCGTATGCTTTGGTCCTGCTCGTAGCGTTCCTCGTCAAAATCGACATCACCCGTAGTGGAGAGGTTGTAATATAGTTTCACACCTACATCTCCTCGGCGGTGCTTCGAGAAGGTGATATAACGGTCGGAATAGATGTTTTTCGGGTTGTCCAGACGCAACTCCATCATCGCCGTAATCATATGTTTCAGGCGATTAGAGCCGACAAATGCACCCGACTTGGTTACTTGTTGAATTGTGAGGAAAGTTGTATTCACACCTCGGTCATTTTGAGCCTTGTTATGTTGTTTGATAAGCAACAGTAGCATACTCTCGGCTCGTTTGTTGGTTACATTCTCCTCCTCTTTGACAATGCCTTGCAACTCATGGAACGAATCGATAGCGACTATATCCCACCCATCATCAAGCGTGTCGGCAACCTTCTGCCACGAATGGCCACACTCATCAAAGCCTCCTTCGATAAATAGAATGTCAAGGTCGCCAAACTTTGGGAAGCGCTCCACATATATTGCAAGGTCGATTTCGTTCATCTCGGCACTGATAAAGAGGATGCGTGCCGAAGGGTGAGCCTTGCGTATATTGGCAAGCATATCGAGTATGATAGTCGTCTTGCCTACGCCCGGGTCGCCAATAATCATATAATTAACGCCCTTGGGCAGACCTTGATAACTACACAGCAGATTATCGAGTATTGTTCGCGTGCGGAAGTTGATAAAAAGGTCTTTATCAAACTTCACATCACGCATTTTCACTATTCCATTCATCGCATCATTGATTTATGCGACAAAAGTAAAACCCCTCTCTGCCACATCAGGACAGAGAGGGGAATGTTCGTGAATATTAGTTGGCTATTTCTGCCATTCTGTGAGTTTCTGTTCCAACTCCTCGGCGGTGCAGAGAACGGCTCGGGGTTTGCAGCGCACTACCTCGCCAACAATACCTGCCGCCTCAAGTTCATCTAAGATTCTACCTGCTCTGGCATAACCCAACTTCATCTTTCTTTGAATCATAGATGTAGAACTCTGCTGGTTGGCTACAACCATCCTTGCCACCTCAACAAACAGAGGATCAGCCTGCGAAAAATCAAATTTCTGTTCCATAAGTTTTATGTTTTTTAGTTTATTTTATTCTGTCGCCACAATAGGCTTTACGCTTGCAGGTCTTGCAATGCTCGCCCGACCACACCGAGTTGAAATGGTCGGCTGCGGCATCGACCAACGCAAGGTCGTCGGTCAGAATTCCCGCCTCAAAGTTACGCTTACCGTCTGACTTCATCCCAATGCCTGCCCCCGTAAGGTTTGCCGAGCCGATATATGCCACCTTGCAATCGAAAACCATCATCTTGAAATGGACTCTGGGGCAGAGTTTGCGTTGCAACTTCTTTATGAGAGCAGGATACTTATCGAAATCCTCACGGAAATTCGGTCCCGGCTTCTTGGCGTGCAGCAATCGTACCTCCACACCACGCCTGACGAGTAGGTCCAACACCGCAAGAAACGGCTCACGACCCGCACCAACCTTTACATATAGGTCCTTGATATCGGCAGTGCCAATCACCAGCGAATGCTTTACACTCGCCACCCGTGAGAGCACCTCATTATAGTGCGCTATGTCGGAGATGTAGGTGGTCATTGGTTCGTTTATTCTCGTTAGCATCGTTCCAGCAACTCTTTGTACAATTCCACTAACTCAGGACTTTGTAATGCGCTAACTTTTTTCATTAGCTGCTCTTTTAGCTCCATTGGGAAGCGATGCGCATACCACGACAATTCATTCGAATTATTAATCAGCACGGGCTGGTTATTGAAGGTGTATACAATGTTTTTTTGGTTTTCGCGAGGTAGAACTCCATTGTCAAAACCGTTCAAAGTGCAATATTCTCTAAACACCTGACTGATTTTCTGGAAGCGCTCTTCACATTTGATAATATCCAATAACTTAGATTGATTGAGATTGTACAATTCGAAATGTAAACAATCGCCCCAGAAATGGATTACAAAACATTTCTCACCAACCTTTAACTCCCAATTAATGTCCCAAGCCTCGGTGCCTGTTTTTACTGTCCAAATTGGATTGTGTAAATTTCTCGTATCGTATAATATTGCATCACGCATTTTTTTGAATCCTAAATATTTAAGTTTGTTTTTACAACTTGCTAATTCATTAAATGCCTCCCACTCATCCTTTGTTTGCGGAGTGTTCAATATGTGTTCTATCAACTGTTTGTTGTCCGCCAACTCACAAAAGGTTTCCCATTTTTCGAGGGTGTCGAATAGGTCTACAGCTTGCAGAAGAAGTTTCTCATTCATAATATTACAATATTTATAGTTCTTTACAATACTCTCTATACTGCGTAATAATGTTTCGCATAGGAGTGTTCTTTGCATCCAGCAACTCCTCGCATACTTGCAGCCATTGGTTAATTTGGGTGTCAAAAGACCATATAACTGGCGTTATCGGTAATTTTTCAGGCAAGGAGTTGTATTCCTCATCCGATAATGTCGGGAACCATTCTCTCGAAGGTTTTTCCATTGATTGCTCCGAAAGTTGCTTTATCTCCTTTGGTACAAGATAGACAATTTTAAATCTGTTGTTATCTTTGTAGTAGTCAGGCAAACAATCTTCGGGACAATGGTGTATATTGCTATACCAATACCGATATAATTGATTTGGTTGATCACAAGCCCAATTCGACTTATTCTCTATGATTACAACACTATGAGGTTCTTGGCGCACCAATCTTACATCAACCCTATCTTGTTCTGCAGTTGAGTTCCACTGTCCCGTTTCGGGACTCTCAACTTTGAGCATTTTGAGCAACTCCAACTGAAACAGATTACCCTGACCGTGAAGGTCATCGTTGCTCAATAAGAAATGCAAGATGCGACTATGTATAGGCTCCGAAATATGTACAAAACGATTCCATAGTGAAAAAGTGTTAAAAAGATGTCCTTCTCGCCTATGTTTCTCTCTTATTTGCTTTTTAACATTTGAATGTTGCAGGCAAATATCCACAACCTCTTTTACTCTTTCTCTAAACGATTGCTTTTCATGAGAACCGAAAACTATCCACTCTTTCGTAACCTTGCGAATGGAAGATATTTGATTGTTGTAATGTGCTGAACGAAGAGTCATATAGCCATCAACGATCTCACGACACACCTTGAGTTTGTGTTCTTCTACATTCATAGTTCCAGTTACTTTTTATACACCTTAAAATGATACCCCGAGCCCATTCCTGCTGAGGCATTGTTATTTGCGGTCGTTTCGGCCTTCTTGCGGAGAATATCTTTGAGTAGCACGGGAGCCAACACACCCACCGAATCACCCATCGAGAGCAGTTTCTGCTTAAAATCAAACGACGGGCAGAGGCGGTACTCGAAAATCGAATACTCGTCGTTGCGCACAACTTCGACTTGCGAGTGGTGCAGGGGCAATGTGCGAAGATATTTGCTCTGCCACGAATCGACCTTCAATGCTACAGGCTCAACCTCAAAATCATCATCGCTGATGATAATGCCGTAGTAATCCTCAAAGAACTTAGTTGCATCGAACTTCTTGGGCAGTTTGAATTTGCGCTCGGTTGGCTCCAACGCCTTAATGCGGTCGAGGGCGTAGATGCGCAGTTTATCGGACATTCCGAGCATATACCATCGCTGCTCAAAGAGTTTTACGCAGTAGGGCTCCACCTCGAAAGTCGAAGGCTCCTCACGATGAAAACTGTGATAAGTCATCGAGAGTGCCACGCTCTCACGCATCGCATCCACGATGGTTGTCAAGTGCTGCTGCCCCGAAGGTACATTTTCAAGCAAAATACGGTTTTTAAGGTCTTGACTTTCGTGTAGAATGTTATTCACAGAGAAAGTTTGAATCAGCCACTTGCGCATACCCATATTGTCGATGCCCTCACGGTCGGCAACGATATAACCTCGCTGCGTGCGACTATATTTTATCTCGATATCGAACAACTCCTCCACGGCATCAGTGTAGCGGTGGAACTGACGCTCCGAGAGTTCCTCGCCACGCCCAAAGTGCGACTCGTAGCGGCGTTGTATATCTTCAAGCGAAATCGGTCCTCGATTATAAATGATCGTTACAAACCACACATAGCGGTTGATAAGTCCTGCGGTACTCATAGTAGTCTGATTTTAGGTAAAGTTACAAATTATAATCAAATCCAACGCTCGGGCGAGGATAAAAAGTGCATCGCCAATGCGCCCGATAACGACACCGACCACGACTGCAATAGTGGTGCGAATACGTTGTTTGCGCTTATTTTGCGGAAACGAATCAGCCGCACGACCCCACAACGCTGCAAGGTCGCACGGCTGATTTATAATATTTTGTCTCAACTGCCCGCTAAATGGCAACTGCTCTTGGTTCTGCTTCTGCTTCTGATGTTTCTTCTGCTCCATAATCTTTGCTATTTATTTAGTGCAAAAGTATGGCAGCAGACTGACAAAAGGAGTCAGTGTTATGACTATTTCAATAAAGCAAGTACATTGTGTAGATTAAACACAAACCACACCAAGAAACAAAGAACAAAAAGACAACGGAATGAAGTAAAGAAACGCTCAATGGTATATTTCATCTTAAACTCCAAATAATCGACATTGCTGCTGCGATAGAAATAACGACGCGACAACACCTCTTCTGTGTGATTATACACAAAAGTTGCTGTCATAACAGCTCCAATAAGACCTATAATACCGACTGCAATAACCCAACCTAAACCACCAAGGATGTAGAATGTGTAGCCACACAAAGCTAAAGCAAAAGCAAAGAATGTAAATCCATCACCAACTTTCTTTGTTGGCACAAGGCTGCATAACAGAATAAAGCCTAAAAGACCGACAATATCTAAGTTTTCAATCTTCAAATAAAATAACAATAGGACTGGCAATGTCATTACCATCACAATGCTCTCTATGTTTGCTATCAGCCAACTCTTAAATGTATGTTTCATTGTTCTCTTAATTAGAATAATTTGGTTAAATATTTAATAGCCGATGTTTCGGGTAGTCTATCCAAATAGAATCTTACATATTCATCTCCCTCACGTGTAAATCGTTGCAGATATATATTGCAACTCTCATCATAAACATCAAATGTTACTTGTTTTATGTGTGTGGAAATATACCTTGTAGAACGATATGTAACCTCACCAAGCTCCAATTCCGATGTTCTCTCTTCGTAGGCATCTACAAAATCGAGATAATCATCCTCCGTAAAGCCTGCATCAATATATAACGATTTTTCTTCATCGGTGGAGCTTACCCCAAATTTCTTCTTATTGAGTAATTCTTGCATCTCTGTCAGTTGCATCACCTGCTCAATATCATAATAATAATAATATTTCTCATTCTCAGATATCAAACTAAAAATGGCTGATTTGAATCTCTCTTTGTTTATACGACCTGAGGCTCCAATTACCTTTTTCTCTACAAATGCTTTGTGCAGTTCAGCACGCAAATCTGGCTTGAGAAAATCGAAATCTCTATACGAATTATGAAAAAGTGTTGGCGAAAGGGCGGAAAATCCAGCAACTTGCGTATAACATCCGTCATTACATCGTAATCCACCATACAACAAGTCGAGATTTACACCCGAATCCAAAAGCGAAACATTGAATGGCTCCGACTCTTTTTGGCTTTTTGTTTTGTCGCAGAAAGTGGATAGATGGAGTGCCAAGAAAATTTTGGAATCATTATCTTTAACATTCTTAGCCACCTTTGAGAGAATTTTAGTAGTGTTTTTCTCCTTGCCTTCATACTCCCAATCGTGCCACGTCAATAGAACGCGTGACACCTCCTTAATAATATCCGTAGGCTTCATAGTAGAATTATAACTAAAACGACCACTGAATCGGCAGTAAGGTAGAATTTCTTCAAATAGTCGAGATGGGATTTTAGATGTGTCCGTCCATTTTTCAAGAGTACTCATATTTGTATGCTGTTAAATTATAAAAAAAGTGCGTACCGCAAGCTACCCATACAACAACAGGCACCGCCAAGCGCCCTGTACACATACAGATAAACAAGCAGTCCGCACTATAAAGTGGCGAACAATGTTTGTTATCCTCGTGTACATATCGAGTGCCACGCACTCGAACAAAATTGGCGGTTTTGTTGTTTGAGGACTTTTCAGTTCTATTATGTCGTGTGCCTCCCGCAGGAAACACACTTCAAAATTAAACATTTTTTTCGCAAACTATCAAAGTTTCGGACTGCTTTTTACAATATTCTGTATTTACGTGGCAAAGCTACACCCTCAAAACGTCAAATCTCGTCAGAGTCGTTAAATTATCGGCTCTTTACAATAAATAATTGCACCTCCTGACCTAACGAAGAATCTGTCCCGAAGTACAAATCAGCCTCTCCACCCGCTTGAAAGTGAGCAAAATTCTCGGCGAATTGAGCATACTCCGCCATCAGCAATGGGTAATCGGGCGAGGTAATAAAGAACAATAACATTCGGTCATACTGTTCGCTGTCTGCGTCTTGATAAGGCTCAACATATTTTGTGAGCAACTCCACCAAATAATCCATCCTACGTTCTACATTGTATGCCCGCGAATGGTGCCATACTTCAGAAATAAAATTCGTATCAAACAGATATTGCAATTTACTCTTATCTGCTTCGGGCGAAGCAGAGCAAATAGTATCAATAAGTCTCTGCACCTTGCTCAAACGCTCATATTTTTTGATGAGTTGTTGCTGGCGATGGTCGCGCATTCGTTTTGGGCGATTGCGATGTGCTATGCGTTTTTCAATCTCCCGCCACTCCTCAATAGTGGCTGTACAACTTGCATCGTCAGGCTTGCGGCGAGCATAATTTCGGAATTCTCGCATTTGCAAATCGATTACCTTCTCCTCATAGCAGTTTAATGGGCGATAACCCTCATATCCGCCATAAGAACATCTGTTTGGTGCAAAGCCATAGAAAGTTATGCTCCACATAATATGTGCTGCCAACTCCTCATTGCTTAATTTTACATCTTCTGCCACAACTACTTCTTTACCGAGATTTGATTCCCAAAAATCACCCTCGCAATTTCCGACTGAGATATAAGGTTCTTCGCCATATTCCTCATTCACCCGACACCACCGAACACACATTTGTTCTTCTGTCTGGGCGGGCGAGGTATGCAGCAAAATATCGTAAGCCTCCTTGTAGTGCGGCAGTTGCGATGTCTGTTCAGGGAAAATTCGCACAATATGCGGAGCAATTGCATCAAATGGTGTACGCTCCAATAGTTCGTGTAGTTTCATATATATTATACTCTATTTAAATCTATTGTTTATGGTATTTCTTAATTCGGACTGATACAAAAGCAAGTTCTTCGGCGGTCAGATGACTCGCAGCCTTGCTAACAATTCCCGCACAGCATCCTGATGCTCTACAGGGATATCCATACTAACGGTTTGAGATGGCGCAGGGCGGTTTTCTATCTTGCGGTAGAAATCAATCACAGCCTGAGTCAAGATAATATCTTCATCATATATCGGGCGGTCAATACGCATATTTTTTAGGCTACGGCAGCGCGACAATGCCGTATAGAGTTGTCCGTGTGCAAAGCAACCGTTACCCAATTTAATTAGGACAGAATCAACACTCATACCCTGCGATTTATGTATGGTCATTGCATAGGCAAGTCGCAAGGGGTATTGTATAAATGAGCCTATCTCTTTTTGTTCCACCTTTGCTTTTTTCGTCTTTGGGTCAGTCGTGAGTATATACTCATAGTTTTTCCATTCGTTGGGTGAGATTTTTACAATATGCCCGTTGTCAAGTTTTATTTCGATAAAACTATTTCCTGCCATATTGTGAAATTTTACCACCTCGCCAACATCGCCATTGACAAACTCAAGTTCTCCCGAGGATTTGCGCCTATTGATAAGAGTCATCACACGCGCACCCCTTTTGAGCTCTAGTTTGACCGATGTCGGGTAATCACTCTCGGAATATTTGCCTTTAATAACGGCAGTGAATGTTTGGCTCGGCTCTGACGACTTCTCATTGGCAAGGGCATTCAATATATTAGCCTCTCTGTTTGTTGTACACAAGCATATAGGAGAAACCGACAAAGGAATGGATATGTCGGTATGGCGATTGAGTATCTCTTTCACATTAAGCATTTCGCCACTTTCTGGGTCTTGGAAATCTCGCTGACTAATATCTCCGTGGCGAATATGATTAAGTATAGATAGAAACAGATTGTCATTCCCTTGACGGTGCACTGTCTTTAGGCAAAAACAACGAAAATTTGCTTTCGCCCAATTCTGTGTTTGGAATGCGTATATGCCTCCAAGCGTCTCAACGATTGTTCGCTCCTCCTCTTCTGACTTGACAACAGGTGACAACTGATAGAAATCTCCTACCAAAATAACCTGTTTCCCTCCGAATGGACGTCTTCGATCTGCACCATGCATCACCTGACGCAACCTAAAATCAATAGCCCAGAACAAATCGGCTCGCACCATTGATATCTCATCTATCACGACAACATCTACACTCCTTATGAGTTCACGCTGCTTCTTACTTGCAATAGGTTCTATGCTATCTTCCGACTGCAATCCAGGAGTCAAGCGCAGAAAGCTGTGAATCGTACTTCCTCCAATATTTACTGCAGCGATACCTGTCGGTGCAAGAAATACACAATTTTTGGATGTTAGTCGCTTGAATTCCTGAACAATTGTTGACTTACCTGTGCCTGCCTCGCCCGTCAGAAATATATTGTGACCTAACAACATCTCATTCAAAGCCTTTTGCTGCTCTTCTGCTAATTTTATTTTTGCCATAGCAACTCTGCTTTATCTTCTCACAAACTCATACACCTCACGCAGATAGTCATCTATGTTTTCATCCAAGTAGAAACAATCTTTTTGCGGACGCCAAAGAAGAGATACTTTGTCCGAGATAGGGTCTTTGTACTTCTCTACATTCGGCATATCCTCGGTAAGGCTATCGAAATAGTACTTGAAATACTGTTGAGTGCGGTTGTAAATCTCTTGACCAAGACGGATCTGTGGCGCACGATTCTGCTCAGCCTCACGCACAAATTTATCCCTGAACTCCTTGAACGAACAACGCTCCCACCAACGGAGGCGACTACCATCCTGTTCGACAATATGTTGGTGCTTGACCGTAACCTCAACCCAAAAATCATTCATACGCAGAATGTCGGGAATAGAGTAGGGCTTATAGTCGCTCAAATTGTAAATGGCGTGGCAGATGCATAGGTGACTCAACTTGTCGGCTGCGGGTTGGACTGACTCATACCAAGTTGTGCCATCATTAAGATCATCCGTCAATCCCAACTCCTTACTACTCATTTCGGGTCTATAGTCCGAAGGATAAAGATAACAATGACACTGCTCAATCTCCTCTAAATGCAACACATCGCAGGTGTATAGCCAATCAATAACCACAAGCATCCTATAAAAGTCAGAGCCGTAATAGTCATCATTCGCCATTGGCAAGAGAGAACTATGTCCATTCGCTGAGAATTTGAGCGTTCCCTCAACATCCACATCGTCATCCGATTCGGGGTCATAGGTAGCAGTCATCACTTTGCGAAAGAGTGCCTCTGTACGAGCATACATCTTCTGTGTAAGATCGTACAAGCGGTTATTCACCTGCTCCATACGTACCACCTCTTCGGGCGTAGCAACAAACATCTTATCGAGCAGATGTCTGCGCTTCCAAATCAACTTTTCGACCTGCTCGCATTTGCGCTGCGAACGAGTCCACTCCATATTAAACTCCACATTTTTGCCCGTGATGGCAAGAATCTTCTCCTCAATTTTCTGCACCTGCGCTCGCAAGTGGGTATATTCTTTGTTTTTCATAATAAGTGGGATGTAATTTGCGGCAAAACTACACCACCAAACTGCCAAAATATGACAGATTAAGATTCCAAAGACAAAAAGAGCAGAATATTGAATTTTATTTAAGCCGTACCAAGTAATACCAATTGACCTAATTTAGACTACATAGAAGACTACACGCAAAGAGAAAAATTGAAGTTCAAGAGGTTTTTCATAGAAAAGTCGTTTCACAATCTAACACCCAACACATTGTAAATAAACAAATTCGGCGGTGAAATTTAATTCACCGCCGAAAAGGATAGCCCCCTTGGAGCAACACTTTTTTATATACTTCTGTAGATTCTAATACTTCGCTCTGAACATTATTGGATAGTGATCAGAAACATAATTTGCACCATAATTATCTACAATAGTTTTATACTCAATTGGTTCCACATTTTGATAATAGATGTGATCTATAATCCTCTTGCCACCTGGCTCAGCAACCGCATTCTTACCCCAATCATTAAATGTATTTAGAGTATCTGTAATTGGCGATGTCTCGCGAGCTCCACTAAATTTCTCTCTCAATGGCGCCAACGCATCTGTAGAGTATCTTGTATTGAAATCTCCCGTAATCAAAACACAAGCATCGTTACCGGCAATCTCTTCGACTTTACTGCATATTAACTTTGCAGACTCTGCACGAGCCACTTTACCTATGTGATCAAAATGGGTATTGAAGTAGTAAACCTCCTTGTTATCAGCTTGCAAATCAGCCAATTTCACCCAAGTAACCAATCTCATCATGGCAGCATCCCATCCTCTTGACAGAGAGTCTGGTGTCTCACTTAACCAAAAGATACCGGAATCAAGAAGGTTGAATCTTTCTGTTTTATAGAACAGAGAGCTTACCTGACAACCTGCTGTAGCTTCATCTAAACCGAAACCTACCCAGGTATATTGAGGAAGACGTTCTTTCAAATCTTCTATTTGTCTGAATTCTGCCTCTTGGATTCCAAACATATCTGGAGAAACTGTGTTCAACAACTCTCCTGCAGCATCTTTACGATAGAGCCAGCTATTTTCGCCATCAAAATCGTCGTGTGGGCTCAATCTCAAATTAAAAGAGATTACATTTAACTCATTTTGTTGTCCTGCGCAAGATGCAAACAACAAAATAACTGAGAATAGGTAGAGAAATTTTTTCATAATTATAATTCTATAATTGTTCTTAAATCGTCGCAGTTTTTAGCATAATACTTTGCAGGAATATGGCTGTTATCCCTTGTTGTCCAATTAATTAGGGCAAAATCCACTCCTGCTCCCTCTGCACATTTTGAATCATAGATTGTATCTCCTATATAAATACACTCTTCGGGTTTTGCTCCTGTTCTCTCCATATAGGCAAATATCGGGTCGGGATTTGGTTTATGCTTTTCGCTATCTTCAGCACCAATTATTGTGTCAAAGTGGTGTACTCTATCCATAAATTGAGGATCCTCATTTATCTCAAAATGACCTCTTGAGGTAATCACTCCCATCTTACAATCCTCTCTTGCAGATAACTCAGAAAGTAGTTCATCAACTCCTTCAAATGGCTGTATAAAACTTCTCATCTCCTGAAAATAGGTCTCCCAAGTCTGCGTTGCCTCCTCCTTATCTACGAAATCAATCATTGCGATTGCCTCCGGAGTCGGAATGCCAAAATATGGGTATAACTTCTCCAAGGGCTCCTCTCTACCTAAAAGCACTCTGATTGTTTTCTGCAATGATACAACTCCTGTCTTTTCGCTATCCAATAATGTACCATCAATGTCAAATAAAATGTGTCTGTATTTCATCTCTTTTTAAAATTAAATAGGAGTATCAGCAACATATTGTTCTGCATAGATACTCTCAAATATTGCCCTTAAGGCATCTCTATCTTCAATAATATCTCTAATCTTTTCTAAATTCTCAGCAGACTCTCCCTCCGGCAACCACAATTTCAGGTATCCACCACGTGCATATTTCTCCAATAGATGTGAAAGAAAACGTTGATATTGCTCCTCTTTTGGTTTTTCGGGATAATGTGCCAATCCATATTGAACTGTACGTGTAAATACCACCTCTGGCACAATCAATCTATCTGCCTGTGAAACAATTTTTCCATAAATAGAACGAGGAGGCTCGCCAGAAGATGCTCTATGATCTTCAACTGCCTCCGCCATAATCTCTATTTGCTCTTCAGAAAACCACCTCTTGAGATTTTTATCTTCTCTTACAATTTTTCCAGATTCAATGTGATGAAATTCCCTTCCGGCAACCAATCCCGTATCGTGAAAAGCTGCAACTGCATAGACCATATCAATATGCACATCATAACTCTTTGCTAACTCCAAACTACGCCCAATCACATCTTCTGCGTGAGATACCGAATGGGAGCGATCAAATCCATTATAACGTGGAATTATCTCATTTTCAATGTATTGCAACAATTCTTGATTCATCACCCAAGCTACTTTTGCAATAGACTCTCTATTGTTTCCATCAACTCCTCAAAGCCCTCTTCACTATAACCTATCTCTGAAAGGACTACCTTTCCCCTCTTATCAAATAGAAAAGTTCTTGGAATTGTACTATCCGCAAATAGCGAGAAGAATTCCCTATCTACATCCGGATAGAGTGGAAATGTAAAATTCTTCTTTTTGTTATACTCTTGTAGATCTGCATCATTATGCTCTCTACCAACCACAAGCAATACAAAATCTTCATTATCCTTATACTTTGGATAAAGATCCTTCTGCACTGCTGCCAATTCCAATTGACAAGGAGGACACCATGTTGCAAAAAGAGAGACCAAAACCACCTTACCTTTCAATGATCTTGAGGTAACCTTACCATAAACTTCTGAATTAAGAGTAAATTTTGGCATCTTATCGCCAACGTGCAATCTTGTATCTTTCTCTGCATCCTGAGCAGAAAGAGTCAACGAAAATAGTAGTGATAGTATTACAAAAAATTTTTTCATCCCTTTAATATTTCCGGCAAATTTAAGGATTAGATTAAATAATAACAAAGAAAAAGCACCTACGAAATATCGTAAGTGCTTCGTGGTCCCAGCTGGGCTTGAACCAGCGACCCCCTGATTATGAGTCAGGTGCTACTAACCAACTGAGCTATAGGACCGTCCTATTTTGTAACTGCCCGAAAGCAGTTACAAATATAAGATTTTTTTATCAAACTTTAATTTCAACTTCAACACCGCTTGGAAGTTCTAATTTCATCAAAGCATCAACAGTTTTAGGAGTTGAGTTATAGATGTCCATTAGACGGCGGAAAGAGTTGAGTTCAAATTGCTCACGTGATTTCTTATTCACGAAAGTAGAACGGTTAACTGTGAAAATTTTCTTGTCAGTTGGAAGAGGAATAGGACCTTTTACATCTGCACCTGTAGCTTTCACGGTCTTTACGATTCTGTCAGCTGACTTGTCAACCAAAGCGTGATCGTAAGATTTTAGTTTAATTCTAATTTTTTGACTCATATTACTACTTTATTAATTATTCTTCATCATCCAGAACTTTACGGCCACCGTGTGTTTCGATTACCTCTTTAGCTAAGTTTGCAGGAACCACATCATAGTGTGAGAACTCCATTGAACTTGTTGCACGACCAGAAGTAATAGTACGAAGCACTGTTACATATCCGAATTGTTCTGATAAAGGTACTTTTGCTTTTACAATTCTTGCATTTCCCTTAGAATCCATATCTACGATCTGTCCACGACGACGGTTTAAGTCACCAACAACGTCACCCATATAATCTTCAGGAGTAACAACTTCCAAAGACATTACTGGCTCCATTAGAACAGGACCGCACTTAGGCAATGCGTGGCGGAATGCTTGACGGGCACAAATTTCAAATGACAAAGCATCTGAATCCACAGGGTGGAATGAACCATCTTTCAAGACAACCTTCATTGCTGTAACCTCATAACCTGCAAGAACACCATTTGCCATAGCAGATTTGAAACCTTTTTCAACTGCAGGAATATATTCACGAGGAACGTTACCACCTTTAACTTCATCAATAAATTGAAGTCCTGTAACGCCTTCATCAGCAGGTGAAATTTCAACAATGATATCAGCGAATTTACCTCTACCACCAGTTTGTTTCTTGAATACCTCTCTGTGTTGATAAGTACCAGTGATTGCCTCTTTGTAATTAACTTGAGGTGCACCTTGGTTGATTTCAACACCAAATTCACGACGAAGACGGTCAACAATGATATCCAAGTGAAGCTCACCCATACCACTGATAACTGTTTGGCCAGATTCAAGGTTAGTTTCTACTGTAAATGTAGGGTCTTCTTCTGAAAGTTTGCTCAACGCAATTCCCAATTTGTCCAAATCTTTTTGAGTCTTAGGTTCAACTGCCAAACCAATAACTGGATCTGGGAATGAAATTGACTCAAGAACGATTGGATTAGTTTCTGCACAAATTGTATCACCTGTACGCAACTCTTTGAAACCAACTGCTGCGCAGATATCACCTGCTTCAACAAATTCGATTGGATTTTGTTTGTTTGAGTGCATTTGATACAATCTTGCTACACGTTCTTTCTTACCTGAACGAGTATTTAATACATAAGAGCCAGCATCAAGTTTACCTGAATATGCTCTTATAAATGCTAAACGTCCCACAAATGGATCTGTTGCAATTTTAAATACCAAACCACAGAATGGCTCCTCGCTCTTTGGTTGACGAACTAACTCTTCAGAAGTTTGAGGGTCAGTACCAGTGATTGAACCTTTATCTAGTGGAGATGGTAAGTAACGCATTACAGCATCCAATAAGAACTGAACTCCTTTATTCTTGAATGATGAACCACAGCAAGTAGGAACAACAGCCATATCGATTGTTGCTTTACGAAGTGTTTCAATAATCTCCTCTTCTGAAATTGAATCAGGATCTTCGAAGAATTTTTCAAGAATTGTGTCGTTATATTCAGCGATAGCTTCGATTAGCTTGCCTCTCCACTCTTGAGCTTCTTCCAACATATCTGCTGGAATATCTTGAAGTTCATAGTTGATAAGCTCTTTGCTTTGGTTATAGATCATTGCCTTCATTGCAATTAGATCGATAACACCTGCAAAGCTATCTTCAGCTCCAATTGGCAAGCAAATAGGAATAGCATTTGCTCCCAATTTATCATTCATCTCTTCTACCACTGCTAAGAAGTCAGCTCCAACTCTGTCCATCTTATTGACATAAGCAATCTTCGGAACACGATACTTGTCAGCTTGACGCCAAACTGTCTCAGATTGTGGTTGTACTCTACCTACAGCACAGAAGGTAGCAACTGTACCATCCAATACTCTAAGAGAGCGCTCTACCTCAACTGTAAAGTCAACGTGGCCCGGAGTGTCAATAAGATTAATTTGGTATTGTTCACCATTGTATTGCCAAAAAGCAGTTGTAGCTGCTGATGTAATGGTAATACCCCTCTCCTGCTCTTGGACCATCCAGTCCATAGTAGCAGCACCTTCGTGAACTTCACCAATTTTATGAGTTTTACCTGTATAAAATAGGATACGTTCAGAAGTAGTGGTCTTACCGGCATCAATGTGTGCCATAATACCGATATTTCTTGTATATTTAAGATTTCTTGCCATCTAAAATTATTTAAATGCTTAGAATCTAAAGTGTGCAAAAGCTTTGTTAGCTTCTGCCATTTTGTGCATATCTTCTTTTCTTTTATAGGCACCACCTTCGCAATTGTAGGCTGCCATAATTTCTGCGGACAACTTTTCTGCCATTGAGTGGCCGGAACGTTTACGAGCGTAGAGTACCATATTCTTCATACTGATGGAGATTTTTCTTTCCGGACGCACCTCTGTAGGAACTTGGAAGTTTGCACCACCCACTCTGCGGCTTTTAACCTCAACTTGTGGAGTTACGTTTTCAAGTGCTTTTCTCCAAATATCCAAAGGAGCCTTGTCAGAATCTTTCATCTTCTCGCCAATGATGTCGATCGCATCGTAAAAAATAGAATAAGCGATACTCTTCTTCCCCTGTAACATTAAATTGTTCACGAAACGTGTTACCATTACATCGTGAAATTTTGGATCAGGAAGTAGAATCCTCTTTTTAGGCTTCGATTTTCTCATTTCTTTAATTAAATTAAATTGTTAATAGATTACTTCTTAGCGGCTGTTTTTTTAGGTCTCTTAGCACCATAAAGTGAACGGCTTTGAAGACGTCCCTCTACACCTGCTGTGTCTAAAGCACCTCTAAGGATGTGATAACGTACACCTGGTAGATCTTTAACACGACCGCCACGCACCAATACGATTGAGTGCTCTTGCAAGTTGTGTCCTTCTCCAGGGATGTATGCATTGACCTCTTTTTGATTTGTTAGGCGAACACGAGCCACCTTTCTCATTGCTGAGTTAGGTTTCTTAGGTGTTGTTGTGTAAACACGTACACAAACGCCACGTCTTTGAGGACATGCATCAAGCGCGCGAGACTTACTTTTCTCTACGATAACCTCGCGACCTTTGCGAACTAATTGTTGAATTGTTGGCATAAATAGTTGTTAATCTGTTATTTATGTAATATACCGCACTTCTGCGGGGCTGCAAATATACGACATAAATTCCGATTTACCAACAAGTTATTAACAATTTTCTTAATCAGTTTGTTTGAAAATTAGAAACCGGCAAGATTCATATAAATTGTAGGAAGCAGTAAAAGCATACCCAAGATGATCAAAGCCAAAATGAATTTCCATATAAACTTAAACCATTTTGCATATGGAATTCTTGCCATAGCCAGAACTGCTATCAATACACCCGAAGTTGGTGTAATCATATTTGTAAATCCATCACCAAATTGGAATGCAAGTACAGTAGTTTGACGCGAAACCTCTATCAAATCTGAGAATGGAGCCATAATCGGAATTGTAATAGCCGCCTTCGCAGATGCTGATGGTATAACTATATTAATAAGTGTCTGAATCATATACATAGCCCCTACAGCAACTGAAGAAGAGTTGCCATCAAGAGCCGAAGCCATAGAGTATAGAATTGTATCAATCACCTTTCCATCTCTCAGAATCTCAACAATTCCGGCCGCCAGACCAACGACAACTGCTGCTGAAAGGATATCTTTTGCCCCATTTAGGAACTCATTTGCAACTTTATTTGGAGAATATCCTCCTGCAACTGCACTCGCTATTGCCAAAGCAAGGAAGAGGGCTGATATCTCTGTAATGTACCACTTAAAGCCAAGCACACCTATTATTAGGTATATAATTGTAAATACAAGCAGATTCAGGATATAGAAGTGCACCGACTTTCTTAATGAAGCAATTGAGAATAGAACAAATAGTAGTGCAACTGCAGGCATTAACCACACAGGGGTATAACTATTTGAACCTAACGTAATCACACATTTATCGCTATAATAAATAGTGAATAGGAGAATTGCTATTGCTATCACTCCAAACGAGAACCAAGATGCCTTGTTATGATAATACTGGACAGAATTATCTGTAGATGTAACTTTCTCTCTCCAATAACTATCTTCATTATAAACAATACTTTTGGTTGGGTCCTTCTTGACTTTGGCAGCATATATCAATACAAATGCTATCATAATAACAGTCAAAATCAACCAGCAGATTGTTCTATATTCTATGCCGGAAAACATAGGCAATCCCGCCAATGATTGTGCAATTCCAACTGTAAATGGATTGAGAGGAGCTCCTGCGAATCCTACGTGTGCCGCCACATAGACAAGCATAACACCAACAATGGAGTCATAACCCATCGAGATTGCCAGAGGAACGAGAATTACTACAAAAGCGATTGTCTCTTCACTCATTCCAAAGACAGCACCAAAGGTACTGAAGAGAAGCATAATAAGAATCATAACGATATTATTTACGCCAACTCTTTTGAGCAATCTGTTCCTTTCTAATTTTTTGGTAAATTTCAAGAAAGAGAAGATTCCTGCATCAATCGCCTTTAGACCATTAATTATCCAGAAAGCACCTCCGATAATTAGTATAAAAATTATTATACCTGCCTGCTTTGAAAAACCATTAAAAAGAGCAGAGAAGATTTGCCACGTTTGAGGATTAGAGTCAACTTGTTGATAATCAACCACTTCCTGAAGCACAACATCTCCAGAGATAGCATCTGTTAACTCAACCTGACTCTTAACATATTCTCCACCTGGCACAAACCAAGTCGCAATCGCACTCAATATGATGATTGCAAAAATTATTACATAGGTATTCGGAAATTCTCGCCTCTTCTTACTCATACTTATTGAAACAGGTATAATTTATCACTTCTGCGAAGCTTTTCAGGAACTGCAATTGAACAATATTCTCCCTTAACAGCACTCTCTGTACTCTTCAAATCTACTCTTATCTCTTCAACTGTAACCTCAACCACACCTGTTGATGGGCCAATAATTATCACATTGTCCCCAACAGAAATAGAACCGGTCTCAATTAAAATTTCTGCTACACCAATATTTGAAAAGTAGTTTGTTACCTTTCCAATATATTTTTTACTCTTAGTCGCCTTGTTTCCGTAAACCTCACTCCACTCTCCAAGTCTTGCGCCTTGATAATATCCATCCCAGAAACCACGATTGAATACAGTTGACAATCTTTCTTTTAGTTCAGATGCATATTCAGGTGTATATTTTCCTGCCAAAACTGCATCTGCTGCATCTCTATAACATCTTGCAACTGTTTTTACATACTCAGCAGAGCGAGCTCTACCCTCAATCTTAAAGACTGTAACCCCTGCATCTATGATTTTGTCCATAAATTCAATGGTACATAGATCCTTCGGTGACATAATATATTTATTATCAATCTCCAAGGTATTGCCAGTCTCTAAATCTGTAACAGAGTATCCTCTGCGACACAGCTGATAACAAGAACCCCTATTGGCTGATGCTCCATATTCGTGCAACGACAAATAGCACTTACCCGAAATAGCCATACATAAAGCTCCGTGACAGAACATCTCTATCTCCAAAAGTCTTCCAGATGGACCTTTAATCTGCTCTCTATCTATAGTAGCCTTAATCTCTTTGACTTGACCTAGGTTCAACTCTCTGGCAAGCACTATTACATCGGCATATTGAGCATAGAATTTCAAACTCTGACTATTGGAAATACTCAATTGAGTAGAAATATGAACCTCTATTCCTAACTCCCTTGCGTATGTTATTGCTGCCATATCTGAAGCAATCACAGCTGTAATTCCAGCTGCCTTTGCTGCCTGAAGCGCCTCCTTCATCGGTTCAATATCTTCATCATATAGAACGATATTGAGTGTTAAATATGATTTCACACCATTCTCGCGACAGATATCACACACCTGCTGAAGGTCAGCAGAAGAGAAATTGTTCGCTGAGTGAGATCTCATATTAAGATTTCCGACTCCAAAATATACCGAGTTGGCACCACCTTGAATTGCCGCATTCAGACACTCAAAATTACCGGCAGGTGCCATTATTTCTAAATTCATACTATCTGGTTCTATATGTTATTTTATTGGCAAAATCAATCATAATAGCCATTTGGGCCTCATTTAGTTCAACATCTTTAAGTGATTCTATTGCCTCATTATAATATCTTTCAATCTCTTTCTCAGCTCGTTGCTTTATCTGCATTTCATCATAAAGTGCCTTCATCGTATCGATTTTTGCCTGGTCATCACCACTCATTGCAAGAGCCGAACGCAACCTCCTCTTCTGTTCACCATCCGAAACTCTGAAACTCTCCACAAGCAACCAACTCTTCTTATTCATTACAATATCTCCACCTATCTTCTTTCCGAAAAGTTTGTAATCACCATATGTATCCAGATAGTCATCTGTTATTTGAAATGCAATACCAATCTTCCTTCCAAATTGATAGAAAAGATCGGCCTTTTTATTATCAACACCAGCCATAATTGCTCCCATTTTGGCAGCACAAGCAATCAACGCCCCTGTTTTAAGAGCAATCATATTGATATATTCCTCTATTGTTATCAGAGGCATTGTCTCATAGTTCATATCAAATTGCTGTCCCTCACAAACATCTGCTGCAGTCTTTGAAAAGAGATTCAGCAATGGAAGCAAGTGTTCAGGTTTTGATTTTTCAAGAAGTTGATATGCCTTAATAAACATAACATCACCTGAAAGAATTGCAATATTTTCACCCCATTTTTTATGCACTGTAGGATTATTCCTTCTGACATCTGCCTTATCCATAATATCATCGTGAATAAGTGTAAATGAGTGAAAAATCTCAAGAGCTATCGCAGGATAGATGACATTTGCATCTAAATTATCCTTAAAAAGGGAGTAAATTGCCAAACACAATCTTGGCCTAACCCTCTTCCCTCCCAAAGAGAGCATATACTTTAACGGATCATAAAGCTCTTGTGGCTCACCATTAAGAGGAAGGTGGATAATATTCCTTTCAACTATTGAATCAATCTCCGAAAGTGTGTACATAAAAATGCATTTTTAATTTTGTGCAAATGTAATGGAAATAATGCAAAATACCTATCTTTGCAGATATGGAGAGTAAAGGTTCTGCAACTGTAGTAAAGCATACCGGAAGCCATTATATGTTATCAGAGCTTCCTAAATGGGATATCTTCCCTGCTGTAATCAGAGGTAAGTTACGTCTTAAAGATAGTGATTCCACCAATCCGATTGCTGTAGGGGATATAGTTGATTATACTTATGATCCGGAGAATCAAATTGCGGTTATCAATAAAGTTCATCCTCGAAAGAATTATATTATTAGAAAATCTACAAATCTCTCCAGACAATCACATATTATTGCATCTAATATTGATATAGCATATCTGATTGTCACTATTGATTTTCCACAGACTCGCTTTGCCTTTATTGACAGATTTTTAGTCACTTGCGAGGCATATAAAATCCCTGTTAAAATTATTCTTAACAAAATTGATCTTTTCAGAGATTGTCCTGATACTGTAAACTCCTTCAAGGAGATTTATCTTAAAGCAGGTTATGAAATCTGTGAATTATCTACGATTGATGGCACAGGAATTGAAATTTTAAGAGAAGAGATTAAGGATAAAGTGGTACTATTCTCTGGCGTGTCAGGAGTTGGAAAATCCTCTATTCTTAAAGCTTTAGACCCAAATCTTTCACCTAAAATAGGGGAAATTTCAGAACATTTCCTTCAAGGAAAGCATACAACAACATTCTATGAAATGCACCCTATCATCTCCGGAGGATTTGCTATTGACACTCCAGGAATCAGAGGTTTTGGGCTTATCGACCTGGATCTAAACCTCGTAAGCACCTATTTCCCTGAGATGCTGAGAGTTATGGACGAATGTAAATTCCAGCCCTGCACTCATACCCACGAACCACATTGTGCCGTTAAGAGAGCAATTGAGGAGGGAGAAATCGCTTGGGAGAGATATAACTCCTATCTGGGTATGATCGAAGAGGAGACTAAATATCGTTAAAATGAATCGTCAAATTCTACGACTAGCTATTCCTAGCATCTTTGCGAATATCACAGTTCCACTAGTCGGAATGGTTGATTTAGCTATAGCAGGCCATATTGCCGATGCTGCTGCTATTGGTGGTATCGCTATTGGGACAATGCTTTTCGACCTACTCTATTGGAATTTTGGATTCTTGAGAGTCGGAACAGGAGGAATGACTGCTCAAGCATACGGAAAGAGAGATTTCAAGGAGGCAATATCTATCTTCACTCAAGGAATTGCAACTGCTCTCGGAGCAGCATTGATTCTATGGCTAATCCAAATCCTCTTTATAGAGGCATCTTTTGCACTAATTGATTGTTCTGCAGATGTTGAAAGCTTTGCCAGAAGATATTTCTTCATACGTATATGGGCTGCACCTGCAACACTCTCCTTGATGGTCTTCAAGGGATGGTTTATTGGGATGCAGAATACCATATTCCCAATGATTCTGGATATTACGATCAATGTAGTTAATATGGTGGGTAGTTATCTCTTGGCAGTAAACTTCTCAATGGGAGTTATTGGTGTTGCCTGGGGTACTCTGCTTGCCCAATATATTGGTCTTCTTTTGGCAATTACTCTCTTTATCATTGGATATAGAGGATACTTCAAGCACTTTTCAATTTTTGAGAGTCTTAGATTAGAGAAGATTAAACGAATGTTTTCTATCAATAGTAAACTATTTGTTCGCTCTCTATGTTTTATGGCAGTCTATGTTGGATTTACCTCATTATCAGCCAAATACGGAGACGAAGCCCTTGCGGTAAGTTCAATTATGATGAAGTTAATGATGATTTTCTCTTACTTTATTGATGGTTTTGCATACGCAGGAGAGGCATTGACAGGAAAATTTGTTGGCGAGAGAAATACTAATCAGTTGCGCATCTGCATCAAGAAGTTATTCCAATGGGCCTCTTTGATTGGTGTCATATTTACCTTTGTATATTGGTTCTGGGGCAATGATATGTTTGCACTTATGACATCTGACAAAAATGTTCTCACAGCAGCCGAAGAGTTCACACCTTGGCTTATAATAATGCCTTTCATAAGCTGTGCTGCATTCACCTGGGATGGGATATATATAGGAGCAACAGCCGCGAAAGAGGTTCGCGACTGTATGATTTGGGCAGCAATAGGTTTTATCCTTTGCTACATTCTCCTTAAAAATACTTTAGGAATTCACGCCCTCTATGTGGGCTATTTCGCTCATTTACTAATTCGTACCCTATATCTCTCCTTCTCAACAAAGGTTCTCTATAGGATTAAAGAGGAAAATTAGACTTCCAACTATCCAACGCCTCTTCAAGTTGTTTATCGTACCTCAATTCTGGGAATATAGATGCCTCTCTAAAGTAGTATTTAGAGAGAATCTCCGCCTCAATAATAGGTAATAATTCATCCTTTGCCATCTTCAGTGCCTCCTCTTTTGAGAGATTTAATTTATCAGAAAGGGCATCAAATTCTGCTTTGAAGATTTCATACATACCCTCCTCCTTGGCCTTCTTAAGCAAATCATCCATTTCAACCTGAGATACACTTCTTGCATCGAATTCCCTTGACGCGGCAAATTTTACAAAATCATCGTAACCTTCATCTGTGAGTACAAACTCCTCAGCTGGTGCTATTGTTGGATGTTTTTTGTAATAATCCATTGCATAATCGCTCACAATATTATTGAAAACAACAGAGAATGAGACTCTTCCATAAACAATATTATCTATCTCAATATCTGGAGTAATTCCACCTCCATCTTTCACTATTCTTCCTTTTTTCGTAGTGAACTCACTTGTCAAAGAGTCTGGAATATTACCAACACTTCCATCTTCATTACGATGAGAGTAATCTATTGCCTGAACACATCTTCCAGATGGAGTATAGTACTTTGCTGTTGTATATTTCAATGTACCATCAAAAGGCATTGGCACTACAGATTGCACTAATCCCTTTCCAAAAGATCTTTTTCCAGCCACAAAGCCTCTATCCAAATCCTGAATAGCGCCTGCTACAATCTCTGATGCTGAAGCAGAACCGGAATTAATCATTACCATAATAGGTACTAATGTATCCACTGGGTGTGATGTTGTATAATACTCTTTGTTGGAACCCTCAATTTTTCCCTTTGAAGAGATAACTAAAGTACCCTTTGGAACGAATAGAGATACAATCTCCACAGCTTCGGCTAAAGAACCACCACCATTATCTCTTAAATCAAGTACAATCTTCTTGGCTCCATCTTTTTTCAAATCCAAAAAGGCATTACGGACCTCTTTTGCTGTCCCTGTTATAAATCCGGAAAGAGTTATGTAACCTATTGAATCTCTGATGATTCCCGCATAGTCCAGACTAGAAACTCTGATTCTTTCACGAACAACATCTACCAATACAGTGTCGCCACTCCTCATCTTTACCACCTTGAAGAGAACATTACTTCCTGGGACACCCTTCATTCTTGAAGTACTTTCGGCACTTGTCTCACCTATTACACTCTTGTTATCAATCTCAATAATCTGATCTCCCGGAACAAGTCCAAATTTAGATGCAGGAGAATCCTTATATGGCTCTGTAATTACTACAGGACCATCAACTTTCTTCTGCACTACTGCCCCTATACCCCCATAGGTGCCATTCATCAAAAGTTCCATATCCTCCTCATACTCCTCTGGCACATAAATAGTGTAAGGATCTAATTTTGAGAGCATTGCATTGATGCCATCTAGAACAAGCTCGTCCATTTGAACTGTATCTACATAAGAACGCTGCAACTCTTTTAGAATTGAGAACTGAACATTAAGATTTTTTCCTGCTTTAAAAGAATCAGACTGTGCTGAAAGTGAAAGTGCCATTGAGGCACACAATACCAATGTTAAAATATATTTAAATCTCTTCATAATCTTTTTTCCCTTCACAAAGGTAACAACTATTATATCTCTTTTATATCTTTGCGCGAAAAATATTTAATAATGGAGATAATCTTTGCAACTGCTAATAAAAATAAACTCATCGAAGCACAAAAGCATCTAGGTGAGGCCTTTAATTTAATAACACCTGCCGACTTGGGTTTTGATGATGAGATTCCGGAAACTTGTCCTACCATTAGAGAGAATGCTATTCAAAAGGCACAATTTATTTGGGATAAATTCCGCAAAAACTGCTTTGCTGATGACACAGGCCTTGAAATTGATGCTCTCAATGGGGCTCCGGGCGTATATTCGGCACGCTACTCTGGCGAACCAAAAGATCCTCGTCGCAATGTTGCTTTGGTGCTTGACCAGTTGAAAAATACTCCTGACAATGAACGCACTGCTCGTTTTAGATGTGCCATCGCTCTAATCCTTGATGGTAATCTTCACGTTTTTGAGGGAATCTGTGAGGGTATTATCACTCGCCAATGCAGTGGAATTGAGGGTTTTGGATATGATCCTATCTTCATTCCTAATGGCTTTGACAAGACTATGGCCCAAATGACTCTGGATGAGAAAAATCTCATTTCTCACAGAGGAAAGGCATTAACACTTCTTAAAGATTTCCTTCAAAAATAGTATGTCTGAGGTTGTCCATTCAAAATCTATCTTTCTTCACGCTACCAAGACGGGCGAAAGTTCTCTTGTATTGCATACCATTGATAGAAATTTTGGAAGACAATCCCTATATCTTCGCAACGCAAAAAAGAGCAAAAATAGTGCCGCCCTGTCGCACTTCTTCAGTTTGAATATCCTTGATACAGTGATTACAGCCCCAACAAAGGGGAGTATGTATTATCTTAAAGAGTTTGACAATGAAGTTAAACTTCACTCTATAAGAAGCGATATTTATAAAAACTCAATAGCCATCTATATTGGAGAATTGCTCTATCGCACCTATCAAGAGGAGAGTGGAGATGCCGATTTTTTTGACTGGTTATGCCAGGAGATAATCACTTTTGAATCACTCGAAAGTAACTTTGCCAATTATCACCTTATTTTCACACTTGAATATTGTAAAAAGCTGGGCTTTGCCCCTATTGACAATTACTCTGAGGAAAATTGCATTTTTGAAATTAACTCTGCAAAATTTATATCGGAGAGAGAAGTGAATCTTAATGAAAATAATTTGTATTTTTCCAAGGCAAATTCACTACTTTTGCACGAAATATGTAGCAACACATTTTTGACAAATTTGTCTATTCCATTATGTGGATTTGAAAGATATAACTTTACTACTGAACTAATTAAGTATATTGGATTTCATTTAGAGTACAACCTTAATATTAAATCTTTAAACGTACTTCACGAAGTCCTAGCTAATTGATATGACACTACTTACAAGAGCATACCTTATTTATGCCACCCAGATGCTTAGAGGATTGGACGAGGTTCGTAAGAATCCTATGGGGAAGCAAGAGATTTTATTTAACCACCTCATAAGAAGTGGTAAAAATACTGCGTTTGGAAAAGATCACCAATTTGAGAATATCAAGTCAATTGCAGATTATCAAAGATTAGTCCCTATCCGTGAATATAATGACATCCAACCATACATCGACAGATGTCGTATGGGAGAGAAAAATGTTCTATGGAATGATAGTATTCTTTATTATGCTGTAAGTTCAGGAACAAGTTCAGATAAGAGAAAATTTATTCCTATTACTACCGAGAGTCTTAAACGATGCCACTTCAGCGGTTTCCAAAAAATGTTGGCAACTTATCTAAACAACAATCCCAAAAGCAGATTGTATGATGGAAAATCTTTGACCTTTGGAGGTAGTGTTTCTCAAATAGATCCAGATCAATTCTGGAGTGGAGACCTATCCGGCATCTTAACAAAAGAGGCACCACTAATCTCAGATTTGAAGAGAATCCCATCAAAGAAGATTGCTTTGATTTCCGACTTTAATGAGAAGATTGATGCAATCATCAAAACTTGCAGCAAAGAGGATGTTACAAACTTTGCGGGAACTCCATCGTGGCTATTGATGCTGATGCAAAAAATTGTTGCATATAACAATGTGCAATATTTAACCGATATTTGGCCAAATCTTGAGTTGTTTATGCACGGAGGTATCAGCTTCAACCCTTACAGAGAGCAGTTTAAGGCGCTTATTCCATCTGACAATATGCACTATTTGGAGAATTATAATGCATCTGAGGGATATTTTGCATTCCAAGATGATTTTAATGATCCATCTATGTTAATGACCGCTGATAATGGTGTATTCTTCGAATTCCAGACATTGGGTTTGGGAGGTAAAGAGAAGAAGGTTCACACTATGGCAGAAGTTGAACTAAATGTTCCTTATGCGGTAATTATATCATCTGTAACAGGACTATGGAGATATAATATTGGTGATGTTATCAAGTTCACCTCACTTTACCCTCACAAAATTGTCTTTGAAGGGAGAACTCAGTTGTTTATCAATGCCTTTGGCGAAGAATTAATGATTGGTAATGCCGAGAAGGCACTCTTTGAGTGTTGTAAAAAACACAATGCAATTGTCTCTGAATTTACAGTTGCTCCAATTTTTATGCAGGATGGCAAAAAGGGTTCTCACCACTGGGTAATAG
Organism: Bacteroidales bacterium; assembly: GCA_017513445.1. Taxonomy (GTDB): domain Bacteria; phylum Bacteroidota; class Bacteroidia; order Bacteroidales; family UBA932; genus RGIG6374. Next base: position 42,751 of record JAFXFS010000013.1, on the reverse strand, counting down.
AGTTCGCAAAAGCTCCCGAAAATGTTGAAAAATTTGCCGACACATTGGACGAAGAGATTTGTAAGGTAAATAGTGATTATGAAGCTAAACGCACACACACCTATACTATGGATAGATTGCGTTTAACAAGAGTACCGGAAGGAACATTCCTTAAATGGATGGAGAGTCGTGGCAAACTTGGAGGACAAAATAAAGTCCCACGCTTAGCGCAGGACTCAAAATTCGTTGATTCTATAATTGAATCTTTGTAACAAAATCGTAGTGTAATTTATACTTGCGGAAGAATTCCAACAATTCAACTGTTGGTTTGACCTGGTGCTTTTTCGAGAAGAAATCGGCACCTAATCCTGTTTTACTATCCTTTATCTTTAAAACGAGTAAGGCATTACCCTTGCTCTTTTTAATCTCACGCTTAAACTCTTTCCTGAAGTTAGCATCAATCATCTCAACAGGTATGTCAACTACCACCTCTTTGACAAATTCATCTATAGCATTGGCCAAAAGAACCATTCCCTTAACTTTAAGTTCAAACTCTGCTCTTTTCTCCTCTCCCTCGCTACTCTTTGGCATATACTTAGCCTGGGATGAACATTTTATAAAGATTGTCTGCTGAGGAGTCAAGTATGGAAGATATTTCTCGTAATCCTTTCCAAAGAGGGTAAATGTTGATGAACCGGAAAAGTCCTCTATTTCAAATCTAGCATAAGGTTTATTGTTTTTTGTTGAGCCAACTTGCACATCTACAACAAGTCCCATAGCGTAGAAATCTTTATTCTGATATTTCTCTTCGCTATTAAGGGACCTTGCTATATCATTCAATGACGATAGTGGCGTTGCTTTTATTGCCTCAAACTCAACACTGAATTTATCCAATGGATGTGATGAAAGATACATTCCCACAAGTTCCTTCTCCTTTTTCAACAACTCAGCTGTATTTACATCAACCTTTGGTGGGAGAGCAGGTCTAGTTGGTTTTACCTCCTCCATATCCCCAAATAGAGACATTGATGAGTTGAAGGAATTGTTCTGAATCTTAACTGCATATTTCAAAAGTGCATCAAGGAATATCTCTTCAGAAGATACCTTAACAAAATATTGCTCTCTATTCAACTCCTCAAAACTATCAAGTGCGCCTGCATAGATAAGACTCTCCATTACCTTTCTGTTAATTTTTGCACCTTGACATCTCTCAACGAAATCGAAGATATCCTTAAATAGGCCACCTTTCTCTCTTACCGAGATAATAGCATCAACAACCCCTGAACCAACTCCTTTCACTCCACCTAAACCAAAACGGATATTTCCCTTTTTATTTACGGTGAAGTTTGTGAGACTCTCATTGATGTCGGGACCTAACACCTTGATACCCATCCTTTTACACTCAGCCATAATTTTAGTAATCTCCTTAATATCATTGAGATTACAACTAAGGTTGGCAGCAAGAAATTCTGCAGGGTAGTGTGCCTTTAGATAACCTGTCTGATAACCAACCCAAGCATAACAAGTTGCGTGAGACTTATTGAAGGCATACTCAGCAAATTTCTTCCAGTCTCCCCATATTTTATTAAGTACATCCTCAGGATGACCATTCTGAACTCCTCCTTTTATGAATATCTCATAGAGTTTCTCCATCACGGTAATCTGCTTCTTACCCATCGCTTTACGAAGTGTATCTGCTTGGCCCGGAGTAAAACCTGCAAGTCTCTGAGAGAGAAGCATCACCTGCTCCTGATATACCGTAATGCCATATGTATCGTGCAGGGTATCAGCCATTTGCGGCAAATCATACTCTATCTGCTTCCTTCCATTTTTTCTATCTACAAAATCTGGAATATAGGCCATCGGACCCGGTCTGTAAAGAGCATTCATCGCAATCAAATCCTCAAAACGAGTTGGATTTAAAGCGCGAAGCCATTTACTCATACCATCCGACTCAAATTGGAAAACAGATATTGTATCACCTCTACCAAAGAGTTGATATGTCTCCTTATCATCAATTGGTATAGTGTCAATGTTCAAATCTATACCCTTTGAATTCTTGATATTATTAAGGGTCTCTTTGATAATTGTCAATGTTCTCAACCCAAGGAAGTCCATTTTCAAGAGACCTATAGACTCAATTAATGAACCCTCATATTGAGATACCCAGATATCCTCTCCACTATCTTTATCTTTTGATATACTGATTGGAACGAGGTTGGTAAGATCCTCCCTGCCAATAAGAACCGCACAAGCGTGAACTCCTACCTGACGAATACTCCCTTCAAGCTGCGCAGCATATTTAATTGTATCAGATAGCAACTCATTTTCCCCTTCCAATGCCTGCTTGAAATCATCAATATATTTAATACAATTTTTAATTGTCCCCTTGAGTTCTTTCTTCTTGCTAGGATCCTTTGGATAAGGTTCATCAGTCGTAATACTACCAGGTACCAATTTAGCATAAGAGTCTGTAATATTCAGAGGCAATCCAACAACTCTTCCAACATCTCTGATTGCTGATTTTGCTGCCATAGTACCAAAAGTAATAACGTGAGAAACGTGATCCTTTCCATATTTATCTTCTACATATCTATAGACCTTATATCTACCATCATCATCAAAATCGACATCAATATCTGGCATAGAGATACGGTCAGGATTTAGAAATCTCTCAAACAGCAAATCATATTTCAATGGATCTATATCAGTGATAGTCAAGCAGTAAGCAACAACAGACCCTGCTGCTGATCCTCTACCGGGGCCAACAATAACTCCCATATCTCTTGCAGCACAGATATAATCCTGAACAATTAGGAAATAGTCAGGGAAACCCATCTTTTTAACTGTCTCCAATTCAAAATTGATTCTATCCAGACACTCTTGGGTAGGAGTCCCATACCTTCTCTTGGCTCCCTCTAATGTTAGATGTCTTAAGTAATCATCTGAATCGGCAAACTCTTCCGGTATTGGAAAGTGTGGCATAATAGGAGGAGAGTCAATACTATACGGTTCTACCTTATCCACAATCTCCATTGTATTTGAGATTACCTCAGGATGATCTGAAAAAAGCTCCACCATCTCTTCGGTAGATTTTAGATACTCCTGTTGTGAATATCTCAACCTAGTAACACTATTATAGTCCGAAGCGGTATTAATACAGATTAACCTGTCGTGGGCTTCAGCATCTGAAGCATCTACAAAGTGAACATCATTAGTAGCAATTACCTTGATGCCGTGCTTTTCCGCTAATTGAAAAATGTAATTATTTATCTTATCCTGTTTTTCAGTAAGAGTCTGGTCTGATAGTGGATTTGTAGTTCTATGTCGCTGAACCTCAAGATAATAATCCTCTCCAAAAAGGTTCTTATACCACAAAATTACCTCCTCGGCTTCCTCTACTCTATCTTGCAACAATAACTTTGGAATTTCTCCTGCAATACAGGCAGATGAACATATCAACCCTTCGTGATACTGCTCCAAAAGCTCCCTATCGATTCGCGGACGGTAATAAAATCCCTCAATATATGCATACGATGCAAGTTTTACCAATGACTTATAACCATCCTTATTCTTTGCCAAAAGTATTAGATGTCGATCACCCATATCCTCCTTTCCCTTTCTGGCACTTCTTCCTTCTAGGGCCACATAAACCTCACACCCTACAATAGGTTTTACCTCCGGATATTTACTTGATGTGTTAAGGAACTCCTTCACACCAAACATATTTCCGTGATCAGTAATTGCTATTGCTTTCTGTCCATACTCTTTAGCTCGGGCGAAAAGAGAGGATATAGGAGCAGCTCCATCCAAAATGGAGTATTGGGTGTGTACGTGTAAATGTGCAAAATCCATTATTAATCTTTTTTGGCAAAGATGACTCTTAATTGTGATGAAACTCGCTAAATTAGTGACTTGCCTGTCATTTCCTCAGGTTGAGCAATTCCCATCAATTTGAGAATTGTAGGAGCAATGTCTGCCAAAACTCCATTCTTAACCTCTTTAATATCATCATCAACAACGATAAATTGCACCAAATTCAATGAGTGTGCTGTATTTGGAGAACCATCTTCGTTTACTGCATTATCAGCATTACCGTGGTCTGCAGTTATTAAAACTGTGTAACCATTCTTTTTAGCTGCCTCAACAACTCTTCCAACGCAACCATCAACAGTTTTTACTGCCTCACAGATAGCAGAATATACACCTGTATGACCTACCATATCTCCATTTGCGTAGTTAAGAATAACAACATCGTTGCGTTGAGTATCCAAAGCTTCAATAAGTTTTTCTGTAACCTCTGGAGCGCTCATTTCAGGTTGCAAATCGTATGTTGCTACCTTTGGAGAATTAACCAGAATTCTATCTTCGTTCTCAAAAGTAGCTTCACGTCCACCTGAGAAGAAGAATGTTACGTGTGCATATTTCTCTGTCTCAGCAATTCTTAGTTGTTTTTTGCCTGCAGAAGCCACAACCTCACCCAATGTCTTCTCAACATTCTCTTTGTTGAAAAGAATATGAAGTCCTGTAAATTTATCATCATATGGAGTTAAGCAGCAATAGTACAAAGGAATAGTATGCATACCCACTTCAGGCATATCTTGCTGAGTTAAAACTGCAGTAATCTCACGAGCTCTGTCATTTCTGAAATTGAAGAAAACTACAGCATCACCCTCTTGAATTGTACCAACAGATTCTCCCGATTCATTTACTATTGTTATAGGTTTAATGAATTCATCAGTAACACCCTCATCGTATGATTTCTGAACAGCATCAACAGCAGAAGTTGCCTTCTCTCCAACACCATTTACAATCAGGTCATAACCCAATTTAACTCTATCCCATCTCTTATCTCTATCCATTGCATAATAACGACCTACAACTGAAGCAATTTTACCTGTTGATTCTGCCATTTTAGATTCAATCTCCTCGATAAATCCTTTACCACTCTTAGGGTCGGTATCTCTACCATCCATAAAGCAATGAACAAATACATCTGATAGATTTTTCTCCTTTGCAACAGATAGAAATTCATATAGATGTTCCAAAGAGCTATGAACTCCACCATTTGAGCAAAGTCCCATAAAGTGAAGCTTTTTACCACTCTTTTGAACATAGTCATATAAGGCTGCAATCTCTTGATTATCAAGGAGTACGTGATTTCTACAAGCAATATTTATTTTTACAAGATCTTGATATACAATTCGTCCTGCACCAATATTCAAGTGACCAACTTCCGAGTTACCCATCTGTCCCTCTGGAAGACCAACATCCTCTCCCGACGCACTTAGAAGTGAGTGTGGATATTGAGATTTAATCTTATCCAATTCAGGAGTTCCTGTTGTATAAATTGCATTACTTTTATCCTTTTTTCCCTCTCCCCAACCATCAAGAATCATTAATAATACTCTTTTGTCCATAATTGTTATAATTTTATTAAATTTGTTATCAAAATTGAATTGTGCAAAGTTACTAATATTGATTGAATAGACAATTATGAGTAGAGCAAAAAACAGATTATCGGCTGCAAGAAAAAGCAGGAAAGCTGTCCCAAGAAGGAAAGCATTTGAAACCACCGGAAAGGTTAATATGTTAAAGGAGGGAGCTGCTTTTGTTGACATAGAGGGCTCCGATGATGATGTCTATATTCCATCTAAAAAATTAAGAGGAGCACTACATGGTGATATTGTTAAAATTATTGTTAGAAGAGAAAAAACACTATCCAAAAGTGCAGAGGGAGAGGTTATTGAAGTTTTAGAGAGATCTCAAACTCCTCACGTAGGCGTGTTGCAAATAAGAGGCAATGATGCCTGGGTAATAATCGAAAGTAGAATTATGCCTTATGATATTTTCATTCCTATTGAGAATGAAGATTCTCTTCCGACTATCGGTGGAATGAAGGCAGAAAATGGTCTTAAAGTGGCAGCTGTCGTTACTGAATGGCCGAAAAAATCCTACTACCCTATTGGCAAAATTGTTGATGTATTGGGCAAACCTGGTGAGAATGAGACCGAAATGCACGCAATCCTTGCACAATTTGACCTTCCTTACAGATTTGATGAGGCGGTTAGTAATGCTGCAAATGAAATCTCTGATGTTATAGATCAAAAAGAAATAGATAAAAGAAGGGATTACAGAGGCGTAACAACCTTTACTATTGACCCTTCTGATGCGAAAGACTATGACGATGCTCTCTCTGTTCAACAACTTGAAAATGGCAACTGGGAGATTGGTGTTCACATAGCCGATGTAACACATTATGTAACACCTAACTCTATTGTAGATAAGGAGGCCTATTACAGAGCAACATCTGTCTATTTGGTTGATAGAACTGTTCCAATGTTGCCGGAGAATCTTTCGAATAAATTGTGTTCACTTCGACCAAATGAGGATAAACTCTGCTTCTCAGTAATTTTTGAGATGGACCATAAAGCAAAAATTATCAGTAAATGGTATGGAAGAACTATAATTCGTTCAAATTATCGTTTCACTTATGAGCAGGCACAAGAGTTAATTGAGGGAGAAAATGGACCACTTAAAAACGAGATTCTTAAATGCCATGAACTTGCCACAATTGTACGCAAGAAGAGATTTGCTGCGGGCGCAATCTCTTTTGAGAGACCTGAGATGAAGGTTAAGTGTGATGAAAATGGCAAACCTATTGATGTTTATCAAAAAGAGGGAAAAGAGGCGAACTGGCTAATTGAGGAATTTATGCTACTTGCCAATAAGGCCGTTGCAGAGCTTGTTTCAAAGGAGATGAAGCTAAAAGATCCAATCTTTGTTTATCGTATCCACGAAAATCCAAATAGCGAAAAAATTGATGCTATCAGAAATATTGCGGGAATTTTTGGCCACCAACTTGGAGAGACAAATACACCTAAAAATATATCTACCACATTGAACAAACTCTTGAAGGATGTTAAAGGCAAACCTGAAGAGGGAGTGTTGGAGATGCTTGCTTTGAGATCAATGGCACGTGCAAGATACTCAACAGAAAATGTAGGACATTATGGACTTGCATTCAAGTACTACACTCACTTCACATCTCCAATCAGACGTTACCCAGATATGATGGTACACCGCCTTTTGGCTACATATCTTGACCACTCAAGACCACAAGACCGACACTATTGGGAAGAGTGCTGTAAATACTCTTCGCAACGCGAACAACTTGCTACTGAAGCAGAAAGAGCAAGTACCAAATACAAACTTGTCGAGTTTATGCAAGATAAGATCGGTGTGGAATTCGAAGGTAAAGTTTCTGGTTTAACAGAGTGGGGAATGTATGTAGAGATTGAACCTACAAAGATTGAGGGAATGGTTCCTCTTCGTGAAATAAAATCTGACTACTACATTTTTGATGAAGATACTTTTACATTGAGAGGAAAATCATCAGGACGTCAATACACAATCGGTTCTCCTGTTAAAGTTAAAGTTTTAAGGGCAAATCTTGAGCAAAAACTACTTGATTATCAATTAGTTGAGGAAGACTTACCTATTAATACAGAGAAGGATAATTTCAATACAAAGAGCAATCCTAAAACTTTCAAAGGAAACAATAGAAAACGCAAATAATTAAGAATATGAATAATGATGTAAAAAAAATTGCAGTATTAACATCTGGAGGAGATGCTCCTGGAATGAATGCTGCAATTAGAGCAACAACTCGTGCGGCACTTCATAGCGGAATGGAGGTGTTTGGTGTAATGAAGGGATTTCAAGGGTTAATTGATGATGATTTGATTCCATTGAAGTCTCAAAATGTCAGTGGCATCATTCAAAGAGGTGGTACATTCCTTCAATCTGCAAGATCTAGTGATTTTAAGAGTGTTGAGGGTAGAAAAATTGCATATCAAAATCTCAAGAAAAGGGATATTTCTGCTTTGGTGGTGATTGGTGGTGATGGCTCATTTACAGGTGCAACTACATTTGCTGTGGAGTTTCCAGATATATCAATAATAGGAATACCTGCCACTATTGACAATGATATTTATGGCACAGACTATACAATTGGTTATGATACTGCACTTAACACCGTTATAGAAGCGGTTGACAATATTCGTGACACAGCCAGCTCTTTTAACAGAATTTTCCTTGTTGAGGTGATGGGACGTGAAGCGGGATTTATTGCTGTAAATAGCGGTATCGCGTCGGGCGCCGAGGTTATTATGGTCCCTGAAAGGAAAAACCAGATTGATAAGTTGAGAAAATTCCTTGATAGACGAGCTCAGAAAAACAAATCAAGTATCGTTATTGTTGCTGAAGGTCTTGAAGAGGGAAGTGCAATGGAAATTGCGAATATAATCTCTCCTGATTATCCAAACTTTGATATCAAAGTATCTGTTTTGGGCTACATTCAACGTGGTGGTCGCCCTACAGCCAAAGATAGAGTGATTGCTTCACTAATGGGAATAGCGGCAATTGAAGCTATCAATGATGGCCAAAAATCTCTAATGGTGGGATGGCGCAATGAAGAGATTGTTCACGTACCACTCTCTAAAACATTCAAATTGGAGAAATCTATATCTGATGATATGCTCAATGCAGTTGAGATTATCGGAACATTCTTGCCAAAGAATTAAGAGAGGTCTTATTTGAAAAGTAAATAATCGCCCGACATCCAAATTGTGGATAGCCGGGCGATTATTATATTGGAAATTCTCTCTTTACGGAATGTTTAGTTCAGCCCCCTCCGGAGTTACCAAAACTCTTCCAGTTTCTGGTTGTGCCAAGTGGCCGATTACATCAAAGTCAGGGAACTCTTTATGTACAATTGCGTGCTTTTCAATAGGTACTACAAATAGGAATCTATAATCCTCACCTCCATTTATTGCGGCTGTAATTGCATCAATATTAAGCTCTTCCGACATTTGGAAAGTCTCTGAAGCAATTGGGAGTCTATCAATATAGAGTTTTACTCCAAGCTTACTCTTTTTCTCAATTTTCTTAATTGTACTAGCCAAAGATTGAGTCATAAAATATGCTGATGATGGTTCAAGTTTATACTCTTTGACTCTTTTAAGAGTATCCTTCTTGATAGATGGACTCAGATATTGTTGTAATAGATATTTATACTTCTCAAGATTTGGTTGAACGGCATCCTTTGACGAAAATGCCACCTTCTCTCTCTCAAGAACGTGCAATCCCATATATGCAGCACCAAGATTGCCTGAAAGACAAATTAAATCCATACTTTTTGGGGTGCTTTTCTTTATAGGGTAGATTTGTGACATCAGACTCATTGAGATGCAAAGTCCATTTATCGATGGCACCAAATCCAACGTAACATCTTCAATTTCAAACTCTTTCGCACAGGCAAGAAAACCACACCACAAATCAGAGATATCCTCAAAGTAGAATTTCGCTGAAATTCCCAATACAATTGAAAGGTGCTTTGGAGTGGTCATATTGGCATAAGCATCCCCTATTATTGAGAGTGCCGCTTTATAACCTAAATGCTTCAAAGGTGTATAAATCAAATCAAAATCAACTCCCTCTAACATAATTTTATGAAGAGTTTGTCCATTTTTGAGTGTAAAATCTCCATTATTTGAATAACCTGATCCCTCAAAAAGTCTCTCAATAGCTATTTCTTTTCCGATATCTGAAAAATTGGTTTTATTTTTGTCTTCTTGCATATTGTGGTAATTATTATTTTAATAGAAGTCCACAAATATACCAAAATGATTTAACTTTGCATTTGCAATGGAGAAAAAAGATAATAATATAATTAACGATATAACATCTGTTGAATATAAATACGGATTTGAAACATCTGTAGATCAAGACTTTATTCAGAAGGGATTGAACGAGGATGTAATCCGACTAATTTCAACAAAGAAGAATGAGCCACAATGGCTGCTTGATTTCAGATTAAAGGCCTTTGAGAGGTGGAAGAAGATGACACTTCCAACCTGGGCGCATCTTGATATTCCCCCTATTGATTTTCAAGATATTATATATTATGCTGCCCCTAAAAAGGCACCGGAAAGCAGAGAAATAGATCCAAAACTTGAAGAGACTTTTGATAAGTTGGGCATTCCTCTTCACGAGAGAAATATCCTGGCAGGAGTGGCCGTAGATGCTGTTTTCGACTCTGTATCGGTAAAAACTACCTACAAAGAGGCATTGGCCGAAAAGGGTATCATTTTCTGCTCTTTCTCAGAGGCAGTAAGAGATTATCCTGATTTAGTAAGAAAATATCTTGCATCTGTTGTCCCTATTGGAGACAATTTCTACTCTGCTCTTAATTCAGCAGTATTTAGCGATGGTTCATTCTGCTATATACCGAAAGGTGTAAGATGCCCTATGGAGTTGTCAAGTTACTTCAGAATCAATGCTCGCGGTACAGGTCAATTTGAGAGAACTTTGATTGTTGCCGATGAGGGCTCTTATGTGAGTTACCTTGAGGGATGTACTGCACCTCAACGTGACGAAAATCAGTTACACGCTGCAGTAGTAGAGATTGTGATAGAGAAAGATGCGGAGGTAAAATACTCAACTGTTCAAAACTGGTATCCTGGAGATGAGAATGGTAAAGGTGGAATCTACAATTTTGTAACAAAGAGAGGTATTTGCAAAGGTGAAAACAGCAAACTATTCTGGACTCAGGTGGAAACCGGTTCGGCTATTACCTGGAAATACCCTAGCACTATACTTAAAGGAGATAACTCTACATCTGAATTCTACTCAGTTGCTGTCACAAACAATAAGCAACAGGCAGATACCGGTACAAAAATGATCCATATCGGCAAAAATACCAGAAGTAGAATTGTTAGTAAAGGTATCTCTGCCGGAAAGAGTCAAAATAGTTACAGGGGTTTGGTAAAAGTGCTTGCCAATGCTGACTCTGCGAGAAACTTTACTCAATGCGACTCCCTTTTAATTGGAGACAAATGCGGTGCACACACCTTCCCTGAAATTGAAAGTGATAACCAAAATGCAATAATTGAACACGAGGCTACTACCTCAAAAATAAATGAAGATCAACTCTTCTATTGCAGACAGAGAGGTATTTCGGCAGAAGATGCTGTCGGACTTATCGTAAATGGCTATGCTAAAGAGGTTATCAATAAACTCCCAATGGAGTTTGCAGTTGAGGCACAGAAATTATTGCAAGTTACTTTAGAGGGCTCTGTTGGTTAGAATTATGGGAGATATTATTAATTATACACTATTTACAATTGCCGGTGATATACCTGTGCTTTTGATAGATTTATTAACATCTATCTTGGGTTTGACTTGTGTTTATCTGGCTGGTAGAAATAGCAAATATAACTTCTGGGTAGGATATGTTTACACATTTTTCCTATTCCTGATGTTTTGGAATAAAAATCTTTACGCTAGTATGATTTTACAACCTATTTCATTGTTTATCAATGTTTTAGGACACTATAAATGGACCCATCCAAAGAGCGGTGAAGAGAGTGTAAGCGACAAATCTGCTCTCAAAATCACAACGATGAGCTGGCCTCAGAGAGGCATCGCAATTGCTCTTGTATTTATTTTAGCTGCATTATGGGGATACACTATAAGCTTGCTTGGAAATAGCTGGATGGCGGGTAAACTTCCGGCAGATCCAATTCCATACTTAGATGCCTGTGTCACAACACTTATTTTAGTGGCACAATTCCTATCTGCTATCAAGAAATGGGAGTGTTGGGTTGCGTGGTTCTTTGTGAACATTACACAACTTATCCTTCACATTTCAGTAGGACATATATTTATGCCAATAGTAAGTGGATTGTATCTAATAAACAGCATTATTTCACTTGTCAATTGGATTAAACTTTACAAAAAAGAAAAATAGAATAAAATGAGCGATATATTATTAGAAGTAAAGAATCTCAGAGCAAGAACTGAGGACAAAGAGATACTAAAGGGGATTAATCTCACTATACGCAAAGGAGAGATACACGCCATTATGGGGCCGAACGGTTCTGGAAAGAGTACTCTATCTGCTGTTTTGGCAGGAAAAGAGAGCTATACTGTGACTGATGGTGAAATCCTTTTCGAAGGTAAAAACTTACTTGAGCTATCTCCTGAAGAGCGCTCTTGGGCCGGTATTTTCCTTGGCTTCCAATATCCAATAGAGATTCCAGGCGTAACAAATGTTAACTTCATTAAAACGGCTGTAAATGAGCATCGTAAAATGAAGAATCTTCCTCCTCTAAGTGCTGCAGAGTTCTTAAAACTTATGAGAGAGAGAATGAATTATGTGGGAATGGATAGCAGTTTTTCAACTCGTGGAGTAAATGTTGGCTTTTCTGGTGGAGAGAAGAAGAGAAATGAGATTTTCCAAATGGCTATGCTTGAGCCAAAATTGGCACTCTTGGATGAGACAGACTCAGGTCTTGATGTGGATGCTCTAAGAATTGTAGCAAATGGAGTTAATAAACTTAAGAGAGATGATAATTCATTTGTTGTAATTACACACTACCAACGACTTCTTGACTATATAGTACCTGATGTAATACACGTACTCTATAATGGAACTATAATAAAAAGTGCCGGTAAGGAGTTGGCCCTTGAGATTGAAGAGAGAGGTTACGATTGGATTATTAACAACTAAAGCAATGAGAGATAACTATATATACTCTAACAACAGAGCAAATCTATTTCGTTGCAAAGTGCCATTATCCGGAGCTGAACAACTATTTGTTGTTAATGGAAAGGTTCAGGACAGCGATAATAGCTACTCACTTGTGGTTGAGAAGGGATGCACCCTACCCAATATCCAACAAGTAATCTATGTTAGAAATATTGACAGTAATATTGCAATTAGAGAGATTGACGGAGTTCCTGTTGAAGATAGTCGCCTAAAAGATATGCTAAAATTGGATTGTGAAAGCAATATCTTGATGAAAGAGGGCTCAAATGCGAAACTTCTCTTCTGTTCTCATACACTCTCTATGGATGAATTTGAGACAGATGAATTGGTGAATATTACATTGGAGAGAGATGCAAATCTGGATTTGATTATTATGCAGAATGAGCACAATAAAGCTCGTCACAGAGCCGATTATAAGATCTCTCTAGATGCAAATTCAACACTCACAATGACTTTCTTATCGCTTCACGGAGGCGAGATAACAAATAATATTGAGGTAAATATGATTGGCGAGCACGCTAATTGTCAACTTAAAGGACTTTGCCTTGCTGACAAAGAGCAGTCGATGAGTACAAATGTCAAGCTAAATCATTTAGTGCCAAATTGTTACAGCAACCAACTATTTAAAAACATCTTGGACGACTCCTCTTCCACAAACTTTTTCGGAAGGATTTATGTTGCCAAAGATGCTCAAAAAAGTGAAGCTCTTCAAGCCAACCACAACCTTATTTTGTGTGATAAGTCCAAGGTTAAGACTAAACCTCAGTTAGAGATCTATGCTGATGATGTAATTTGTAACCACGGTGCGACCATTGGAAAGATTAATGAAGATGAACTTTTCTATATGAGATCTCGCGGTATTACCCTTCACGAAGCCAAGATTCTTCAACTCCTATCTTTCACTTCGGATATTACAAATTCCATCACTACCGATGCTTTGAAAGAGAGATTAAATATTTTGGTGGAAAAGAGACTTAGAGGCGAATTCTCCAATAATAACAATTGCAGTAAAAACTGCTGTTAATAATTTTTCAACAACAGGAATGGCTTCCTATATGCACCAGACTGAGTTTTTCAGTTTGGGTGTTAATAACTTTGTTATTACAATAATTGCAAAATATGTAATTTGCAATGTAAATCCCTTTTTGGCTAAAAAGAAGGGGTTGCTTTAGTATCTATTATTATTAAGACCTATTAGGATTTATATGAAAACTTACACCTACACAGAGGCTCTTGAAGAGAGCAAAAAGTATTTTAATGGGGATGAATTAGCGGCATCTGTTTGGATAAACAAGTATGCTATGAAGGACTCTGCAGGAAATCTTTATGAGAAATCTCCTGTTGAGATGCATCGTCGTTTAGCAAAGGAATTTGCTCGTATTGAGAACAAATACCCAAATCCTCTAAGTGAAGATGAAATATTTGATTTACTTAAAGAGTTTAAGTATATCATCCCTCAAGGAGGTCCAATGTCAGGTATTGGAAACAACCATCAGGTTGCATCACTATCTAACTGTTTTGTTATCGGTCACAACAATCCTGCTGACTCTTATGGCGGAATTATGAAGATTGATGAAGAGCAAGTACAATTGATGAAGAGACGTGGAGGTGTAGGTCACGATCTTTCTCACATCCGTCCTAATGGAAGTGCTGTCCTTAATAGTGCGTTGACATCTACAGGTGTTGTTCCTTTTATGGAGAGATATTCAAACTCAACAAGAGAGGTAGCGCAAGATGGAAGACGCGGTGCTTTGATGATGACTATTTCTATCAAACACCCTGATTCTGAGAACTTTATAGATGCTAAAATGGAAACAGGCAAAATCTTGGGAGCCAATGTTTCTGTAAAAATTGATGATGAATTTATGCGTGCTGTTGTATCAAATCAACCATACAAACAGCAATATCCTGTATATTCAGAAAATCCAAAATTTGTAAAAGAGATTGACGCCAATAAACTTTGGAGAAAAATCGTTCACAACGCTTGGAAATCTGCTGAGCCAGGCATTCTATTCTGGGATACTGTTCTTCGTGAATCTATCGCAGATTGTTATGCTGACAAAGGTTACAGAACAGTGAGTACCAACCCTTGTGGAGAGATTCCATTGTGTCCTTACGACTCTTGTCGTTTGATAGCCATCAACCTCTACTCTTATGTAAAGAATCCATTTACAAAAGAGGCAAAGTTTGATTGCGACCTCTTCAAAGATCACTGTCGTAAAGCTATGCGCCTGATGGATGACCTTATCGATTTGGAGATGGAGAAGATTGAGGCAATTCTTGCAAAAATCGAATCTGACCCTGAAGATGCAGATGTAAAACGCACAGAAAAAGAGCTTTGGGAAAAGATTAAGACAAAATCTTTAGGTGGAAGAAGAACAGGACTTGGAATCACTGCAGAGGGTGATATGTTGGCTGCTTTGGGATTGACTTATGGCTCTGATCAATCGATCTCATTCTCAGTTAATATCCATAAGGCATTAGCTCTGGAAGCATATAGATCATCTGTTGAAATGGCGAAAGAGAGAGGTGCTTTCCCAATTTTCGATGCATCTAAAGAGAGCAGCAACCCAATGATTCTTCGTATCAAGAATGAAGATGCTCAACTTTATGATGATATGGTTAAATATGGTCGTAGAAACATCAGTATGTTGACTATTGCTCCAACAGGTACAACATCACTAATGTCTCAGACTACATCAGGTATTGAGCCGGTATTCCTTCCATTCTATAAGAGAAGAAAGAAAGTTAATCCTAACGACATAAATGTAAATGTAACATTCAAGGATGAAAATGGTGAGAGCTGGGAAGAGTACTATGTATTCCACCATAAATTCATTGAATGGTGCAAAATCCAAGGATACGATATTGACAAAGTTAAATCTCTTAGCGAAAAAGAGATTGCAAAATTGGTGGCAAAATCACCTTATCACAAGGCAACTTCTGCAGATATTGACTGGGTTGCAAAGGTTAGAATGCAAGGTGAAATTCAGAAATGGGTGGACCACTCAATTAGTGTAACTGTAAATTTACCAAACGACATAACTGAAGATTTAGTTGGAGAGGTTTACAAAACTGCTTGGGAGAGCGGATGTAAAGGTGTTACCGTTTACAGAGATGGCTCCCGAGTAGGTGTGTTAGTCTCTGCCAAAGAAGATGAAAAGAAGAGCTCCGAATCGGTGCTTAAACCTAAAAAACGACCTAAACAACTTGAAGCTGATGTAATTCGCTTTAGAAATGGATCTGAAAAGTGGATTGCATTGGTAGGTAAGTTGAATGGTCAACCTTACGAAATCTTTACCGGTATCGTAGATGAAGAGACACGTAATATCCCTTCATCTATCGAGAGCGGTTGGATTGTAAAAGAGAAGGATATCAACACAGGTGTTTCTCGTTACGATTTCCATTATGTTGATAAGTATGGCTATCCAAACGTTGTTGGAGGTATTTCTCATATGTTCAACAAAGAGTTCTGGAACTATGCTAAACTTATATCAGGCGTTATTCGTAACGGAATGCCTATTGTTGACATTCTAAATCTTGTACAAGGACTTGAACTTGATAGCGAGTCCATCAACACTTGGAAAAATGGTGTTGAAAGAGCTTTGAAACGCTACATTCCTGATGGCACCAGAGATGAAACCGGAAAGAAGTGTGTGAAATGCGGTAGCTTACATTTAGTCTATCAAGAAGGCTGCTTAGTTTGTATGAACTGCGGCTACTCAAAATGCGGATAGGATGATTTTATACCCTAATGCAAAACTGAATTTAGGATTACAAATAGTGAGAAAACGCGAGGATGGTTTCCACGAATTGCGAACACTATTTGTACCTTACTTCGGTTTGAAAGATATTTTAGAGGTACTTCCTGCTAAAGAATTGAAAATGTACCGTTATGGCTTGGCTTACGATGGCAAAGCTATGGACAATATCTGCATTAAGGCCTATCACGCTCTTGAGGAGGACTTTGCAATTCCTCCTGTAGAAATTCACCTATATAAGAAAATCCCTGTTGGTGCAGGCCTTGGCGGAGGCTCTGCGGATGGTTCATTTACACTTATTGCTCTAAACGAAATCTATAAATTGGGTTTATCAAAGGAGCAATTATGTAAATATGCTGCAAAAATCGGTAGCGATTGCCCATTTTTTATCTATAATCAGCCAATGATGGCCTCTGGAAGAGGAGAAATATTGACTCAATATGATTTTCCTATGGAAGACTATAAGTTTGAGGTAATTAATCCAAAGATTCATATCACCACAGCTGAAGCTTATAGTAAAATTATTCCTCGAGAGAGATTGAAGTCAATGGTCGCTGGTGGAGAGGATATTTCATCATTAACTGATTGTCCTATAGATAAACTCGACACTTCTCTTGAGGAGATTCTCTCTCTTGAGCCAAGCTCGTGGAGAGAGTTATTGATAAATGATTTTGAACCATCAACATTCGAAAGACACCCAAAACTTGCAGAGATAAAAAGTGATCTTTATTCAAAAGGTGCTATTTATGCATCTCTTAGCGGTAGCGGAAGTGCAATGTTTGGTATGTTTAAACGCTAAAAAGTAGAAAAATTGACTAAAAAATATATTTTTTTGAAAAATTTTTAAATTTCGGTGCAACATTTTGTGCTCAACCTGCATCTATGTAATAGGTTTAGGTTTTAGTACACGAGAAGGGGTTGACTTTTAGCAGAGAGTTGGCCTCTTTTTATTTTTGTGTTATAGTGCAATTTCAAACGGTGAAATTGCTCTTTTTTTTATCCTCCTTTTTTTGCAGCTTAATTTTTATAACAAGGCATTACTATGCCCCATTTCCATCGCTTTTACTATCTTTGCGACTCTTGTGAAACTTTCTCACAATAAATAGTAAACTTATAACGATTGGATATTATGAACAGTAAAAAATTCCCGAGGACATTTTGGATTGCAAATATTATTGAACTTGTGGAGAGATGGGCCTGGTATGGCTTCTTCCTTCTTCTTCCAAACTATTTAACTGGTTCTGCAGATCAGGGCTGTCTTGAATTTTCTCAAGCACAAAAGGGAACTCTTATGGGTATCGGAACAGGTATATTGTACTTTCTGCCTGTCTTTACAGGTGCCTTAGCAGATAAGTGGGGATATAAAAAGGTACTATTTACTGCATTCGTAGTATATGTGAGTGCCTTTCTGTTGATGCCAATATGTAGTACCTATCCAAGTTTCTTTGCTGCATATCTACTATTGGCTGTAGGAGCAGCTCTGTTCAAACCAATTCCATCTGCAACTATATCAAAAACCACCAATGAGGGTAACTCATCAATCGGATTTGGAATCTTCTATATGATGGTAAATATAGGTGCCTTCTTTGGCCCACTTGTAAGTTTGCTATTTAAAAAGGGAGATCCTAAAATGATTTTTTATATCTCTGCGGCGATTGTAGCAATAAATTTCCTTTTGCTTCTATTCTACAAAGAGCCAGAGAGGAGCGAAGAAGAGAAGAGTCAGAGAAAGAGTATATTGGATATTTTCAGAAATATGGCCTGCATCTTTAAGGATTTTAAATTTGTAATATTCCTTTTGATTGTAGCAGGTTTCTGGACAATGTACAATCAACTCTTCTATACTCTCCCAATCTTCATTAGTCAATGGGTAAACACTGAGGCAATGTATAACTTCTTTGTTAACTATATCCCATTCTTTGCAAATAATTATAGTATGGCTCCAGGGGTGATGGATGCTGAATTTGTATGTAACCTTGATGCTCTCTATATTATTGTTTTCCAACTATTTGTCTCAAGTATTGTAATGAAGATGAAGCCCCTTCACTCAATGATTAGTGGCTTCTTGGTATGCACCATTGGTATGGCTATGACTCTGTTCTTCCAAAATGTAATCTTTACAATGGTTGCGATTTTAGTCTTCAGTTTAGGAGAGATGGCGGGATCACCTAAAATTACAGAGTATATTGGAAGAATTGCACCAGCTGATAAGAAAGCACTATATATGGGTTACTCTTTTATCCCTGTATTTTTGGGAAATATCCTTGCCGGTGTTATATCAGGACCGGTATTCCAAAATATTGCTGATAAGGTGACACTCGTTAAAAGATTTGTTACTGAGAATGGATTAAGTGTAGATAGTAACCTATCTCAATCTGAATTTTTCAATGCTGCTGCCACTCAAGCCGGTATGACACCAAATGAATTGACTCAACACCTATGGGACATTTACACCCCATCAAATATGTGGATGGTGGTATTTGCAATAGGTATTTTTGCAACTATTGCTCTATTCATTTATAATCAATGGTTGACTCGCTCAGAGAGGAGAGCCGCAAATCTGGCAGACTCTCGTCATTGAGATAGATTCCCGCGACTACCGTCGCAGGAATGACGAAAAATTGAGTGTCATTGCCGAGCGAAAGATATTCTACACGTCATTGCTGAGCGAAGTCACACCCCACACGTCATTGCTGAGCGAAGCTCGGCAATCTATAACAGATTCCCGAAACAAGTTCGGGAATGACGAAATCAGAAGAGTCATTGCTGAGCGTAGCCCGGCAATCTATTGTTCCCTCCCTTTTAACACCAAGAGAGGAAGTCTTGAAATTAAATATCCAATCACTCCTACCCCAAAAACGGTAAGGAGAATATCTGATACTTTTATTAATACAGGATATGCATCAACTATGAAGTTTCCTGGCATTTTAACAATACCAAGGTGTTGTTGAAGCAGGGCGATTATTGTCCCAACAGAGACACCTACAACGATTCCTAACAGAGAGATTAACCAACCCTCAGTAACAAATATATTCCTGATAAGTTTGTTATCAGCACCCATAGAGCGCAAAACCTCAATGTCAAATTTTTTCTCGATGATTAACATTGACAAAGAGCCGAAAACATTGCAGGATATAATAAAGACCATAAATATAAGGATAAGGTAGATAGCCAATTTCTCAGCTTGAAGCACCTTATATAATGAGTCATTCTGTTGCAATCTGTTTTTTATTACAAACGAAGAACCTAACTTCCTGTCAAGATTGTTCTGAAAAGATTTATATGATAGGGAATCTTTTAAGTTAACCTCTAATGAAGTAACTATATCTTCCTGAAAATCAAATAGTTCCCTTGCCTTTTCTAATGGAATGTAAATATAATTCTGATCCAGATTCTGCTCTATTGTAAAGATTCCTCTTGGAAATACCTTTATACTATTGAGAGCTTCAAGTGGATTTAATACAGAGATTGTACCGACACGTTTTGGGAAGTAGATCTCTAATGGTGAGATGAAAGCGGTATGAATTTTTAAGTTTTGCGCAAGTGTTGCTCCAACAATGGCATTTGGCACACTTCCATCGTAAAGGACAAATTCGCCATCAATAAGATATTTATCTATCTCTGTTTGCAAGGCATAAACTGAATCCACACCTTTGACTACTGCAATTGATTGCTTGCCCGAATACTGAACAAAAACATTATCCTCAACCACAGGCATAACTGCTTCAACCTCTGGATTTTCCAAAAGTGAAGCAATAACCTGGTTTTCTTTAATTGAGAAATATTTACCCTCTGAAGGGGTAATTACTAAATCTGACTGACTATCGTTACACCTTGAACGAACAAGTTCGTCAAATCCATTATAAATTGATAAAACAATTATAAGTGCAGCACACCCAACAGCAATTCCCGTTGCGGAAATCATTGATATAATGTTAATTACATTATGCGACTTCTTCGCAAAGAGATACCTTTTTGCTATGAATGTGGCGAGTCGCATATCTATTTTTTTAACAATTCATCAATATGCTCAACATAATCTAATGAATCGTCCAAGAAGAATGAGAGTTCCGGTACAATTCTCAACTGCTTTGAAACTGCACGTCCAAGTTCTCCTCTGATAGACTTTGCGCTATTTTGAATTATCTCCATCACCTTTTCACTTTTAGATGATGGGAATATACTCAAATGAACCCTTGCCAAAGAGAGGTCAGGACTTACTCTAACCCCACTTACAGTGACCAAAGCTCCATCGAAAGTAGCCATACCCTTTTGACGGATAATTTCAGCTAAATCTCGCTGCAACTGCCTGCCCACCTTTTGTTGTCTGGTACTTTCCTGCTCCATTATTATTCAAATTTTAAGATATAATAATTCTTTTTACCTCTTTGAACCAGGATATATTTACCATCAAGAAGATCTGCCTCTGTAAATTGATAATTTACATCATTGCATTTATCTTTATTGATAGAAAGGCCACCGCCTTGAATCATTTTACGGCATTCGCCTTTTGATGGAAATACCTGAGTATCAACTGATAAAGTATCAATAATACCTTTTGGAAGGTCTGATTTATTCAATGTATATTGAGGAACACCTTCAAACACAGATAGGAATGTCTGCTCGTCAAGAGAGCGCAATGCTTCAGATGTAGAATTTCCGAAAAGGATACTTGAAGCATCAACTGCCTTTTGATATTCAACCTCACCGTGAACCATAACTGTAACCTCTTTAGCAAGAAGTTTTTGAAGATGACGTTGGTGTGGAGCTTCACTATGAATTGCGATTGCCTCCTCAACTTGCTCTTTTGTTAACATAGTAAAAATCTTGATATATTTTTGAGCATCATCATCACTAACATTTAGCCAGAATTGATAGAAAGCGTATGGAGATGTATAACGTGCATCCAACCATACATTTCCCTTTTCTGTCTTGCCAAACTTTCCGCCATCAGCTTTAGTGATTAGAGGGCAAGTCAATGCATATGCCTCAATTCCACCTTTACGACGAATAAGTTCTGTACCTGTTGTGATATTTCCCCATTGGTCACTACCACCCATTTGCAATTTACATCCGTAATGGGTATTCAAATAGTAGTAGTCATAACCTTGCACCAATTGATATGAGAACTCTGTGAAGGACATACCCTCTCTCTCCTCTCCATTAAGACGTTTCTTGACAGAGTCCTTGCTCATCATATAGTTTACAGTGATATGTTTTCCGATATCACGAATGAAATCAATGAATGAGAACTCTTTCATCCAATCATAGTTATTCACCAAAAGTGCTGCGTTAGGAGCATCACTGTCGAAGTCCAGGAAGTGTGATAATTGACGCTTGATTGCCTCTTGATTGTGTCTCAAAGTCTCCTCATCAAGAAGGTTTCTCTCAGCTGATTTCATTGAAGGGTCACCAATCATTCCTGTTGCACCACCTACCAACGCAATCGGTCTGTGTCCGCAATTTTGAAAATGCTTCAACATCATCAAACCTGCCAAGTGGCCAATATGTAATGAATCTGCAGTTGGATCTATACCCAAATATGCTGAGGTTATCTCTTTCTGTAATTGCTCTTCAGTTCCAGGCATAATTGTATGAATCATACCTCTCCAAGTTAGTTCTTCAACGAAATTCTTCATTTTAATATATTTTTACGTTTTATAATCAATTAATAGTCCTACACTCTATCTTCTCCCTTTCATCATTAGGGAACACCCTTCTCTCCTCCTCAGATAGAACAACTTGCAAAGTTAATACTTTTAGCGGAATAGGATGAGATTATTTGGTTTGATTTTTCTGTTGCAAGCAATTTAATATAATTTACTACCTATTCATATTATCACCACACCACACAAGAAGAAAAAATCCTATATTTGTAGATAGACAAATTTGTAAAGTTTAATAATGGTATCTATGAAAAGATTTTTGAAATTTTTGTTTGTTGCCCTTCTTCTATTGGCAATTACTCCTGCATTCGCACAATTATCCCAAAAGTTGGAAAAATTCGACAATATCAGTGGAATTCAAGAGTTGAAGATTGACCAAAGGATGGAAAATCCATTCCAAGAGAAATATGTAATGTTCTTTGAACAACCAATCGATCACAAAAATCCATCGCTGGGAACATACAAACAAAGGGTAATAGTTGCTCTTGCTGACTATAACGCACCAACTGTCCTTGTTACAGAGGGTTATGGTGCAGCTTATGCTCTGAACCCTCTCTACCGAGACGAAATTTCAAGACTTTTCAACACAAATCTTGTAGTAGTAGAACACAGATACTTCCTGGAATCTGTTCCATTTATGCAAGAGGACTCTACTATTACACCAAGCACTCTTGACTGGAGCTATATGACAGGTGAGAATAACTCTGCCGATATTCATAATATCAATCAGACATTAAGAGAAGTTTTCAAAGGAAAATGGATAGCCACCGGAATCAGCAAAGGTGGTCAGAACTCATTGATTTACACCTCTTTCTACCCTGAAGATGTTGATATCACCGTACCATATGTTGGTCCTCTATGTAAAGGTGTTGAGGATGGTCGCCACGAACCATTCCTTGAGGAGGTAACAGGATCTCAAGCAGACAGAGATGTTTTAAGAGCATTCCAGAATGAATTTTTAGATAGAAGAGCCACTATTAAACCAATTTTTGACTCACTTTGTAATGCTAAAGGATATAAATTCTCGGCACCTCTTGATGCAATTTATGACTATACAGTTTTGGAATTTCCATTTGCTTTTTGGCAATGGGGACGCGATATTGAAACTGTTCCTGGTAAAGATGCTACAGATAAAGAGATGTTGAATTACCTATTAATGGTTAGCGGACCTGACTACTTTGCTCACGGTGATGCCAACTCTCCATTCTTCGTTCAAGCTGCGAAGGAGTTGGGCTACTATGGCTATGACACAAAACCATTCAAAGGTAAATTATCAATCAAAAATGCAAAAGGATATCTCCATCAACTATTTCTACCAGAGGGAGTTAAAGTTAAATTCAGCAAGAAACTTTATAGAAAGGTAAATAAGTTCTACCGCACTACAAAAGATTCTAAAATCCTTGCTATTTATGGAGAATATGACCCTTGGTCTGCTGTTAGAGTTCCTGATTCAGATAGAGAAAATGTTAAAGTTTTCATTGATCCGGAAGGAAGTCATAGAGCAAGAATAGGCACCCTCCCAGAAGAGATGAAAGAAGAGGTAATGGAAACTTTAAAAAGTTGGTTGGCCGAATAGTTGTTTTATTCAAAAAATAACTATCTTTGCCCCACAAATCAAAAAAACGCAAAAAATTGGAACCTCCGAGTTGTAATACTAATCCTTTCACGGAAAGCGCTGACACGCCTTTCTATTTGCGTTATTTCCCTATCAATAACAGTTATGCTCTGTGGTCAAAAGCTGCGGAGGGTATTTATTTTGTCTAAATTTATATAAAATATAATGGCTTTATACTTAACAAAAGAGTTAGAAAACGGTGCAACAATCTATGTTTGGGACATCACTGAAAGCGAAGAGGATCTCCTGAACCTAACATCAATTCCTAGTGAGGAGTTAGAAGATTTGAATCTTATTAAAAATGCTAGCAGAAGAAAAGAGAAACTTGCTGTTAGAGCGCTTCTTAATGAGATTTTTGATGATAGAGTATATCTTGGTCATCACGATAATGGTAAACCATACCTTCAAAATCAACTTACAGAGATCAGCATTACCCACTCTGAACGTTTTGTAGCCATTATAACTCACCCATTCGAAGATGTGGGTATCGATATTGAATCATTAGACAGAGACTTCTCTGCTGTTGAGAAAAAGGTTTTATCCGAAGAGGAGATTGATGACTTATCAGACTCTGAACGCAAGAGAGATATGCAACTTCCAATCTACTGGTGTGCGAAAGAGGCCATTTATAAACGTATGTCAATCCTCGGCGTTGATTTCGCTGAACAAATTGAAGTAGAGAGATTTAACCCTCGCAAAGATGGTGAACTGGAAGCTACCTTCATTCACAAGGATGGTACCGAATTAGATTTTGAACTAGAGTATATGATTTTTGACAATCATATAATGGTTTGGCTTGTTGGATAAGTCCTCCAGAAATTTACTGCATAGTAGCCACACTTAAATACTGCATAATAAGAGGAAGCGAAGCATCCTTAAACAGCACAACCTTTTCTTTATCTAGCAGATAGAGAGATGGTGTCGCTCGTACATAGTATAGCTGTGTGTCATTAATCACCATATCGTGATTATAGCAATTTACCCAATTTGAAGGATATTTAGAGAGATTATCTCTCCAAGCTTTGAAATCATCTTCAAAGTAGGCATTAAGAATTGTCAACTGATTATTGTCGATAAGTTGAGAAATCATTGGCACAGATTTAAGTTCCTCAATAACCTCTTCACATACAGGACATCCTGGGACTGTAAACATTAGTAGTGTGTAGTCGCTGTTGATACCATAAAGAGTTCCCTTTCTGCCATTGCTTCGTGTAAAATTAAAATCTGATGCCTTTGTACCTCTCTCATTCTTGCTAAATTTATCTATAAAAAACTGCAAGTCAAGCTTTTGCAATGAATCTACGAATTCTGATTTTGAAAGAGGTTCAATCCACGCCCTATATAAATCTTCATTTCTATATGCAGAATATGGGTTTTTTAGGTAGTATTCTGCTATTGATGAAAAGTTCTCAATTGCATTGCCTTCAGGATGACGATAAGCATAACTCCTCACTTGATGGAATAGTCTGCTCATATACTCCATTCCCTCTCTATTTGGAAGACTGAAGATAATTCTAACATACTCGTTGTAGGCCGTTGAGAAATCTCCATTTTCCACTCCTAAAAATAAGTTGGTGTCCTTAGCATTAAAGAGACGATTAGTGTCAAGGAAATTATCCCAATAGTGGAAAGCCAAATAGTGAAGATCGTTATGATACATCACTGGCACCTCAACTGTTGGGAAAGGGATAGGCAAAATACTCTCTCTCTTCTTATCTTCACTCTCTTTACACGAGATTAACGAAAAAAGAAGAGAAAAAGTTATAAATATTCTATTATAAAACTTCATTAGAATTTAAGATTTAGACCTACTCCTCCACTTTGAGTTGGGCCAAATGTAAGAGAAGCTCTGTAAGGAATAAATGATTTTACTTTAGAAATTTCATCATTTACGGCTCTTTCATAAAGCAAAACTCCATTTCTGTCAGCATCTAATATTGTTATTAAACCTGCTACTCCAATACCTGCACCAACGGCTGCTACAATTCCACAACCTCCGGCAATCAATGAATATGGAATACTCTTGGCAATATCTGTAACTAAAACTGTGGTTACACATCCAGCTGCTCCTGCAACGAATATACTACCACCAACAATAGACATTACCTTTCCGTTTTTCTCACTTTTGAGTATATTGTTATAAATCTCTGGAGACTCTTCTTTCAAAAATTTCTTAACTCCCACCTTACCTTTATTCTTATAAATCAACTGCAAATCTGCTTTTTTCTGCTCCAACTTTTGTGTGTAATCCATTAGTTCAGAAAGAGTTGGATCATCTGACAAAGTAGGTGTGTTAACCTTAAACTGAGCTGATGCTCCTAGTGATATAAAAGCAAAAGCCAATACAATAAACAAACGTTTCATATCTATTACTTTTAATTATTAACGATTTTTTACCAATCAAATATAAAAACAATTCCTCTATAAACAAAATAAGGTGAGCTATTTTCATAACTCACCTTAATCTGATACAACTATAGAAACTATTTTGTGAATCTGGCCATATTTTCTGGAGTTGCAGGAAGTCCTCTTAACTCACATTGCTGAGCTGGGGTTTTAGCCACAGGAGCAATAAACCAAAAAATTAGGTAAACCCAGAAACCAAGTGATCCCAAAAGAACAGTACAAGCTGCAATAATTCTAACAAGAGTAAGGTCAGCATTTGCATAAGCAGCAAGTCCAGAGCAAACACCACCCAACATTGAGTTGGTTGTATCTCTGTAAAATTTTCTAGTAGTTTCCATATTGTTTAATTTTAAGTGTTAAATTATTTAACTTTTGCAAATTCGATATCAGTTTCAGCTCTCTTAGCATACTCAGCACCTGCATTTTCCAACTCTGCCTTTGCTCTGTCAACATCACCTTTACGAGCAGCTACAATAGCTTTTAGGTATGAAGCGTGAGGACATTTGCATTTCAAAGCGTCAGAAGCTTTACCTAGTTGGTCAGTAAGGATATAAGCCAATGCTTCGTTTTCGTCACCTGTACCAGCAAGTTTAGTTGCAGCTTCATAGTAGTCACCATTCAAGATGTCAATAGCAGCCAAGTTAGCTTTAGCTTCTGGAGTGTTAGCAGCTTTTAGATATTTAGCAGCCTCTTCCAAGTTACCTTGACGCATTGCAACGATACCTTTAACATTGTTATAGTCAGCATCTTGATTTTCAACTTTTGCCAAAACGTCAGCAGCTTTTTCTACTTTACCCTCTTCTAGGTAAACAACAGCTGAATTGTATTTAGCACGGTCGCTGTTAAATTTCTTGATAGCTTCTGCGTATAGATCAATTTTGTCATTGTTATCTTTAGTTAGAGCTGCTGCTCTCAAGATTGCCTCTTCGTCAAGGATATCAATGTTCTCTTCAACGATTTTAGCCAACTCTTCTGGAGTGTAGTTTGTATATTCAACACTTGTGATGAATCTTGAACGACGAAGTTGAGGAAGAACGTCATCAGCCAAAGTTTTGTAAACATTTGACATATTTCTAATTTCTCTCTCTCTTACGTTAGGGTCGCTGTACATAGAAAGAACTCTGATAATAAGGTCTTTATCTTCTAGGTCAGACTTAGCAACCATATCTTGGAAACCTTCCCAGTCTTCACCAATACTCTTAACACTGATTTCACCTGCATCTACACCTTTCATAAATTTAGAAAGAGCTTTTGAAGCATTTTCACCACGTTTGTCAGAAAGTTTGTTGTTGAATTTTTCGCTACCTTCTGGTGAAGCATAAGATACTACATCTGTTCCAACGATTGTTCTACGAGCATCACCTTCCAAAGCTGCCAATGTCTCTTTATAATCTTTAAGATCTTGGCTCTTAAGTTCGCTGTTACGTACTTGAGCGCTGTTTACAAGGAAATGGATTTGAGCCTCTTCGTTTTCAGTGATAACTTCTTGATAGTTATCTTTAGCAAATTTAGCTACACCGTCAGTATTAACCAACATATAAGTTGTGTTAGCACCGTCAGCAATTTTGAAAGCTTCAGCAACATTGTAAACTTTATCTTTGTAAAGAACCTTACCACGAAGTTCTAGGTGTGATTTCTCCATACCAGGAACATACTTGAAGGCAACTTTTTCACGGATTTGAGCACCATCTTCTGAAACTAGACGATAGTTGTCTGTAATCTTTTCACCTTGGTAAATAAATGGATGATAAGCTACCTCACCACCTTGGTAAACTAATACAGGAGTTACCTCCATAATAGCTTTTGGATGGAAAAATTCAGCTGGGAAATTAACAGTAATGTCAGCTTCAATAGCACCTGCTACTACTTCTAGTACTTCAGGATTACATTTAAATGTGATTTGATCAGCTAATTCAGCCATCTTCGATGGGCTATCGCAAGAAATCATAGCGAAAGCAGAGACAGCAACGATAAATGATTTAATAAAATTGTTTTTCATAAAGTTATATAAATATTAGTTTTTTATATTTTATTTTTCTTTTGACTACAAATTCTAGACCGCAAATATAACATTTATTTCTATATTTGCGAATATGGATTTAATAACTATTAAACAAAGATTTGATATTATCGGAAATGACGCCGAATTAAACCGCGCCATTGAGATTGCAATGCAGGTTGCACCGACCGATTTATCTGTTCTCATTACCGGCGAAAGTGGTGTGGGTAAGGAGAATATTCCTCGTATAATACACGAATGCAGTCCACGAAAACATAATAAATATATTGCCGTAAACTGTGGTGCAATTCCTGAGGGAACCATTGATTCTGAGCTATTTGGACACGAAAAAGGTGCTTTTACCGGTGCTATTGAAGCAAGAAAAGGTTATTTTGAAGAGGCAAATGAAGGTACTATTTTTTTAGATGAAGTAGCAGAACTTCCTCTTTCAACACAAGTTAGACTTTTAAGAGTACTACAAACAGGAGAGTTTATTCGCGTAGGATCTTCTAAACCTCAAAAAACAAATGTTAGAGTAATAGCTGCTACAAATGTAAATTTGAAACGTTCTATCTCTGAAGGTAAATTTAGAGAAGATTTATTCTATAGATTAAATACTGTTCCAATCCATATTCCACCTTTGAGAAGAAGAAGTGATGATATTCACAGACTTTTCCAGAAGTTTGCGTTGGATTTTGCCAATAAATACAGCGTCCCATCTGTGACATTGACAGATGAAGCAAAGACTCTGCTTGAAAATTACAAATGGCCGGGCAACATCAGAGAGTTGAAGAGTGTGGCAGAGAGAATATCTATCCTTGAAAGCACTCGCCGAATTGATGCCGCTATTTTGGCAAACTATCTTCCAGCAGAGGAAGAATCTTCACTCCCTATCTCACTAAAATCTGGTGAGAACTCTGCTGATTATCTATCTGACAGAGATATTATTTTCAAAATACTCTATCAGTTAAAGCAAGAAATCAGCGAATTGAGAAGTCGTGTCGATAAAGCCAGCATCTCCTCTGATCAAAAAGAAGATTTCCCTACTTCTAAACAAAATCTTCTACCAGCTATTGCTCATCACCAAGAGGAAGAGGATGAGCAAGAGATCGAAGATCAAGAGATTCAAGAGGAAGAAGATACAAACATTAAAGATTCTGAGGAGAATTCACTTACCATCAAGGATAAAAGTAATGAATTGATACTCAAAGCTTTAAAGAAACATAATGATAATCGTGCAGCTGCTGCCGAAGAGCTCGGCATCTCGGTTCGTACTTTATATAGAAAACTTAAAAAAATTAAAGTATGATGAAAAAGTTTCTATCATTATTAATTACTGTAATTTTAGTCACAAGTTGTGGTATTTATTCATTTAGCGGAACATCAATCCAACCTGATGTACACACTATATGTGTTGAACCAATTGTTAATAATGCACTGAAAGTTAATCCTTCACTTAGCAACCAACTGACTGAAGCTCTTTTGGATAAATATAAAAAACTAACAAAGTTGCGCCAAGTTGATGATATGGCCGACCTTTATGTATCGGGAGAGATTACATCTTATGATATTCAGGCAACAGCAATTACTGCTGATGAGGTTGCTGCACAAAACCGCCTTACAGTTACTGTCAGAATTAAATATAGTAATGTGAAGTATCCTGAAGAGGATTTTGAACAAAACTTTGTAGCATATAGAGATTACTCTTCTGAGAGATCTCTCGACGAAGTAGAAGCAACCCTTTGTGATGAAATTGTAGAGACAATTGTTGAAGACATTTTTAACGCGACTGTAGCACAATGGTAGAGCATAATACTAATCTTAATAATCTCACTATCAACCAATTAGAGAGCATAGTGGATGAATATCCCTGGTTTGCCGTAGCTCGTAAGAAGTTCTACGCAAAGATGGTTTTGATGGGAGAAGACTACAAGGATGCTGCAACCAAAAGATGCGCTCTATACTTCCATTCCAGAGCAGTTCTTCCAATATTTGTCCGCCAGGAACAAGAGAGAGCAACAGAGACTCCAAAAGAGAAAAAGAGTCAAACAGAGTTCCAGAAACGAGGTTATTTTATTGTAGGTGGAGATTACTTCTCACAAAGCGAAGTTGATAGTATGGATGATGGCAACATACCAACTTTCAAAGACTTTCTCTACAACGACAATCAGGAGGATGTGAAAATTGACTACTCAACATCTAATAAATTGCAAAACGAGGAACTCCTTACTACTGAAACACTTGCCAAAATTTATGCTGAACAGGGCTATTTGAAGCAAGCAATTGATATATATTCAAAACTAATTTTGTTATATCCGGAAAAAAGTGCTTACTTTGCATCCCTTATTGATGAAATAAAATTAAAAACTAATTAATATGTACATAGCAATTTCAATAATTATTGTTATCGCAAGTGTTCTTTTGACATTAGTTGTGTTGATTCAAAACTCTAAAGGTGGTGGACTTGCTGCTAACTTTGCAACAGGAAATCAAACTTTTGGTGTTCGTCAAACAACTGACTTTCTAGAAAAGACTACTTGGGTATTGGCTGCTATCGTTTTAGTTCTTTCAATCTCTGCAAGTTTCTTTACAGGCAACTCTGAAGTTAAGAAGAGTAAAGCAACTGAGCAAATTCAAAATGCATCTCCGCTACTAGCTGACCCTGCATTCCCTGTAAACCCTGCTACAGACGCTCAACCTGTTGAAGCACAACCTGCTGAAGCTCAATCAGAAGAGACTAACAACTAATCAGCTGTTAAAGGAAAAAGAGTCGACATTCCGGAATGTCGACTCTTTTTTGTATTAGTCCTTTTATTAGTCCAGTTTGAGAACTGCCATAAATGCTGATTGAGGCACCTCAACATTACCCACTTGACGCATTCTCTTTTTACCCTTTTTCTGTTTCTCCAACAATTTACGTTTACGGGTAATATCACCACCATAACACTTCGCTGTCACATCTTTTCTCACTGCCTTGACAGTTTCTCGTGCGATGATTTTAGCTCCAATAGCGGCCTGAATCGCAATTTCAAATTGTTGACGAGGGATCAGTTCCTTCAACTTTTCACACATTTTTCTACCGAAATCGTATGCGTGTTCCCTGTGGATCAGACTTGACAATGCATCCACTTGCTCTCCATTTAATAGAATATCCAATTTTACAAGATCTGCTCTCTTGTATCCAATCAAATGGTAGTCAAAAGAGGCATAACCTCTTGAGATGGACTTTAATTTATCGTAGAAATCAAACACAATTTCAGCAAGTGGCATTTCGTATGTAAGTTCTACTCTATCTGCTGTAAGGAAATGCTGAGATATCAATACACCCCTCTTGTCAAGACAGAGTTTCATAATCACACCAAAATATTCACTCTTGGAGATAATTTGAGCTTTGATATATGGTTCTTCAATATAGTCAATCAATGTCTGAGCAGGAAGTCCCGATGGATTATGCACAGCAACTACCTCCTTCTGAGTAGTATAGACATTGTAGGAAACGTTTGGCACAGTGGTAATCACATCCATATCAAACTCTCTATAAAGTCTCTCTTGCATAATCTCTAAGTGGAGAAGACCTAAAAAACCGCAACGGAATCCAAAACCTAAAGCCAATGAACTTTCTGGTTCAAAGACCAAAGAGGCGTCATTCAATTGCAACTTCTCAAGAGAAGCTCTTAAATCTTCATACTCATCAGTATCTACTGGATAGACACCGGCAAAAAGCATTGGTTTAACCTCTTCAAACCCTGCGATAGCACTACTGCAAGGGTTTTCGATATGTGTAATTGTATCACCGACTTTCACCTCTGATGCGGTCTTGATTCCAGAAATAATGTAACCTACACTACCACATTCAATACTCTTTTTAGGCACCAGTTTCATCTTCAAACAACCAATCTCATCTGCCTGATACTCTTTACCTGTATTGAAAAATTTTACCTTATCACCCTCTTTGATTGAACCATTTGTAACCTTAAAGTATGCTATAATACCTCTGAAAGGGTTAAAAACAGAGTCAAAAATAAGTGCTTGGAGTGGAGCATCCGGATCTCCTACTGGAGCTGGAATCTTCTCAACAATTGCCTCTAAAATTTGAGCCACACCCTCTCCGGTCTTGGCACTTGCCAGAAGAATATCACTCTCATCACAACCGATAAGGTCAATAATCTGGTCTTTTACCACATCAACCATAGCGGCATCCATATCGATTTTATTCAAGACAGGGATAATCTCCAGATTATTTTCAATAGCTAAATATAGGTTTGAAATTGTTTGCGCCTGAATACCCTGAGTTGCATCTACTACCAACAAAGCACCCTCACACGATGCAATTGCCCTTGAAACCTCATACGAGAAATCGACGTGTCCCGGAGTGTCAATTAGATTAAAGATGTAATTCTCACCTTTATATTGATACTCCATCTGTATTGGGTGACTCTTAATTGTAATTCCCTTCTCCTTCTCCAAATCCATAGAATCCAATACCTGATTCTCCATCTCTCTTGTCGTGAGAGTTGAGGTAAGCTCCAACATTCTGTCGGCAAGTGTACTTTTGCCGTGGTCTATATGTGCAATAATGCAGAAATTGCGAATATTTTTCATATCTTAATTAATCACGACGACAAAGTTAAGAAAAAAGAGAATAATTACTATCTTTGTCAATCTTCAAATCTATTATTATGACTAAAGAATACTCATTAGAGCAAATTGCCTTACAAATTAGACGTGATATCGTCAGGATGGTTACCAATGCGGAATCTGGTCACCCAGGAGGTTCTCTCAGTAGTACTGATTTCCTTACAGTGCTATTTTTCAAGAAATTAAACTGCACTCCTGAGACTTGGACACGCGAAGGTAAAGACCAAGATATGTTTTTCCTATCAGCAGGACACATAACTCCTGTATATTATAGCACTCTTGCTAGATGTGGTTATTTCCCTGTTGAAGAGCTTTCTACATTCAGAAAAATCGGAACTAGACTTCAGGGTCACCCTTCAATCAGATGGGGACTTCCAGGAGTACATCAAGCAGCCGGTTCATTGGGACAAGGCATCTCTGTTGCGATTGGCGCAGCACTTGCCAAAAAACTAAATAATGACGATAATTATGTTTATGTTCTTTTAGGAGATGGAGAATCTCAAGAGGGACAAGTATGGGAAGCTGCACTATTTGCATCACACCATAAAGTTGATAATCTTATCGCCATTACAGACTACAATGGACAACAGATTGATGGTCGCGTAGAAGATGTATTAGGCTTCACTCACCTTAAAGAGAAATGGGAAGCTTTTGGTTGGGAAGTAATTGAAGCTGATGGCCACGATATGGAGAAAATTGAAAAGGCATACGACAAGGCTAAAGATAAATCCGGAAAGGGCAAACCTGTAATGATTCTCTTCAAAACAGAGATGGGCCACGGAGTTGACTTTATGGCTGGTACTCATAAATGGCACGGTAAAAATCCATCACAAGAGCAATGTGCAATTGCTTTGGCACAATTAGAGGAGACTATTGGAGACTTTTAATTCTAAAAATTATGCAACAATATATAAATACAGGAAATAAGGATACTCGCTCAGGTTTTGGAGCAGCACTCTCTGAATTATCAGATAGAAATCCTAATATCGTAGCACTTTGTGCAGACTTGACAGGTTCTGTAAAAATGGATGGTTTGGCATCCAAATACCCAGAAAGATTCTTCCAATGTGGCATTGCCGAGGCAAATATGATTGGTGTAGCTGCCGGTTTGGCTCTAAGCGGAAAAATTCCATTTGTTGGCTCATTTGCAAACTTTGTTACAGCCAGAGTTTACGACCAGATAAGACAATCTATTGCCTACTCTAAAACAAATGTAAAAATCGCAGCGTCTCACTCAGGTTTGACAGTTGGAGAGGATGGTGCAACCCACCAAACTCTTGAGGATCTAGGTATAATGAGAATTATGCCAGAAATGGTAGTAATTAATCCTTGCGACTATAACCAAACAAAGGCCGCTACATTTGCAGTTGCAGAGTATGTTGGCCCTGTTTATCTTCGTTTCGGAAGACCAAGTGTGCCAAACTTTACACCTGAAGATCAAGTATTTGAAATAGGTAAGGCAGTAACTCTTTCTGAAGGTAGTGATGTCTCAATTTTTGCAACCGGACACCTTGTATGGGAGGCAATTCAAGCTGCAGAAATTTTAGAAAAAGAGGGCATCTCTGTTGATTTAATTAACATCCATACAATTAAACCACTTGACGAAGAAACAGTCTTAAAATCAGTGGGCAAAACTAAAGCGGCAGTAGTTGCAGAGGAACATCTCGTTGCTGGAGGCCTTGGAGAATTGATTGCCGGTGTATTGGCAAGAAAAGCTCCTGCACCAATGGAGTTTGTTGAGGTTGATGATAGATTTGGACAAAGCGGAAAACCAAAACAGCTTCTTGAAGCATACGGATTGGATGCAGCAAACATTGTTGCAGCTGTGAAAAAAGTTTTGGCACGAAAATAATTTATTCGTAGCTAAAAGATAATATATGAACGACCAAGAGATATTAGACCTTTATAAAAAAGGAGAGAGGCAACAGGCATTTAATATCCTGGTCCGCACTTATAGTGAACGTATGTATTGGCACGCCAGACAGATGGTCTTTGACCACGACGATGCCAATGACATAATACAAAATTCATTTATTAAAGTTTGGGAGGCTCTCCCTAATTTCAGGGGAGACTCCAAACTTTATACTTGGCTCTATAGAATTGTAGCCAATGAGTCGTTAACATTCTTAAAAAAACGACGCACACGATCTCTCTTATCATTCGAGAGTTATTCACAAACAGTTGAAAATAAACTTATTGCAGACCCATTGTTTAATGGAAACAAAATTCAGTTGGCTCTGCAAAAAGCAATTGCCACTCTTCCTCCGAAGCAGAGGAATGTTTTTATATTGAAGTATTTTCAAGAGTTAAAATATGAGGAGATTTCAGAAATAACAGGAATCTCTGTAGGATCTCTCAAAGCATCGTATCACCATGCTTTTGAGAAAGTTAAGAACTTTATATTACAAATTGATAGATATAGTGATTAAACTTTTTTAATTTTTGTTTATCTAAGGAGTAAATGGATAAAATTTATAACAATATTCAACACGAGACTGAATTAAAGAGCAACCCATTCAGTGTACCTCAAAGCTACTTTGAGGAGATGGAGAATGTTTTACACTCCAGAATCAATCCTGAAGTGAGAAAGACAACTCTCCTATCTATCCTTAAACCAGCATTGGGTTTGCTATGCTCTTTTGCCTTCATCTTTGGTATTGGATATGGAACTCTGTATTTCACAAACACCTTATCAACAGATTCAGCGCCTGATACATTATCCGAAAATGCTCTATACGATAAGATTACAATCACCCAAAATCAATTAAATTATTTATTAACGAACATGGAGAGCATTGAGGCTTCGTTAGACTACACTGTTGATAATGAGGACATCATTGATTATTTGTA
Source organism: Bacteroidales bacterium (assembly GCA_017513445.1). Taxonomy (GTDB): domain Bacteria; phylum Bacteroidota; class Bacteroidia; order Bacteroidales; family UBA932; genus RGIG6374. The sequence goes on along the minus strand of JAFXFS010000013.1, from coordinate 7,224 downwards.
TCACGACGAGATAACAAATGAAGCTCTCGCATATTATTATTGGGAATAAAGAGTAAAAATGAAAAGGTTATTTATCTTATTATTGGCGTGCTTGACATTAAGTCTCAACGCACAGGAGAAAAAAGAGAACAGAAAAGAGCAAATAGAATCTCAAAAAATTGCTTTTTTTACAGCAGAACTTGAGTTAACACCTGAAGAGGCACAACTCTTTTGGCCGGTTTATAATCAGAATTGCAAAAATTCCGACAAAGCACATTGGGCAACAGTAAAGGCTTTAAAAGCATTAAAGAAAGCTATTAAAAATGAGAAATCAGCTGAAGAAATAGCAGAATGCTTCGAGAAATACAAGAAGGCTCGAGACTATGAATATAAAATTCTATCAGATATGCCAACTTACGAGGGTATTCTTTCACCTGAAAAGGTTGCAAAGTTATATATTGCTGAGGATGAATTTAGATGGAAATTATTCCACCAGGTTTGGAAGAAAGAGCATCCTAAAAAGAAAGATTAAGTGTTTCTAATTAGAATTTTAGATAAAAATCCCTTGTAAGCGACTTATACTCTTGAGTAAAGTCGCTTTCTTTTGTTATCGTAAGATACTCTTGCTGGAAAGGGTAATTTTTATCTCCACACACCACCTTAAACTCCATCATTTCGCGTGTTGGATCTTCCCCATCTTTTGTCGAGACAAGACAATCTCTAACCAAGTCAAATCCCTCATTATCAGCAAGTTTCTTAAAAATAAGAGCATCTTGAACGGGAAGAATAAGAGATAGCGTTCCGTTAGTTTTCAAAAGAGATTTAGCCCCTTTTAAAATATCTATAAAAGGTAAAAAGTCGTTATGACGAGCCCCGGATCTCCTCTCTTTTGGGGCTTTTAGTGAATTTGTAAAGTATGGAGGATTCGTAAAGATAGAGTCAAGTTTTACATCTTCAGAGTGCTTTGATGCAAACTCTTGAAAAGATATATGTACTGCTGATAACTTATCACTCCAACTTGAATTTTGGAAGTTTCGATTTGCCTCAACAACACTCTCTGAATCGATATCAAGAGCGAGGATATTTGCAACTTCCGGCGTACGTTGCGCTACAATCAGTGAGATAACTCCACATCCTACACCTACTTCAAGATATGATGTTGAGTTTTTATCAATGCTCATCCAACACCCTAAAAGCACAGAATCTGTTCCAACTTTCATTGTTGAACAGTCATCCTCAATACTAAATTGCTTGAACCTAAAGGACATATCTAAATAAATTGACCATCCTTCATCTCCAAAACTCTGTCTGACATTACAGCCAAATCCTTATCGTGAGTTACAATCACTACCGTAATGCCATATTTGTCTCTTAATGAGAAGAATAATTTATGAATTTCCTCTTTTGTTTTACTATCAAGATTGCCAGAAGGCTCATCAGCAAATAGTACTGATGGACTATTAATCAGGGCTCTGGCAATAGCAACACGCTGCTGCTCACCACCCGATAACTCTGACGGTTTATGATTCAATCTCTCTCCCAGACCAATCTCCTGAAGCAAATCTTTTGCCCTCTTATATGCATCTCTCTTTTTTGTCTTGGCAATAAGAGCAGGAATCATAACATTCTCAATAGCAGTAAACTCAGGAAGAAGATGGTGGAATTGAAAAACAAACCCCATCTTCTGATTCCTGAATTTTGCTAATTCTATTTCGTTTAATGTAAAGATATCAACTCCATCTACTATGACTTGACCGCTATCCAGTGGAAGTAACGAACCAATAATTTGTAAAAGTGTGGACTTTCCGGCTCCACTTGCACCTACTATACTTACAACCTCGCCTTTCGCCACAGCGAAATCCAAGGACTTAAGCACTTTTAGCGTACCAAATGACTTTTCAACGGAGTATGCCTTTATCATTTTTATCTATTTATATTAACGAACAATTGTCATTTCATCCAATAGATATCCAGCTCCTCCAAATTTATCAACGATAAATAGTACATATCTGATATCTACATTAATACAACGTTGTAGTGATGGCTCGAAGATGATATCACCTGACATTGCCTCCCAGTTTCCATCAAAAGCAAGACCGATTAGCTCGCCCTTATCATTCAAAACAGGTGAACCAGAGTTGCCGCCTGTAATATCTCCATTTGTGATGAAACAAGCAGGCATCTCTCCATTTGGCATTGCATATTGGCCATAATCTTTCGCAGCATAAAGCTCTTTCAATTTTTCAGGAACAACAAATTCCCAGTTATTTGGATCCTCTTTTTCCATTACTCCCTCAAGAGTTGTATAGTAGTTATATACAACCGCATCTTTTGGAGAGTATGGAAGCACTTGACCATATGTCAAACGCATTGTTGAGTTTGCATCAGGATAGATTGCAGCGCCATCTTTCATTTCAAGAAGTGCTTTTGTGTACTCTTTTTTGCCCTCATTGAAACGCTCTCTGTTTTCTGACAAACAATTAACATAAGGTAGAATAGATGCACTGATTGACTCTCCAATCTTATAAGCAGGATCCTCTTCTACAGAACCATCCTTAATAGCAGCTTGAGCACCCTCTAAAGTTGTAAATTTTGAAGTTGCATATAGATTATCCACATATGCATCAACATCACCACCAAATTTTTCATCAATCTCCTTAACGAATGATGGAAGAGCATCTGCAGCTACTTTCTCTTTCAATATCTTAATCATAGCTTTTGCCACTTTGATATCTGTAGATAGTGAGTAGTTTTTATAGAATTGCTCCAATGATCTACCACTTCTGGCAGCACTTAAAGCTACACTTACCAACTCAATTCTTGAGACAGTTTCTGCTATATATGTGTAGTCATACAAAAGGTCTGCTCTATCCTCAACAACACCATCAATCTTCGCTAATGTGTTTTCATATCGAGCTGTACGTTTTTTGCTCTCCTTGTACCATTCAGTAAACTCTGCCTCTTGTTGAGCTCTACGTTCAGGAACATTTAATTTCTCAAATGTTTCATTCATACCGATATACTTTTTCCAACCATTTGAAGAGCCACTATATTTACTTGCATATTGAATTTTAATCTTAGGATCTGCCAACATATCTTCCATTAGAACATCTTGACGAACACCACGAGCGTGGATAGCAATCTCATTCTTCATAATTTGCTCCTCAACCTCAGATTGTGTCATATATCTGTTAGTTCTACCTGGATAACCAATAATCATTGTAAAATCATTTGGTTCAACTCCCTTCAATGAGATTGTTAAGTGTCTCTTTGCTTGATATGGAACATTATCCTCTGAGTATTCTGCAGGGTTATTATCTTTATCTGCATATATTCTAAACATAGAGAAGTCGCAAGTGTGACGAGGCCATACCCAGTTGTCAGTGTCAGCACCAAATTTACCAATTGATGAAGGAGGTGCTCCTACAAAGCGAATATCCTTAAATGTCTTACTTACAACTAGATAGTAAGCATTTCCACTATACATTGAATACACTCTTGCGGTTACATACTTATTACCTTTTTCAACTTTATCAGTAAGTTTTTTTACAGTAACTTGGTATAGACTATCTCTCTCTTGTGCATTTTTCGCCTTTTTTACACCCTTTTCAATAGCTTTTGTTACATCTGTAAAGCTCTCAAGGAATGTTACGGTCAATCCTTTTGCAGGTAACTCCTCTTCTAAGTTCATTGCCCAATAACCATCTTCAAGGTAGTTGTGTTCAACGCTACTTAATTGTTGAATAGCGCCATAGCCACAGTGGTGGTTTGTTACAAGCAATCCATTTGGAGAGATAACCTCCGCTGTACAGCCTCCACCAAAATGCACAACTGCATCCTTGAGACTTGAATGATTTACACTATAAATATCCTCTGCAGAGAGTTTACAACCCATCTCTTGCATAGTTTTGATATTCATTTTTTCCAAAAGTGGCAACAACCACATTCCCTCGTCCGCTTTTAATGGAGAGATTGCGACTAACGCCGCAACAAGAATCGCCGAAATTTTCCTCATAACTTTTATTTTTAATAAATCTTTCTGCTACAAATATAATAATTTAAAACAACTCCTGTTGAGGAAGTAACTGAAAACTCCTCCTGTGATATGGAGTTACTCCAAATTTTGCTATTGCCTCACGATGTGCTGCCGTTGGATATCCCATATTAACATCCCAACCATACTGCGGATACTCCTGAGCTATTTTAATCATAAAATCATCCCGATAGGTCTTGGCTAAAATTGATGCAGCTGCGATAGATGTATATTTGGAATCTCCTTTTACAACACATTGATGCGCTATAACACCCTGATTATCACCATTATGTGACATCACATACCCTCTGTTTTTTGAAGAAACAGCTGTTACTGCCGGAGTAAAAAAGGAGCTATTGGCAGAACTATGACGCTTATATGGGAAAAATTTATTTCCATCAACCAAAATCAACTCGGGTGCTATAGTCAATCCATCCAATGCTCTGTGCATCCCCAAGACAGATGCCTTTAAAATATTGAGAGAATCTATCTCTTCCTCAGAAACACTCACCACACTGAACGAAATTGCCTCTCTCTCTATTATTTCACGGGCTTCATATCTCTGCTTCTGTGTAAGTTGCTTAGAGTCATTTAATAGAGGGTGATTAAAACTCCTCGGCAAGATTACTGCAGCAGCATAAACAGGACCCGCCAAAGGCCCTCTTCCCGCCTCATCACACCCTGCCTCAATAAGGTTTTCACTATAATATTGCAACAACATCTCTTTCATAATTATGCAAATATACGCCGAAATGTTTCAAAGTCTGCCATTTTCCACTATTTCAATTATAAAATAAAAGTCACATAATCGTATATTTTGAAAAAAAAATATATCTTTGTAGGATAAAGGAATTATCAATAAATAAATACTTATAAAATAATGAAGACTTACACCACAAAAAACATTAGAAATGTCGTTTTGCTTGGTAGTTCAAAGTCTGGTAAAACAACTCTTGCCGAAACTATGATGTTCGAAGGCAAAGTTATTGACCGTAGAGGAACTATTGAAGCTAAAAACACTATTTCCGACAACACAGAAGTTGAACAAATTTATCAACGCTCAATCTATTCAACACCTCTATATGCTGAGTTTATGGATAATAAACTTAACATTATTGACACTCCGGGTGCTGATGATTTCGTTGGTGGAGTAATTTCTGCATTCAAAGTTTGTGATTCAGGTGTAATGCTTGTTAATGCTACTCAAGGTGTAGAAGTTGGTACTGAAATTTTCACACGTTACGCAGAAGAGCATAAAAAACCTCTTATCATTGGTGTAAACCAATTGGACGCTGAAAAAGCTGATTGGGATAACACTATGGATTCTCTAAAACAAGCAATGGGTAGCAAACCAACCATTATTCAATTCCCTGTAAATGTTGGATCTGGTTTCGATAGTTTTGTTGACATTTTGAAAATGAAACTTTACCGCTTCAAAGATGAAAATGGTACTCGCGAAGAGTTGGAAATCCCTGCAAACCTTCTAGACCAAGCTGAAGAGATGAAAGCTGCTCTTGTTGAAATGGCTGCAGCCAACGACGAAGCACTTATGGAAAAATTCTTTGAAGAGGGCGAACTTACTGAAGAGGAAATCAACAAAGGTCTTAATATCGGTTTCTTGAATGGTGACCTTTACCCAGTATTCTGTCTTTCAGCTAAAAAAGATATCGGAACAAAACGTTTGATGGAATTTATCATCAATGTTGCTCCATCTCCAGAAAATGGCGTAGTTAAAAGCACTGACGATAAAGATATCGTTTGCGATCCTAATGGTCCAACAACTATCTTTATCTACAAAACAGGTGTTGAACAACACTTGGGTGAAGTTTCTTACTTCAAAGTAATCAGTGGTAAACTATCTGAAGGTCAAGACGTTGTTAACCCAGAAACTGGAAACAAAGAGCGTATCTCAGCTATTTATGCAGTTGCTGGTAAGAAGAAAGAGAAAATCTCTGAAATCGTAGCTGGTGACCTTGGTTGTACAGTTAAACTTAAAGCAGTTAAGACTAACCAAACTTTGGCTCAACCTGGCTCAGACCTAGTTGTTAAACCTATCGTATTCCCTCCTGCAAAATATCGCACAGCAATTAAAGCTAAAGTTGAGAAGGATAACGAAAAATTGGGTGAAATTCTTAACCGCGCAAATGCTGAAGACCCAACTCTCAGAGTTGAGTATTCAAAAGAACTTAAACAAACCATTATCAATGGTATGGGTGAACAACACATCAATATCTTGAAATGGCACCTAAATAATGACAATAAGATCGAAGTTGATCTATTCTCACCAAGAATTCCTTACCGTGAAACTATTACTAAAGTTGCTACTGCAAGTTACCGTCACAGAAAACAATCAGGTGGTGCAGGTCAATTTGGTGAAGTTCACTTGCTTATCGAACCTATCGTTGAGGGTGTTGAACCAACTAACCGTTTCAAAGTTGAAGGTAGGGAGCTTGTTCTTAATATCAAAGGTAAAGAGGAAACTCCACTTGAATGGGGTGGTAAATTAGAGTTCTACAACTGTATCGTTGGTGGTGCAATTGACGCTGGATTTATGCCTGCTATTAAGAAAGGTTTGATGCAGAAGATGGAAGAGGGTCCACTTACAGGTTCTTATGCTCGTGACATCAGAGTTTATGTATATGATGGTAAGATGCACCCGGTAGATTCAAATGAAATCTCATTCATCCTTGCTTCAAGAAATGCATTTAAAGATGCCTTCAAGAAAGCTGGTCCGAAGATTATGGAACCTGTTTACAATGTTGAAGTTCTTGTTCCAGGTGAATATATGGGTGATGTTATGAGTGACCTTCAAAACCGTCGTGCAATGATTGAAGGTATGAGTTCAACTAAGGGCTTCGAAGTTCTTAAAGCTCGTGTTCCACTAGCTGAACTTTACAAATACTCTACAACTTTGAGTTCACTAACTTCTGGTCGTGCTACATTTACAATGGAATTCGCTGACTATCAACAAGTTCCTATGGATGTACAAGACAAACTTCTTAAAGCTTACGAAGAGGAAGAAAAAGACGAATAATATTTTATTCTCTCTTATATATTTTAGGGGATGACAAAAATGATGTGACCCCCGAAAGTTGGACGGTTTAACATTATTAAGAGGCTGACTTAGATTGGAACAGAGCTCGGTATTGCACCGGGCTTTTTCCATTTAGCCTCAGTTTGATTCTATCATTATTGTAGTAGCGTATGTACTT